>NZ_JBLUPV010000007.1:0-224333 GCF_048068075.1 Pseudomonas sp. NY15354
CAACCGAGGCCGCGCATTCTACGCTTTCCTCTAAGTCTGTCAAGCGTTTATTTTGAAGTTTTTTCCGAGAAACCCGTTCAACTTCAACCGCTTAACTCGCTGCGATCTCTCATAGCGGGAGGCGAATCATACAGCGTTAAAACCTGCTGTCAACTGCCTTTTTCACCGCTGCCGATCAGAAGATCGAAGCCCTTCCGAGACTACCTGAAGCGCTCAACTATTTGATTCTCAAGGAGTTTTGCGTTTCGACTGCGTCGGAAGTGGGGCGCATTATAAGGGGATTCGAAACCCCGTCAACACTTATTTTCAAAAAACTTTCATATCGCTGAAAAGCAAAGCGGGGAGGCCTGACGGCCTCCCCGCTTATCTATATAGATGGACAGCGCTTCAGATCACCCCAGCGCCTCGCAAGCGCTGCACGGCCTCGACATCTATCCCCAATACCTCCTCCAACACCGCATTGGTGTGCTCACCCAGCAATGGGGGCGCCTGACGATACTCCACCGGCGTTTCGGACAACCGAATGGGGCTCGCGACCTGCGGGACGGTTCCAGCCAAGGGATGAGCAAGATCCAATGCCAGCCCACGCGCCAGCACCTGCGGATCCTGGAACATCTGCGCCAGATCGTTGATCGGGCCGCAAGGCACGCCTGCCTTTTCCAGCTCAGCAACCCACTCGGCCGTGGTCTTGAACACCGTGGCCTGGCGAATCAAGGGAATCAGCTCCGCACGATGGGCCACGCGCTGCTTGTTGGTGGCGAACCGCGGGTCGTCTGCCCACTGTGGCTGACCCGCCACTTCGGCAAACTTGCGGAACTGTCCGTCGTTGCCCACGGTGAGGATGAAGTTGCCATCCGCCGTCGGGAAGTCCTGATAAGGCACGATATTAGGGTGCGCATTGCCCAGCCGCCGTGGCGGGGCACCTGTCGTCAGGTAGTTCATCGCCTGGTTGGCCAGACAAGCCACTTGAACATCCAACAACGCCATGTCTACGTGCTGGCCGACGCCAGTCTGGTCGCGATAGGCGAGGGCGGCCAGGATCGCCACGGTCGAATACAACCCCGTCAGAATGTCCGTCAGAGCGACACCCACCTTGATGGGTCCCGCGCCTTCTTCACCTTCCGGGCGACCTGTCAGGCTCATCAGCCCGCCGAGCCCCTGGATCATGAAGTCATAACCGGCCCGCTTGGCATAAGGACCTGTCTGACCGAAACCGGTGATCGAGCAATAGATGAGCTTCGGGTTGACCGCCTTCAGGCTCGCGTAATCCAGCCCATAGGCGGCCAGCCCCCCCACCTTGAAGTTCTCGATGACGATGTCCGACTTTGCCGCAAGCTCGCGCACCAGGCGCTGACCTTCGGGCTGAGTGAAGTCGATGGTCACCGAACGCTTATTGCGGTTGGCCGACAGGTAATAGGCGGCCTCGGTGGTGTTCTCGCCCTGAGCGTCCTTGAGGAAGGGCGGGCCCCACGAGCGGGTATCGTCCCCCGTGCCGGGACGTTCGACCTTGATCACATCGGCCCCAAGGTCGGCAAGGATCTGACCGGACCAAGGGCCCGCCAGCACGCGCGAAAGATCCAGCACCCGCAAATGTGATAGCGCACCCATGGCCGGCTCCTCTATCAATAGAACGCCTGGATACCAGTCTGCGCACGACCCAGGATCAGCGCATGCACGTCGTGGGTACCTTCATAGGTGTTGACCACCTCGAGGTTGACCAGGTGACGGGCAACGCCGAACTCGTCGGAGATACCATTGCCACCGAGCATGTCACGCGCCATTCGCGCGATGTCCAGGGCCTTGCCGCAGGAGTTGCGCTTCATGATGGAAGTGATTTCCACCGCCGCGGTGCCTTCGTCCTTCATCCGACCCAGCCGCAGGCAGCCCTGAAGCGCCAGGGTGATCTCGGTCTGCATGTCGGCGAGCTTCTTTTGGATCAGCTGGTTGGCAGCCAACGGGCGACCGAACTGCTTGCGGTCCAGGGTGTACTGGCGAGCAGTGTGCCAGCAGGCCTCGGCTGCACCGAGGGCGCCCCAGGAAATGCCGTAGCGGGCCGAGTTAAGGCAGGTGAACGGGCCCTTCAGACCGCGGACTTCAGGGAACATGTTCTCTTCAGGCACGAAAACGTTATCCATGACGATCTCACCGGTGATCGAGGCGCGCAGGCCGACCTTGCCGTGGATTGCCGGGGCGCTCAGGCCTTCCCAGCCCTTTTCGAGAATGAAGCCGCGGATATCACCGGCATCATCCTTGGCCCACACCACGAAGACATCGGCGATCGGGCTGTTGGTGATCCACATCTTGCTGCCGGTCAGGCGGTAGCCGCCGTCGACCTTGCGCGCACGGGTGATCATCGAGCCTGGGTCGGAGCCGTGGTTCGGCTCGGTCAGGCCGAAACAGCCGATCCACTCACCGGCGGCGAGCTTGGGCAGGTATTTCTGTTTCTGCGCTTCGCTGCCGAACTCGTTGATCGGCACCATCACCAGCGACGACTGCACGCTCATCATCGAGCGATAGCCGGAGTCGATGCGCTCCACTTCACGGGCAATCAGGCCATAGCAAACGTAATTCAATCCGCTGCCACCGTATTCGACCGGGATGGTAGCGCCCAGCAGGCCGACTTCACCCATCTCGCGGAAGATCGCAGGGTCGGTTTGCTCGTGACGGAAGGCTTCCAGCACACGGGGTGCCAGCTTGTCCTGGGCGAACTGATAAGCGCTGTCACGGACCATGCGCTCTTCTTCAGTGAGCTGCTGATCCAGCAGCAGCGGGTCGATCCAGTTGAAGCTTGCTTTACCGGCCATGAGCGAATACCTCGAAATAGGGAAGCGGAGTTTCTTGTGCCTTGATCCTAGGCCTGATCGGCCGTCTGGACAAACGAGGATTGCGCACCGATTAGTGATATTTTCTCACTTCGTAAAACTGAAAATCGCCAGATTATCCGCCTTACAAGTGAGGTTGACGTACATGCGCCGCAAGATTCCCAGCACCACGGCATTGGTTTGCTTCGAGGCGGCCGCACGCCACGAGAGCTTCACCAAGGCGGCCCAGGAACTGGCCCTGACCCAAGGCGCCGTCTGTCGGCAAATCGGTGGTCTCGAAGCTTTTTTGAATGTCGAGCTGTTCCGCCGCTCCCGCCGAGGGGTGAAATTGACCGAAGCGGGCTTGTCCTATAGTCGCCAGGTGGCCGCCCAACTCGATGCCGTCGAGCGCGATACCTTGTCGGTAATGCGCCAGCAGGGTGCGAACGTGATCGAGCTCGCCGTGGTGCCGACCTTCGGCACGCAATGGCTGCTGCCGCGCCTGAAGGACTTCCAGCAACGTCACCCGGACGTCACGGTGAACCTCACCAACCGCACGCGCCCCTTCCTCTTCGCCGATACGGCCTTCGATGCAGCCATCTATTTCGGCGATGGGGACTGGTCTGGCACCCAATCCCACCGCCTGATGGGCGAAAACCCCGTGCCGGTGTGCAGCCCGGCGCTGCTGGAGGGGCAGGGCAGCTTGGACCCGCGGCGTATCGCCGAGCTGCCACTACTGCAGCAAACCACCCGGCCCTATGCCTGGCGGCAATGGTTCGGGCATCTGGACATGAACGTGGAGCGCGACATGACAGGCCCGCGCTATGAGCTATTCTCGATGCTGGCTCAAGCAGCCATGCACGAGATGGGTATCGCCCTGATCCCGCCATTCCTGATTCAGCGCGAGCTGGAGGAGGGCAGGCTGGTGATCGCCAACCGCCATACCCTGACCAGCGCTAAGGCCTATTACCTGATGATCCCAGACCGCAAGCTGGAATCCGCATCGCTACGAGCCTTCCGCGACTGGCTGGTGCAGCAGGCCGAGCACTACACCGCGACACCTCGTGACGACATGCGAACCTGACCCTGTAGTCAATTATTTTAAACACCTACAGATATAAGGATTTGTCGCGAATACGAAAACTGTTCGGGTTGCATCAAAAATGCCTTCAAGCCTGCCAAACACGCGGCTTTCAGAGCTTATTTGCGACATCTACGAACGCATCCGCGAAACGCCTACAAAAAATTGCAGTTTTTCTCGTAATCTCCGAATACCCTTTGTTTGACGGGCTGCTTCCAGCTTGTTGCGACATACGGTCACAGGGTGACTTGTAGTTTTGGCTTCGTATCGCTTCAGAACCGGTTGAAGCCCCTTCGGTTCGTCTGCAAAATGCTCGGCCCGCCCCGGAACCGGCGGGTTCGTGCTGAACGGCCGCACCAGACGCACCACCCGAAGTGCGCTGGCTTCAACAAAGACAAAAGGTCACCGCAGGAGAATAAGTCGTGCACATTGGTGTTCCTCTCGAGACGCAGACGGGCGAAACGCGGGTCGCCGCCACCCCGGAAACCATCAAGAAGCTGGTTGGCCAGGGTCATCAGGTCACCGTCCAACGGGGGGCAGGGCTCAATGCCAGCATTCCGGACAGTGCCTATGAGGCCGCAGGCGCTTCCCTGGGCAACGCCGCCGATGCCTTCGGCGCGCAATTGGTGCTCAAGGTCGTCGCGCCCAGTGATCAGGAGCTTGCCCAGATCAACAGCGGTACGCTGCTGGTGGGCATGCTCAACCCGTTCAACAACGACATGATCGCCAAGATGGCCGAGCGCGGTATCACCGCCTTCGCCCTCGAGGCTGCGCCGCGCACGTCGCGTGCCCAGAGTCTCGACGTGTTGTCGTCCCAGGCCAACATCGCCGGTTACAAGGCCGTGTTGCTGGCGGCTCATCACTATCCACGCTTCATGCCCATGCTGATGACCGCCGCCGGTACGGTGAAAGCCGCACGCGTGCTGATCCTCGGCGCCGGCGTCGCGGGCCTGCAGGCCATCGCCACGGCCAAGCGCCTGGGTGCGGTGATCGAGGCGTCGGACGTGCGCCCGGCCGTAAAGGAGCAGATCGAGTCCCTGGGCGCCAAGTTCATCGACGTGCCCTACGAGACCGACGAGGAGCGCGAATGCGCCGAAGGCGTCGGCGGCTATGCCCGCCCCATGCCGGCCAGCTGGATGCAACGCCAGGCTCAGGCTGTGCACGAGCGCGCCAAGCAGGCCGATATCGTCATCACCACCGCACTGATTCCAGGGCGCAAGGCGCCGACGCTGCTCAGCGCCGAAACCGTCGCCCAGATGAAGCCCGGCGCGGTGGTCATCGACCTGGCCGCCGCCCAAGGCGGTAACTGCCCACTGACCGTAGCGGACCAAGTGGTGATGGCGCAGGGCGTGACCATCGTCGGCCCGACCAATCTGCCAGCCCAGGTCGCTGCCGATGCCTCGGCGCTGTACGCACGCAACCTGCTGGACTTCATGAAGCTGCTGTTCGACAAGGACGGCGCGCTGGTGATCAACCTCGAAGACGACATTGTCGCCGCGTGCCTGATGTGCCGCGACGGCCAGGTCGTGCGCAAGAACGGTTAAGGAGCACGACAATGGAAGACATGCTGATTTCCCATGGCATCTACAACCTGATCATTTTCGTGCTGGCCATCTATGTCGGTTACCACGTGGTCTGGAACGTCACCCCGGCGCTGCACACACCGCTGATGGCTGTCACCAATGCCATCTCCGCGATCGTCATCGTGGGCGCCATGCTGGCCGCCGCCCTGACCGTGACCCCGGCAGGCAAGGTCATGGGCACCCTGGCCGTGGCCCTGGCGGCGGTCAACGTGTTCGGTGGCTTCCTGGTCACCCGCCGCATGCTGGAAATGTTCAAGAAGAAAACCAAGAACGAGGGGCAGAAGTAAGCATGAGCATGAATCTGGTAACGCTTCTCTACCTGGTCGCCTCGATCTGCTTCATCCAGGCGCTCAAGGGCCTCTCGCACCCGACCACCTCACGCCGGGGCAACCTGTTCGGCATGATCGGCATGGGAATCGCGATCCTCACCACCGTGGGCCTCATCTATAAGCTCGGTGCCGAGTTGGCCACCGCTGGCATCGGCTACGTGATCGTCGGCCTGTTGATCGGCGGCAGTGCCGGTTCGATCATGGCCAAGCGCGTCGAGATGACCAAGATGCCCGAGCTGGTAGCCTTCATGCACAGCATGATCGGCCTGGCCGCGGTGTTCATCGCCATTGCCGCAGTGCTCGAGCCGCAGTCGCTGGGCATTGTCGCCAGCATCAGCGACCCGATCCCCACCGGTAACCGCCTGGAGCTGTTCCTGGGCGCGGCGATTGGTGCCATCACCTTCTCCGGCTCGGTCATCGCCTTCGGCAAGCTGTCGGGCAAGTACAAGTTCCGCCTGTTCCAAGGCGCACCGGTACAGTTCGCCGGCCAGCACAAGCTGAACCTGATCCTGGGCCTGGCCACCATCGCCCTGGGCCTGCTGTTCACGTTCACTGGCCATTACAGTGCTTTCACCCTGATGCTCGCGCTGGCGTTCATCATGGGCGTGCTGATCATTATTCCGATCGGTGGCGCCGACATGCCGGTGGTGGTGTCGATGCTCAACAGCTATTCGGGCTGGGCGGCGGCCGGTATCGGCTTCTCGCTGAACAACTCGATGCTGATCATCGCAGGCTCCCTGGTCGGCTCCAGCGGCGCGATCCTCTCGTACATCATGTGCAAGGCGATGAACCGTTCATTCTTCAACGTCATCCTCGGTGGGTTCGGCGGTGATACCGATGCCGGTGCCAGCGCTGGCTCCCAGGAGCAGCGTCCGGTGAAGTCCGGCTCGGCCGACGATGCGACCTTCCTGCTCAGCAACGCCGACAGCGTGATCATCGTGCCTGGCTACGGCCTGGCGGTGGCCCGCGCCCAGCACGCGCTCAAGGAGCTGACCGAGAAGCTGACCCACAATGGCGTGACCGTGAAGTACGCGATCCACCCCGTGGCAGGGCGTATGCCTGGGCACATGAACGTGCTGCTGGCCGAAGCCGAGGTGCCGTACGACCAGGTCTTCGAGATGGAAGACATCAACGCCGAATTCGGCCAGGCCGACGTAGTCCTGGTGCTGGGCGCCAACGACGTGGTCAACCCGGCAGCGAAGAACGACCCCAAGTCGCCGATCGCCGGCATGCCGATTCTCGAGGCGTTCAAGGCCAAGACCATCATCGTCAACAAGCGCTCCATGGCCAGCGGCTATGCAGGCCTGGACAACGAGCTGTTCTACCTGGACAAGACCATGATGGTGTTCGGGGATGCCAAGAAAGTGATCGAAGACATGGTCAAGGCCGTGGAGTGATCACCGGCCCCACCAGCGCTTCTATATAGAAGCGCTGGCAATCCCATAGAACCCCCGGGCGTCATGCCCGGGGGTTTTTCATTTGCATGATCCAGATCAACGGCTCTAAATCCAGCCTTCGCCTACGACCATGGTCGTGGGACGGCAACGGGCGAAATCTCTAGACTGCGCTCCAGTAGCTTCAGTAGCCCGAGATAACAATCCATGTACCGTGATCGTATCCGCTTGTCCTCCCTGCACAGCAAGGTAATGAGTGCGGCTGATGCCGCTGGCCTGATCCAGGACGGCATGACCGTCGGCATGAGCGGCTTCACCCGCGCCGGCGAAGCCAAGGCCGTGCCACATGCCCTGGCCGAACGCGCCAAGCAGTCGCCCCTGAAGATCAGCCTGATGACCGGCGCCAGCCTGGGCAACGACCTGGACAAGCAGCTGACCGAGGCTGGCGTGCTCGCCCGCCGCATGCCGTTCCAGGTAGACAGCACCCTGCGCAAGGCCATCAACGACGGCCAGGTGATGTTCATCGACCAGCACCTGTCGGAAACCGTCGAGCAACTGCGCAACCAACAGCTCAAGCTGCCGGACATTGCGGTCATCGAGGCCGTGGCGATCACCGAACAAGGCCATATCGTCCCGACTACGTCCGTGGGTAACTCGGCCAGCTTCGCGATCTTCGCCAAGCAGGTGATCGTCGAAATCAACCTGTCGCACAACGCCAACCTCGAAGGCTTGCACGACATCTATATCCCGACCTATCGCCCAACGCGTACACCGATCCCACTGGTTAAAGTCGATGATCGTATCGGCAGCACCGCGATCCCGATCGACCCGGCCAAGATCGTCGGCATCGTGATCAGCGACCAGCCTGACTCGCCGTCTACCGTGCTGCCGCCGGACAACGAAACCCAGGCCATCGCCGACCATCTGATCGACTTCTTCAAGCGTGAAGTGGATGCCGGCCGTATGACCAACAAGCTCGGTCCGCTACAGGCCGGCATCGGCAGCATCGCCAACGCGGTCATGTGCGGCCTGATCGAATCACCGTTCGAAGACCTGACCATGTACTCCGAAGTACTGCAGGATTCGACCTTCGACCTGATCGACGCCGGCAAGCTGCGCTTTGCCTCGGGCAGCTCGATCACCCTGTCGACCCGCCGCAACGCCGATGTGTTCGGCAACCTGGAGCGCTATAAGGACAAGCTGGTGCTGCGCCCACAGGAGATCTCCAACCACCCTGAAGTGGTGCGTCGCCTCGGCATCATCGGCATCAACACAGCGTTGGAGTTCGACATCTACGGCAACGTCAACTCCACTCACGTCTGCGGCACCAAAATGATGAACGGCATTGGCGGCTCCGGCGATTTCGCCCGCAACGCCCACCTGGCTGTATTCGTCACCAAGTCGATCGCCAAAGGCGGCGCGATTTCCAGCGTGGTACCAATGGTCAGCCATGTGGACCACACCGAGCATGACGTGGACATCCTCGTCACCGAACAAGGTCTGGCCGACCTGCGTGGCCTGGCACCGCGCGAGCGCGCCCGGGCGATCATCGACAACTGCGTGCATCCGGATTACCGCGCCGCACTGAACGACTACTTCGACCGCGCTTGCCAGCGTGGCGGCCACACTCCGCATATTCTGCGTGAGGCGTTGAGCTGGCACGAAAACCTGGAAGAAAGCGGGCGCATGCTCGCCAGCTGATCCAGCACAGTCCGCCTTGCGCCCGTCGCGGGACAAGCCCTCCCTCACTGCTGTGAGAGCGGGACTGTCCCGCGATTGTATTTGTGAGCAACACAGTTTCCCCGCTGTTGCGGTCACAACCATTAAAAACTGTACTACTGTACTGCTATAAACCTCGCTTTTTTCCTTCCCAAGATTCCTTCTCTGTCATTTGCGCACCAAACAGGTGCGCACCAGTACAGTTTCGCCAAATTCGAGTGCAACAGTCGCCTTAGACAGTTAACTGACTCATTGCAATACTGGTGAACTGTATCTACTGTTCTGGACGACACAGGAGGATCATTGGCATCAGTTAAATCACTACCTAATGCCGCCATAAGCGGAAGGATGACACATCATGGAACGTACCCTCAGTTCCGATCTGGTTTTCGAAAACAACGCTCAAGCCTCCCACGCTTCGCTGCCTCTGCGCGCCCTGTCGACCCTGCTGCTGTGGCAGCGTCGTGTCAGCAGCCGCCGTCAGCTGGCTCGCCTGGACGGTCGTCTGCTGGCTGACGCCGGTATCACCGAGTCCCAGCGTTTCGAAGAGCTGAGCAAGCCGTTCTGGCGCTAAGCCCGGGCTCGCTGGCTTCGGCCGGCACCCTAGAATTCCAAAAGCCCGCCGTGGGAAACCGCGACGGGCTTTTTGTTTTGCAGGGCTCTAGTCCGCTGATCACGACCACAACCATTACAGTTTTGCTTTACTTGTTTTTTACCGTAACAGTTCAGCGCCAAGCCCTTGCAATTGACCGCTGCACCACTGCCGCGTGATACGCTCTATTCAGCCGCTTGGTTGAAAGCATCGCGACGAGCCGAGCGTGCACCCGATAACCAGAACCACCCAGACCCTTACGCAGGAGTCCACGACCATGTCCCGTAAACACCTCATCGGCGCCGCCCTGCTGCTGGCCCTGGCCGGCACCGCCAACGCCACCAGCTTCGTCGTCACCACCGACACGGTCGTGCGCGGCGTAGCTGCTTCCACCGATGCCACCTCCGACCTTTCCTCCTCGTTCCGTGACAGCAAGATCGTCCAGGCTGCCCGCGACGATGCCGCGACCTTCGTCGGCAGCGAGGGTGCCATCCGTGGCGCCAAGCTCGAAAGCGCGTTCATCCACATCCGCCAGCAGTTGCCAAGCCTGCAGGCCAGCGACGCGCAACTGGCCCAGGCCATCCTCGCGCTCTGACACTGCCTAACGCGGGCAGGCCCCAAGGTGCTGGCCAATGCCAGTGGCAGGGGTTTTCCCGCGAGGGCTGCACAGCGGCCCCACTCAAGCCGGACACACTGGCCTTGGCCGACGTATCCGGGGTAGCCTTCGCCGTTCACCTCCGTCGCCTTCAGAACTCCATGCGTTATTTGTTGCCGTTACTGTTCGCCCTCATCGGCGTGGGAAGCGCCCATGCCATGGATGTCACCACCCAGAGCCTGGTCGCCAGCGGTTACGTCACCAGCAAGGTGACCTCCGCGCCGTTCGACCGCAAGCTGGTCACCCAGGCCCGCGATGACGCCGCAACCTTCGTTGCCACCGACGGTCTGATCCGCGGTTCACGCCTGCAGGCGGCACTCGAGTCGCTGCGTCATGCCCATGGGTACCATTCTGTCGGTGACCGTGAACTGGCCGAGGCAATTCTCGTCCAATGAACATGTCTGACTCCTTGTATCTTCCGGAGATGCTCCATGCGTAAACCGCTGATCGCCGCTGCCCTCGGCATGCTGTTGCTGGCCGACCTGGCCCAGGCACAAACCCTGGTGGCCACCAGCAATATCATCGTCCGTGCCTTTGGCCGTTCGATCGATTTCACCTCTGACACCACCACATCCATCCGCGACTCCAAAGTCGTGCAACAAGCCCACGACGATGCCGCCAGCTTCGTCGCCAGCAATGGCGATATTCGCGGCGCGCAGCTCGAGGCCGCCTTCGACACCCTACGCCAGCGCGTCCCAGAAGCACGCGATGCCAGCGATCAGGTACTGGCCGAAGCCATCCTCGCCCTGTGAACCACGTGCGTGCCTGGCTGCTGGGCTGCATTCTGACGCTGCTCGGCACGCCCGCCCTGGCAGGCCTGCAGCTCGAGCTGCAGGCCGCCGGCCTCGATCCCCAGCAGCAGCAGGCCTCCCAAGCCCTGCTCGATGAGGCCATGGACAAGCTTCCCCCTCGCTTCAAGCAGCAACTGGATCGACGCATCCAGGTCAGCTGGAGCGAGCGCATGCCCGCCGACGCCTACGGCCAGGCGTCCCCGGTCGCGACCCTGGAGCTGAACCGTCGCCTGCTGCCCAGCCTCACCGATGGCAGCGCGGCCAACAAGCAGACCGGCCGCCCTCACGGCACGGTCCGCCAAGAACTGCTGGCCACGGTGCTTCACGAGCTGACGCATATCTATGACCGCGCCCGCCTGTGGCCTGTGGCCGAACGCCAAGTGATCACCCGTTGCAAGCGCCAGCAGGGCACCTTGGGCAAGATTGGTCTGCCGGAGCAGTGCCGTGGCCAGGCTGAACGGCGCTTCACCCTGAGCGATGACCCGCGCCTGCTCGATCTGGCCGGCTGGCCGCAATATGTCGGCCGCCGTGGAGAACGCGAGCAACACAATGGCCAGCTGGCCCGCAGCCCCGACAGTTACGAGCTGAGCAGCCCCAAGGAGTTCGTTGCGGTCAACATGGAGTATTTCCTCCTTGACCCGAGCTACGCCTGCCGGCGCCCGGCGTTGAATCAGTACCTGCGCGACCACTTTGGCTGGGCCCCGTCGCAGAACGACTGCGTCAGCGGCCTGCCATTTCTCAATGCCGGGACCGATTTCGCCCGCCAACCCCTAGGGGAGATCGACCCGGAGCGGGTCTATGAAGTCGATTACCTGCTGGCCGAAGCCAACCAGAACTGGGTGAGCCGTTGGGGCCATAGCATGCTGCGATTGGTGATCTGCGCCCCGGGCAGGCCACGCGGCCCAGACTGTCGGCTGGACCTGGACCAACACCTGGTGCTGTCGTACCGGGCGTTCGTCAACGACGTGCAATTGTCCAGCTGGGATGGCCTGACCGGTGCCTACCCCTCGCGCCTGTTCGTGCTGCCGTTGAGCCAGGTGATCGACGAGTACACCAAGACCGAACTGCGCAGCCTGGCGTCGATCCCGCTCAAGCTCAGCCGCCAGGAGGTCGAGAGCCTGGTGCGCCAGGCCGCCGAGATTCATTGGAGCTACGACGGAAACTATTACTTCCTGTCCAACAACTGTGCGGTCGAGTCCCTGAAGCTGTTGCGCAGCGGCACGGGTAACCCTCGTCTGAACGACCTGGACAGCATCATGCCCAATGGCCTTCTGGAAGTGCTCAAAGGACGAGGGCTGGCCGACACCAGTGTCCTGGATGACCCACGCGAGGCCCTACGTCTGGGTTATCGCTTCGACTCCTACCGCGAACGCTACCAGGCGATGTTCGATGTGCTGAAAAAGCAGCTGCCGATCAAACAAAACAAAGTCGAGGATTGGCTGGCCCTGGATGCCAAGGACCGTAGCGCCTGGTTCCAGCAGGCCGATCTTCGCACCAGCGCCGCATTGCTGCTGCTCGAGCAGGCCAGCCTGCGTCGCCAGTTGCTGCTGGCCCAGGACGAGGTCAAGCAACGTTACCTGAACGCCACCGCGCTCAAGGACGGCAGCATCTCCAAGGCCAACGAAACCTTGCAGAAGATGCTCGCCAACAGCGGCTTCCTCAGCCGCCCGGCGGAGTTGCTGGAAGACAAGGGCTACGGCTTGCCGCAACCCGAAGAGCGCAAACAGCTCGAGAAGATCAGCAGCGAGCGCCAGGCCCAATTGCTGCGCCTGAGCACCGACCTGGACAAGGAAGTACGGGCATTGCTGGAGCCGTCGCGGGCCAAGGAGATTGCCGCGGTGGAGGCCAACGTGAAGCAGATCGGCGTACATTTGCGGGCCCTGCACAAGGCGGCGGGCGGCTTGCAGCTTCCCTGACACAGTTCGGGACGATGGCGCCTCGTTCGCGGGTAAACCCCACAGGTCCTGCGCAAATCCTGAGAACAGCGCACTACTTGTAGGAGCGGCCTTGCGCCGCGATCGGGCGCAAAGCGCCCGTAAACCTGCCACTTCCGATACGTCAGGCCCGCCGTTGCCCGCCAGGCTCGGCAACTGCCCCCCCCAACGCTAGGGACTTTCCTCCGATTCCCCAGGCAAATCCTCATCCAAGTGCAGCCAAGGCAGCCGGCTACTGGTCCAGATATGTCGGTTGGCCCGCACGCGCTCCGGGTGGTCCAGGGTCGCCACCGTGACATCGATGCTTTCGGGGCTGTGCGTCGTCACCAGCGCCACATGAGCCCCACAGTTCGAGCAGAAGTAGCGGCTGCAACTGGCCGGAGCGACATAACAGCCCGGCGTGCCCGCCAGCCATGTGAAAGCGTCGCGGGGCAGGGTAAGCCAGGTCACCACCAGACCACCGCTGACCCGCCGGCAGATCGAGCAGTGGCAATGGGCAATGTCCGTCAGATCGCCTTGCAGGCGATAGCGCAGGGCGCCGCAATGGCAGCCTCCTTCCATCACGTCAGCCATCCGCACTACCTCCTGTCGCCTGGCGCCAGCCGAAAGCTGGCTGAAAGCTTCCGCCAATAGGATAGCCCCACTACCGGCAGCAGACCGGTCAGCCAGGGCATCCGGAAGTTTCCGCGCCCGGCCCAATCAACAACAACAATGGTGATACCCGATGTTTTCCTGTGCCCGCCTGTTCGCTGTACCCCTCCGGCTACTCCCCGCGCAGCGCTTGATGCGCTGATCCGCCCGAATCGACTTTCCTTTCGCAGCGTAACGCCTGGAGTACTGCCATGCTGACCTTCCTCGGCTTCGCCATGGTCATTTCGTTCATGTACCTGATCATGACCAAGCGCCTTTCCGCCTTGATCGCGCTGATCCTGGTACCGATCCTGTTCGCCCTGTTCGGCGGCTTCTACAGCCACATCGGCCCGATGATGCTCGAAGGCATCAGCAAGCTCGCGCCCACCGGCGTGATGCTGATGTTCGCCATTCTCTACTTCGCCCTGATGATCGACTCGGGCCTGTTCGACCCAGCCGTTCGCAAGATCCTCAAGCTGGTCAAGGGTGACCCGCTCAAAGTGTCAGTCGGTACCGCAGTGCTGGCCCTGGTGGTCTCGCTCGACGGCGACGGCGCCACCACCTACATGATCTGCTGCGCCGCCATGCTGCCGCTCTACAGCCGCCTGGGGATGAGCCCACGGATCATGGCCGGCCTGATCATCCTCGCCGGTGGCGTGATGAACATGACCCCCTGGGGAGGCCCCACCGCCCGGGCCGCCAGCGCCCTGCACGTCGATCCGTCCGATATCTTCGTGCCGATGATCCCGGCCATGGCGTTCGGCGTGCTGGCGATCCTGGCCATCGCCTACCTGTACGGCAAGCGCGAACGGGCCCGTCTGGGCGAACTGCACCTGCCCACCGACGACATCGACCACAGCGAGATCACCGTTTCGCAGTTCCCAGAGGCCCGTCGGCCCAAGCTGATCTGGTTCAACGGCGCCCTGACCGCTGCGCTGATGGTCGCCCTGATCGCCGGTGCCTTGCCGCTGCCGGTGCTGTTCATGATCGCCTTCAGCATCGCGATGATCGTCAACTACCCGTGCCTGCAGCAGCAAAAAGACCGCATCGCCGCCCACGCCGGCAGCGTACTGGCCGTGACCGGGCTGATTTTCGCTGCCGGTATCTTCACCGGCATCCTCTCCGGCACCGGCATGGTCGAGGCCATGTCCAAGAGTTTGCTGGCGGTGATTCCCGACGCACTCGGGCCGTACCTGGCAGTGATCACAGCGATCGTCAGCATGCCGTTCACCTTCTTCATGTCCAACGACGCCTTCTACTACGGGGTTCTTCCGGTGCTCTCGGAAGCGGCCAGCCACTATGGCATCACCCCGGTGGAAATGGCCCGCGCGTCGATCGTCGGACAGCCGGTACACCTGCTGAGCCCCTTGGTACCCTCTACCTACCTGCTGGTGGCCCTGGCGGGTATCGAATTCGGCGATCACCAGCGCTTCACACTCAAGTGGGCAGTGCTCGTGTGCCTGTGCATAATGCTCGCCGCGCTGCTCATGGGGATTTTCCCGCTGTTCAGCAGTCTGTAAGAAACGCGCACTATTCAACCGCGACGCACCCACTTGGGTGCGTCGCCCTATCGTTCGAAGGAAAACACATGGAATGGCTGACCAGCCCGGAAATCTGGGTTGCCTTTTTTACTCTGACGGCGCTTGAGATCGTTCTTGGTATCGACAACATCATCATGATCTCGATCCTGGTCAGCCGCATGCCCAAGCACATGCAGCCGCGCACGCGGATCTTCGGCCTGGCCCTGGCCATGGTGACGCGCATCATGCTGCTACTGTCGATCACCTGGGTGATGCGCCTGACCGACGACCTGTTCGTCGTGTTCGAGCAGGGTATCTCGGGGCGCGACCTGATCCTGTTCTTCGGTGGCCTGTTCCTGCTGTGGAAAAGCTCCCAGGAGATCTACCACGGCCTCGAAGGCGAGGACGAGAATGCCGAAGAACCCAAAGGCGCTGGCGGCAAGTTCTTCTATACCATCATCCAGATCGCCATCATCGACATCGTGTTCTCGCTGGACTCGGTGATCACCGCCGTCGGCATGGTCTCCCACGTACCGGTGATGATCGCCGCCATCGTCGTTGCCGTGCTGGTGATGATGCTCTGCGCTGGCACCATCAGTGACTTCATCGACAAGCACCCCTCGCTGAAAATGCTGGCGCTGTCGTTCCTGATCGTGGTCGGTACCGTGCTGATCGCAGAATCCTTCGACGTGCATGTACCAAAAGGCTATGTCTACTTCGCCATGGCGTTCTCCCTGGCAGTGGAAGCGATCAACATCCGCATGCGCACCGCCTTGGCACGAAAGCAGGGCAAGGAGCATGAGCCGGTGAAACTGCGCAAGGACATTCCGGGTCAATAAGATCAGAAAGCGCAGGAAAGAAAGGGCCCTTTGTGGCCCTTTCTCGTTCTTGGCGCGAAGTTCCCCAGGCTTGATGACAGCCCTTTCATGACTCAAATGTTTCAAATGCCTGGCGAGCATGCGAAGCTGGCGGCAGGTCCGCAAAACAACTAAAGCTTCAGTGAGCCCACAAAAAAGCCCACCCCCGGGCCAGGCTCACAGCTTCACCTATTGGCCCCAGCCTGGGGCACAAGGCAACAAGGGGGCCCCGAACATGCTGACCCTGCTCAACCTGCTGTCCGCCGTGGCCTTGCTGGTGTGGGGCACGCATATCGTGCGTACCGGCATCCTGCGGGTGTACGGCTCCAACCTGCGTCGGGTGCTCAGCCAGAACATGAGCAAGCGCCCGCTGGCCTTTGTCGCTGGCATCTTGGTCACCGCCATGGTGCAGAGCAGCAACGCCACCGCCATGCTGGTGACGTCGTTCGTGGGGCAGGGGCTGATGGCCATGACCCCGGCACTGGCGATCATGTTGGGCGCCGATGTGGGCACTGCGCTGATGGCGCGGGTGCTGACCTTCGACCTGTCATGGCTGTCGCCGCTGCTGATCTTCCTCGGGGTGATCTTCTTCCTCTCGCGCAAACAGACCCGCGCCGGCCAACTCGGGCGTGTCGGGATCGGCCTGGGCCTGATCATCCTGGCCCTGCAACTGATCGTGCAGGCCGCGGCGCCCATCACCCATGCCCAAGGCGTGCGGGTGCTGTTCGCCTCGCTGACCGGCGACATCATGCTCGATGCCCTGGTGGGCGCCTTGTTCGCCCTGGTGTCCTATTCCAGCCTAGCCGCCGTGCTGCTCACCGCCACCCTGGCGGGCGCCGAGGTCATCAGCCTGCCGGTGGCGATCGGCTTGGTGGTGGGCGCCAACATCGGCAGCGGTCTGTTGGCATTCCTGACCACCAGCATGCAGAACTCCGCCGGCCGACGGGTCGCCCTGGGCAGCTTGCTGTACAAGCTGATCGGTCTGGTGCTGATCATTCCCGTGCTGCATCCGCTGGTCGACTGGATGGACTCGCTGAGCTTCAGCCCCCAGGAACTGGTGATCGGCTTCCACCTGCTCTACAACACGCTGCGCTGCCTGGTCATGCTGCCCACGGTCAAACCCATGGGCCGGTTGTGCAGCTCGCTGCTGCCAGAACGCGAAAACGGCAATGGCCCGATCAAGGCACGCCACCTGGACGCTACCGCCTTGGGTACGCCAAGCCTGGCCCTGGCCAACGCAGCCCGCGAGACCCTGCGCCTGGGCGATATCGTGGACAACCTGCTCGAAGCCATGCTCGGCGCTCTTCGTGGCACGCAGACCGCGCTGCCGCAGCAGGTGCGTGCCCTCGGCGAGGACGCAGAAGCCTTGTACAGCGCCATCAAGCTGTACCTGGCACAGATGACCCGCGAAGACCTCAGCGAACAGGACAATCGGCGCTGGGCCGAGATCATCGAACTGGCCATCAACCTCAAGCTCGCCAGCGACCTGATCGAGCGCATGCTGCGCAAGGTCCAGCAGCAAAAGACCTCGCAGCGCCGGGAGTTTTCCCAGGTGGGGTTGGAGGAACTCACCGGCCTTCAGGAGCAATTGCTGGCCAACCTGCGCCTGGGCTTGTCAGTGTTCCTCAGCGCAGACCCCGAGAGTGCCCGCCTGCTGCTGCGCGAGAAACGCCGTTTCCGTGCACAGGAGCGGCGCCTGGCCCATGCCCATGTCAGCCGCCTGCAACGTAAAGTGGTGCAAAGTATCGAGACCAGTTCGCTACACTTGGAGCTGATCGCCGACATGAAGCGATTGAACTCTTTGTTCTGCAGCAGTGCCTATGTCGTACTGGGCGGCGCGGATACGGGCGGACTTCTGCTCGACAGCGTGCCGGACGAAGCCCGCCTGTCCTGAAACCCGCACACCTGGAGACCCGAGCTCGCCGATGCGTTGCCTGATGTTCGTTTGCCTGCTGATCTGCAGCCTGCCCTCGCTTGCCCTCGATCGTTCGCGGGTGGAGGGCTACCTGTTGCCCAATGGTCTGCAGGTGATCCTCAAGTCCGGCTATGAGCGCGATCACGTGGCCATTCGCCTGGTGGTAGGCGTCGGCCTGGATGACTTCGACTGCGATCAGAAGGAACTGCCACACCTGCTCGAACACCTCTTGTTCAGCGGCATCGACGACACCGGCGAAGGTGGCCTTGAAGAGCGTCTGCAATCGCTGGGCGGGGAGTGGAATGCCTACACCAGCAGTGCCGACACCACCTTCGTGATCGAAGCGCCGGCACGCAATCAGCGCAAGGTCCTCGACCTGTTGCTGTCGGTGATCCGCGATACCCGTATCGATGCCAAAGCCTTGGCGACCGCGAAAAAGATCATCGAACGCGAGGACGGCGGCCACTATGGCCACCTGCAACGCTGGCTCGACCGTCAGGACATCGGCCACCCGGGCAGCGACCAGCTGGCCGTGGAGCTGGGCCTGAAATGCGCTGAACGCTCCAATATCGATGACATGACCCTGGAACAGGTGAAAACCCTGCGCGAACACTGGTATGCCGCCAACAACATGACCCTGATCGTGGTCGGCGGCCTGGACCGCCTGCTGCCGGCCTATCTGGAGCGCACCTACGGCGAACTGCCGGCCACCGAGCCGGGCGACCGTCGCACCCTCGACACCATCACCCAACAGGCCGAGCAGCGCCGCGACCTGACCCGCGGCTGGCTGGGTGACAGCGTCAAGCTGCATTGGCTGTTCATCGAGCCTGCGACCGACAACGACCAGAACGCCACCCTCGATCTGCTCTCGCGTTACCTGGACTGGGCCCTTTACGACCAACTGCGCCTGCGCCATGGCTTGTCCTATGGACCGTCGGTGCGGCGCGAGAGCTTTGGCGATACCGGCATGCTGGCCCTGAACGCGGACCTCGAGCGCCAGGATGTCGACCACGCGATCAAGGTGATGGAGCAGTTGTTCGATCATCTGCGCAAGAACGGCCTGGACCCGGACACCTTCGCCCGCATCAAGGACGCGGCCATCGCCCGTGAAAGCTGGAGCACCCAAGGCAACAGCGCCCTGGCGGACTACTACTGGGGTGCGCTCAACGACTACAACGATGGGCGCTTCCGTGACTCGGCGCGCAAGCTGCGCCAGGTGAGCCTCAAGCAAGCCGATGCCACCTTGCGCGCCATGCTCAAGGAACCCGGCTATCTGCGCATCGAAAAACCGCTGCTGGGCTTCGACGAGCTCTATGGGCTGCTTGCGTTGCTGCTGGGGGTGATCCTCGCCGTGGGCCTGCTGCGCCTGCGACGCCATTCGGTGCCCGAGCCCGACGGCGCTACACGCAAGCCCTGATTCGACGGTATCCTGTGACATATCATCGTGCCAGCTCAGCCCCACTGCGGGGCTGACCGGCACGCGGGCTCCAGGCCTCCCATTCTCCTGCTGTGTTCATTGATTCCATGCCCCCAATCCCCACTTTCGTCATCCGTGTGATCGAGCTGCTCAAGCGCTACCCCGGCGTCATCGCGCTGGGTGGCTTCCTGTCCGGAATCGGCAGCTTCATCCTCGTCGATCGCCAGGCCAGCCTCGCCAGTTGGGTGGCGGTCCTCATGCTGGTCAGCTGGGTCTGGCTGATGCTGGAAAACACCCTGACCGGCCTGTTCACCAAGGTCTTCAAGCGGGAGATTCCCCAACCGCTGTTGCGCTATGCGACGCAGATGATCCACCAGGAAAGCCTGTTCTTCGTCCTGCCGTTCTTCTTCATCACCACCACCTGGAACAGTGGCCAACTGGTGTTCACAGGCCTGCTCGGCGCGGCGGGTCTCATTTCGATCATCGACCCGCTGTACTACAAATGGCTCGCCCCCCGACGCTGGCTGTTCCTGGCACTGCACACCCTGACGCTGTTCGCCGCCTTGCTGACGGCGTTGCCGATCATCCTGCACCTGACCACTGCGCAAAGCTTCAAGCTGGCATTGATCGCCGCCATGGCGCTGTCGTTCCCGAGCCTGGCCAGCAGTTTCCCGATCAACAACTGGCGGCGTGCAGTGGCCCTGGTGTTGGTGACCCTGACCGTCGGCGGCGGCGGTTGGCTGTTGCGCTCCTGGGTACCCCCAGCGACCCTGTGGATGACCGAGGTGGCGGTCAGTACCGAAGTGCAGAACCGCCAGCCCGGCGACTCTCTGGATGAAGTTCCCGTCAGCCGCATCCGCAGTGGCGGCCTGTATGCCTATACGGCGATCAATGCCCCGCGCGGCCTGAACGAGCGCATCTACCATGTGTGGCAGTTGAACGGCAAAGAAGTCGACCGCATTGCCTTGGACATCCATGGCGGGCGCAAGGAAGGCTATCGGGCCTGGACCCATAAGCAGAATTTCCCGCCCAATCCGGTGGGCAAGTGGCAGGTGAGGGTACTGACCGAAGATGGCCAGGTGATTGGCGTGCTGCGCTTCAAGGTGCTCGACGACGCGCCCGCACCGTGAGCCTAGGGGGCGAACGACAGCCTGGCAGCCCCAGCCGCTCTGGTGCGCTATGATCTGAGTCGACGCCTCGCGCCCTGTCAGATGCATGGAGCCTATGACCACCCCCAGCGCCACCCTGGACACCAGCAGCCAACCGGCCTGCCTGCGCATCGCCGGTGATTGGACCTTGGCCCACTACGCCAGCCTCAAGCGCGAGAGCGAGCGGCTGCGCTCGCAGTATGGCGACGATACGATCGCCGACCTGAGCCAGCTGGGCCGGCTCGACACCGCCGGCGCCTCGCTGCTGGCCGAACTGCTCGGCTCCGAGCGCCTTTCGCACTGCACCAATGATCTTCCCGAAGCCAGCCGCGCCTTGCTCAAGAACGTCTACTGCTCGGTGCAGGACTACTGCATCCCGGTCAAGGAAGCCGAGCGCCCGGTCCTACTGCTGTTGCTCGAGCGCATCGGCTGCGCCGTCGCCACACTCTGGCAGGACACCCGGCAGTTGCTCGGTTTCATCGGCCTGGTCCTCGAGACCCTCGCCCGCCGGGCCTTGCAGCCGCACCGCTGGCGGGTCACGCCGGTGGTCGCGCACATCGAGCAGACCGGCCTGGACGCCGCCCCGATCGTGGCGCTGCTGACGTTCCTGGTGGGCGCGGTGGTGGCGTTTCTCGGCGCCACGGTGCTGGCAGACTTCGGCGCCACGGTCTTCACCGTGGATCTGGTGGCATTCTCCTTCCTGCGGGAATTCGCCGTGCTGCTGACCGCCATCCTCATGGCCGGGCGCACCGCCAGCGCCTTCACCGCCCAGATCGGCTCGATGAAGGCCAACGAAGAGATCGACGCCATCCGTACCCTGGGGCTCAACCCCATCGAACTGCTGGTGGTGCCGCGGGTGCTGGCCTTGCTGATTTCCCTGCCGCTGCTGACCTTCGTGGCGATGATCTGCGGCATCGTCGGTGGTGCTGTGGTCTGCGCCCTGTCCCTGGGTATCTCGCCGGCGATGTTCCTGTCACTGCTGCAGAGCGACATCGGCGTGCAGCACTTCATCGTCGGCCTGGTCAAGGCGCCTTTCTTCGCCTTCCTGATCGCCGCCATCGGCTGCCTGGAAGGCTTCAAGGTCAGCGGTAGCGCCGAATCGGTTGGCGCGCATACCACCTCCAGCGTGGTGCAGTCGATCTTCGTGGTGATCGTGCTCGACGCCGTGGCCGCGCTGTTCTTCATGGAGATGGGCTGGTGAATGGCGTACGCGACGCGGTAATCGAAGCCCGGGGCCTGTGCAACCGATTCGGCAGCCAGAGCGTGCACGAAAACCTCGACCTGGATCTGTACCGCGGCGAGATCCTCGCCGTGGTCGGCGGCTCGGGCAGCGGCAAGTCGGTATTGCTGCGCAGCATCATCGGCCTGCGCCGGCCCAACGAAGGGCAGGTCAAGGTGTTCGGCCAGGACCTGGCGACACTCAACAGCGAGCAGCGCTCCCAGGTGGAGCGGCGCTTTGGCGTACTGTTCCAGAAGGGCGCGCTGTTTTCCTCGCTCACGGTCACCGAGAACGTGGCCCTGCCATTGATCGAACACGCCGGGCTCTCCCGCGCCGACGCCGAACACCTGGCCGGCGTCAAGCTGGCCCTGGCCGGCCTGCCGATTTCCGCCGCCGACAAGTACCCCTCCTCGCTGTCCGGTGGCATGATCAAGCGCGCGGCCCTGGCCCGAGCCCTGGCGCTCGACCCGGATATCCTCTTTCTCGACGAACCCACCGCCGGTCTCGACCCGATCGGCGCCGCCGCATTCGACCAGTTGATCCTGACCCTGCGCGACGCCCTGGGCCTTTCGGTGTTCCTGATCACCCACGATCTGGACACCCTCTACACCATCACAGACCGGGTCGCCGTGCTGTCACAGAAAAAAGTGCTGGTGGCCGGCCCCCTGGCCCAGGTCGAGCAGACCGACGACCCCTGGATCCACGAATACTTTCATGGCCCGCGTGGGCGGGCGGCCGAGCAAGCCGCCACCAGCGCCGGGCAGGAGCGCTGAACAATGGAAACCCGAGCTCATCATGTCCTGATCGGCCTGGTCACCGTCCTGGTGGTGGCCGGCGCCATGCTGTTCGGCCTGTGGCTGACCAAATCGAGCGTCGACGACACCTTCAAGGATTACGAAGTGGTGTTCAACGAAGCGGTGTCCGGTCTGTCGCGGGGCAGCCCAGTGCAGTACAACGGCATCAAGGTCGGCGACGTCAGCACCCTGCGCCTGGACCCCAAGGACCCGCGCCGAGTGCTGGCCCGCATCCGCCTGAGCGCCGACACGCCGGTCAAGGAAGACACCCAGGCCAAGCTGACCCTGGCCGGCGTCACCGGCAACTCGTTCATCCAGCTCAGCGGCGGCACGCCGAAAAGCCCCGAACTCAAGGGCAAGGACGGCAAGCTGCCGGTGATCGTCGCCTCGCCATCGCCCATTTCGCGCCTGCTCAACGACAGCAGCGACCTGGTGACCAACATCAACCTGTTGCTGCACAACGCCAACCAGATGTTCTCCGACGACAACATCGAGCGTCTGAGCAACACCCTGGCCAACCTTGAGCAGACCACCGGCACCTTCGCCAGCCACAAAGGCGGCATCAGTCAGGCCATCGATCAACTGGCCCAGGTCGGCAAGCAGGCCAATGCAACCCTGGCCGAGACCCAGGCCTTGATGCGCAACGCCAACACCCTGATCGGCAACGAAGGCAAGCAGGCCATCGACAGCGCCGAGCAGGCCATGCAGTCGCTGGCCGAAAGTACCGAGACCATCAACCAGATGCTCAACGACAACCGCGAGGCCATCGATGGGGGTGCCCAAGGCTTGAACCAACTGGCGCCGGCCATCCGTGAACTGCGCGAAACCCTCAACGCACTCAAAGGCATCTCCCGGCGCCTGGAGGCCGACCCGAGCGGCTACCTGCTGGGCCGCGACAACAACAAGGAGTTCCAGCCATGAGACCGTCGCTGCGCCTTCTGGCGGGGGTGGCCACCTTGAGCCTGGCCACAGCCTGCTCGATCCTGCCCAAGACCGATCCGGTGGACATCTATCGTCTGCCGGTGAACCAACCCTCCCGCACCGCCAGCACGCTGGACTGGTCGCTGCGCCTGAACAAGCCTCTGGCCAGTGAGGTCTTGGCCACCCCCCGTATCGCAGTGATCCCCCAGGGCGATGTGATCAGCAGCTACAAGGGCGCACGCTGGAGCGATCCGGCGCCCTTGTTGATGCGCAACCGCTTGCTCGATGGTTTTCAGCGCGACGGGCAGGTGCAGCGCCTGAGCGCCGATGACAGCAACCTGCAGGCCGATTACGAGCTGGCCGGCGAGCTGCAGGCATTCCAGAGCGAGTACCGCGCAGGCGGCACGGTGGACGTGGTGATCCGCTACGACGCGCGGCTGGTGGACGGACGCAGCCAGCGCATCCTCGCCAGCCATCGTTTCGAGGTGCGCCAGCCGCTGGCTGACAAACACGTGTCAGCGGTCGTGGCGGGCTTCGGCAATGCCAGCGACCAACTGGTCGGGCAACTGGTGAACTGGACCGTGGCCCAGGCCAGTCAGGCTCAGGCGAAGAACCAGTAGCAGACCAGGATCGCCGCGATCACACCGGAGAGCTCGGCGAGCAGGGCACACCCCACGGCGTGCCGCACCCGCTGAATGCCTACTGCGCCGAAGTACACCGCCAGCACGTAGAAGGTGGTCTCGGTGCTGCCCTGCACCGTGGCCGCCACCAGGGCAGGGAAACTGTCGACGCCGTGGGTTTGCATGGTCTCGATCAGCATGGCTCGCGCCGCGCTGCCCGAGAACGGCTTGACCAGCGCCGTCGGCAGGCCATCGACGAAACGGGTGTCCAGCCCCATCCACTCCACCGCGTGTCGAATGCCGTCCAGCGCCAGCTCGAGGGCGCCGGAGGCGCGCAGCACACCGACCGCGCACAACATGGCGACCAGATAGGGGAGCAGGCTCTTGGCCACATCGAACCCTTCCTTGGCGCCCTCGACGAAGGCCTCGTAGACCTTCACCCGCCTCAGCGCACCGATCACCAGGAACAGGATGATCACCCCGAACAACGTCAGGTTGCCCAGGATCGACGACAGGCTGGCCAGCGCCGTTGCCGAAAGGGTGCCGAGAAAGGCCATGAACGCCCCCAGCAACAGGGCACCGGGCACCAGGTAGGCGAGCACTACCGGGTCCCACAGGCGCAAACGCTGCATGACGGCCACCGAGAGCAGGCCGACCAGGGTCGAAGCGCTGGTGGCCAGCAGGATCGGCAGGAACACCAGGGTCGGGTCCATGGCCCCTTGTTGGGCGCGGTACATGAAGATGGTCACCGGCAGCAGCGTCAGGGACGAGGCGTTGAGCACCAGGAACAGGATCTGCGCGTTGCTCGCCGTGGTGCTGCTGGGATTGAGTTCCTGCAGGGCACGCATGGCCTTCAGGCCAATGGGCGTGGCCGCGTTGTCCAGGCCCAGGCCGTTGGCGGCGAAATTCATGGTGATCAGGCCCAGGGCAGGGTGGCCAGGCGGTACTTCCGGCATCAAACGGGCGAACAACGGCCCCAGGACCTTGGCCAACCATTCAACGATACCGGCCTGTTCGGCGATTTTCAGGAAGCCTAACCAGAGAGTGAGGGTACCGAACAGCAGGACCATGACCTCCACCGACAGCTTGGCCATGGCGAAGATACTTTCGACCATTGCCGCGAAGATGCCGGCATTGCCGCCGACCAGCCATTGGGCCAGGGCGCTGACGGCCGCCACCAGGAAGAAGCTGAGCCAAAGGCCGTTGAGCATCCGTGAATTCCCCCAGAAAAATGCCCGAATGATAGCGTATCGCGCCCGCGGGCTGGAGCAGGGGATTGGAAGGGCCTACCCGAATAACTGCCCTAGGTTGCTCGCTCCAGACTATTCGCGAGTGAACCCGCTCCCACAACGCCGGCGTCGAATCGCAACTGCGCTGCACTCAAGGGCACCGCCGAACCTGTGGGAGCGGGTTTACCCGCGAAGCAAGTGGCGCGTCCCCCCACTCCCACAGCGACGGCGTTGTGAGTGAGAGCACTACAGAGCTAAGTAGGCCGAGCAAGACGCCGCAGTACAGCTTGCTCAAGGGCCATGAAAGCTAGCAGGCAATAAAAAGCCCCGATCGAGTCGGGGCTTTTGGGGACGGCATGTGCGCTTAGTGGTGCTGCTGAACGGCCTTGGCAGGCTCAGCCGCCGTTGCCACCACGGCGTCATGCTTGTGGCCGGCGAGCAGCGAGCTGTAGTAGCGCTCGCCCTTGGCGGCGTCGTACATGCCTTCCCAGCGTGCGATGACCAGGGCAGCCAGGGCGTTGCCGATCACGTTCAGGGCGGTGCGGGCCATGTCCATGATGCGGTCGACACCGGCGATGAACGCCAGGCCTTCCAACGGAATACCCACGCTACCCAGGGTCGCCAGCAAGACCACGAAGGAAACACCCGGCACACCGGCGATGCCCTTGGAGGTGACCATCAGGGTCAGCACCAGCAGCAGCTGCTGGCTCCAGGACAGGTCGATGCCGTACAGCTGGGCGATGAAGATCGCCGCGATGCTCTGGTACAGGGTCGAGCCATCGAGGTTGAAGGAGTAACCGGTCGGTACCACGAAGCTGCAGATCGATTTCGGCGCGCCGTAGGCTTCCATCTTCTCGATCACACGCGGCAGCACGGTCTCGGAGCTGGAGGTCGAGTACGCCAGGATTAGCTCATCTTTCATGATGCGCATGATCTTGATGACCGAGAAGCCGAACACGCGAGCCACCAGGCCCAGCACCATGAAGGCGAAGAAGGCAATGGCGAAGTACACCAGCAGCACCAGCTTGGCCAAAGGCAGCAGCGAGGCGAAGCCGAAGTTGGCGACGGTGACCGCGATCAGGGCGAACACGCCGATCGGGGCGTAGTTCATGATCATGTGGGTGACCTTGAACATGGTCTCCGACACGGCCTGGAAGGTGCGCACCAGCGGATCGCGCAGATCGCCCGGCAGGCTCGACAGGCCCAGGCCGAACATCACCGAGAAGAAGATGATCGGCAGCATTTCGCCACGAGCGACGGCGGCGAAGATGTTGGACGGGATCAAGTTGAGCAGGGTCTCGATGAAGGCATGCTCATGCTGCACCTCGGCCGCGGTGGCCTGGTACTTGGAGATGTCGACGGTGCCCAGGGTGCTCATGTCGATACCGGCGCCCGGGTGGAACAGGTTGGCCAATACCAGACCGACGACGATGGCGATGGTGGTCACCACCTCGAAGTAGATGATGGTCTTCAGCCCAATGCTGCCCAATTTCTTCGCGTCGCCAACCCCGGCGATGCCCACGATCAGCGACGAAATCACGATCGGGACGACGATCATCTTGATCAGGCGAATGAAGATGTCACCGGCAGGCTGCAGGACGTTACTGATCCACCATGCCTTTTCTGCACTGAAATGGTTCAGCAGCGCGCCGATCGCAACGCCCAGGACAAGTCCGATGAGGATCTGCCAGGCGAGGCTCAGTTTTGCCTTCTTCATGTCTTTACCCTTTCTTCTAGTGGTCATGGGTGCCAGGCGGAAAAACGCATCCCAGAGCCTTTGCCAGCGTATTGGGTAGCGTTGGACTTCCGTGCGGCGACGCCATCGAAGGTCACCGCAAGCGAGCGTCGGACGCTCGGGCCTGCGAAAAAAGGCGGCAACTATTGCGACGGGAAGGGGGGCAGTCTAATGCCGGAAATGACTACCCCATGCCGAATCGGCATGAGGCTTGAAGGGAAATTCGCGCATCAGAAGGGGTTGGCTTTTCGGCGTTCGGATTTCCGAACAAGACCAAAGCGCCATTTTTCGGCCGATTTACCAGCATCCATTCGAGGGTTTCCATCGCCTGTTCGACAATCCGAATGGTGCTGCACGTGGCAGCGCCCCAAGGCGTGCCCACGAAAAAAATTTCGATATACGGTCAAGACAAAATGTGTCTTGAAGGAAAAATACCGCAAGCAGCACGTCTTCTTTCTTATATAGGCGTCTCGGAAGTCTGACCGGGCTTTGCGCCTCATCCGACACCGCCGGTCAAAACTTCCGATACCGCCCTACCTGACCCGGCCCATTGCGGAGGTACTCCCTGTACCCCTAGGCCACTCCGATCCTGCAACAATCAGAACAGCCCAGCCCCTTGGTCATGCGTCGCCCCTCCTCGGAGCGGCGCATCATAGAAGCCTGAAAGATAAAAAGGTTCAGCTTCTAGCACGTTACACGCCCGTGACCGTCGGTCAGTACCACTTCGGGTCACGCTTGAGCTGCTCCTGCAGCATGGCTTTCATCCCGTCGTCCGGGTCACCCAACCAGCGATACTGCGCATGCCGGGTGGGTGACTTGTCCGCGGGCAGGCCTTCGGGGACTTCGACGAGCATCCCGTAGGCATGGTCCTTGTCCCAACTGAACGCCACCACGAGGCGCTTGTACGTGCAGTTGGACTGGGATTCGCACAAGGGTCCGACCAGGTACTGGTCACCCTCTTCGGTAACCGCCGACATCTGCTGTTGCGAGCTGCCGGAAAGATTGATCACCCAGTCGGGCAGGCGCTCCTCGCCTTTGACTGTGTCCTGCCAGGTTTCACGGTATTCGGGGTCCGAACCCAGCAATTGATCGACCCGGACCTGGCCATCATTGGCCGCCATCGCCGCTGCGCCACCGCCCATCAACAAGGCGGTGGCCAGGGCTGTGTAAAGCATCCGGCTCATGCTCAACCTCTGCCGCGTCCGAAGAAGAAAGAAGCCACGAACAGGACCAGGAAGACGATGAACAGAATCTTCGCGATGCCAGTGGCGGCGCCGGCGATACCACCGAAGCCCAGCACGGCAGCGACAATGGCGATGATCAGGAAGGTGATAGCCCAACTCAGCATGATGGTTCTCCTTTCTTTTTGAAATCGATCCGGTACGGCATTCAGAACACCCAGCGTTCCTCAGGGATGACGCTGTCCAGGTTGGTTGGCGAAGCCTTGGCAGCCGGCAACGGCGCGGTGGCTTTGACCAACGTGTTGGCATGGCTCGCCTGGATCTGCGTCAACAGTGCGGTCTGTGCCGCCACCTGCTCGGCCAGACGCGCTGTCTGCCAGCTGTAGTAGAACTGGCCAGCGGCGAGCGTCAGCAGCAGCGCGAGGCCCAGGAACAGACATTGGCGCCAGGGCAATTGCGCAATCTGCGGGCGGTTGACGAATGGGCGATTCATGCCGGCTCCTCCTGCTGTGTTTTTATTCGAAACCTAGACAGGAAGTTGCAGCCTGCATGCCAGCCTTCGACTTCTATAAATATCCTTTTAAATCATGAAGTTATGAATCGACCCGATAAGTGTCGAACGCGTATCCTGCACGATGACCGGGTTGAGGTCGTGCGTTTTGCACGATCAACCCTCCACCTTGCTCGCGACTTTCAACAGGTCGGCATCCACGCCTCGCACGCCGATGATCTGCCGCGCCACCTCCACAGCGATGGTCTTCTGTTCACTGCTGACCACCTCGCCGGAAAGCCGGACCATGCCCTGTTCACTGGCCACCTTGAGGTTCAGGCCGTCGAGGTTACGGCTGTAGCGGTAGCTGCTCTGGATCTTGTCGATGATCCAGTTGTCGCTGGGCTGCGGGCCGACCGGCGCGTCCACAGGCTTCTCCCGCGCCTTGGCCATCGCGGCGCTGTCCAGGCTGACCAGGTTGTTGACCAGATGCACCCCATCGGTGGTACGTGCCAGTACGCCGGACAGCTCCTTGGCCTCTGCGCTGTCTACCTTGCCGCGCAGGGTGACCACGCCCTCACGGCTTTCCACCTCGATGGGCGCTTTCTCGGTGATACGGCTCCACAGCAGCCGCGCCCGGATCACCGCCGCCAGGGTGGCGTCCTCCAGACGCTGGGCATAGGCGCGCAGTTCCAGCGGCCGCTCGACCAGTGCCGGGTTTACCCGCAGTTGGTTGTCGACCTGCTCGATACCGTGGGTGGCGAGGGCGACATGCTCGGCCAGCTGACGCTCGACATCGTTTTCCACCTCGCCGGTCAGCTTCGCGCTGTCACCCTTGACCGCCACTTCGATACGAAACGGGTTGAGCACTCGATTGAGCGCCAGGGCGGTCTGCAAGGCACCTTCCAGACGCGCGTCCTGGACCGGATCGGCAAAAGCCGGCGGCGCGGCCATCAGCAGGCCGGCCGTCAGCACCAAGATTCGTGGGGAAAAAGGCATGTCGAGTCCTCCATCGGTGACATATAAAGAGAGAATCGTCGCAACCCCCATGCCAGCCTGATGTCTTCTTTCTGAACACCTGCCATGGCAGGGCCCAGGCGAAGGAGAGGCTATCGGCTAGCATGCAAAGGACGGATTCCTTCAGAATTGACCATGCAACTTGCCCGATTTTTCCGACACTAATTGAGATCAATCCCGAAGGAGCGCAGGAAAATGGAATCAGCCCAGGACAACCAAGGCCGCATTCTGCTGGTGGATGACGAATCCGCGATCCTGCGAACCTTCCGCTATTGCCTGGAAGACGAGGGCTACAGCGTGGCCACGGCCAGCAGTGCCGCCCAGGCCGAAGCCTTGCTACAACGCCAGGTGTTCGACCTGTGCTTCCTCGACCTGCGCCTGGGCGAGGACAATGGCCTCGACGTGTTGGCCCAGATGCGCATCCAGGCGCCGTGGATGCGCGTGGTCATCGTCACCGCCCACTCAGCGGTCGACACAGCAGTGGATGCCATCCAGGCCGGTGCGGCTGATTACCTGGTCAAACCCTGCAGCCCCGACCAACTGCGCCTGGCCACCGCCAAGCAGCTGGAGGTCCGTCAGTTATCCGCTCGCCTGGAGGCCCTCGAGGGCGAGGTGCGCAAGCCCAAGGACGGTTTGGACTCTCATAGCCCGGCCATGATGGCGGTGCTGGAAACCGCCCGGCAGGTGGCGAGCACCGATGCCAACATTCTCATTCTGGGCGAATCCGGCACCGGCAAAGGCGAACTGGCCCGCGCCATCCATGGCTGGAGCAAGCGAACGCGCAAGGCCTGCGTGACTATCAACTGCCCGTCGCTCAATGCCGAGCTGATGGAAAGCGAGCTGTTCGGCCATACCCGCGGTGCCTTCACCGGGGCCAGCGAAAGCACCCTCGGCCGCGTCAGCCAGGCGGACGGCGGCACGTTGTTTCTCGATGAAATCGGCGACTTCCCCCTGACCCTGCAGCCCAAGTTGCTGCGGTTCATCCAGGACAAGGAGTACGAGCGGGTCGGTGACCCTGTCACCCGTCGCGCCGATGTGCGCATCCTCGCAGCGACCAACCTCAACCTCGAAGAAATGGTCCGTGATGGGCGCTTCCGCGAGGACCTGCTGTACCGCTTGAATGTCATCACCCTGCACCTGCCGCCCCTGCGCGAACGCAGCGAAGACATCCTCATGCTCGCCGAGCGTTTCCTGGCCCGCTTCGTCAAGGAATACGCCCGGCCCGCGCGGATGTTCAGCGACGAGGCCCGAACGGCACTGCTCAACTACCGCTGGCCGGGCAACATCCGCGAACTGCGCAACGTGGTGGAACGGGCGAGCATCATCTGCTCGCAGGAGCGTGTGGAAGTCAGCCACCTGGGCATGGCCGAGCCGCCCACCAGCAACGCACCACGCATCGGCGCCGCCCTGAGCCTGGACGAGCTCGAACGGGCGCACATCGGCGCGGTGCTGGCGGCCAGCGATACCCTGGACCAGGCGGCCAAGACGCTGGGTATCGATGCCTCGACCCTGTATCGCAAGCGCAAGCAGTACAACCTATGAAATGGCCCATGAAGCTGCGCACGCGGCTTTTCCTGAGCATCTCGGCCTTGGTCACGGTGGCGTTGCTCGGCCTGCTGTTCGGGCTGGTCAGCGTAATGCAGATGGCCACCATGCAGCAGCGATTGGTGCGCGATACCACCCATACGCTGGAGATAGGGCTCAAGCTGCGCCAGAACCTGGGCGAGCAGCTGAAGCTCATCCTCGATGCGGACACTGACCCACGCAACCTGGTTACGCTACAAGAAGACTTCCAGAGTCTGCTCACCCAAGGCCTCGCCGAAGGCGGCGAGCGCACCGCCTTCAGCAAGGCCAGCAGCAATTACGAAGCCTTCCTCCAGGCTTACCGCGACAGCGCGGCGCCTGCGCGTAGCATGGACACCGAGCAGCCCTTGGGCGCCGCTTTCAACCAGGTCCGTACCGACCTGATCGACTCGCACAAGCAAGCCCTGGAACACGTTACCCGCAGCGAGGAACAGGCGCGCGACCGCGCCTTGCTGATCAGCGGCGTACTTGGCCTGATGGGCCTGGCGGTGCTGGTGCTCGGGTTCGTCACGGCGCACAACATCGCGCGACGCTTCGGACAACCCATCGAGGCCTTGGCCAAGGCTGCCGACCAGGTCGGCCAGGGCAATTTCGACGTCACCTTGCCGGTCACCCAGGCCACCGAGCTCAACCAGCTAACCCGGCGTTTCGGGCTGATGGCCGATGCCCTGCGCAAGCATCAGGCCACCAACATCGACGAATTGCTGGCCGGCCAACAGCGCCTGCAGGCTGTCCTGGACAGCATCGACGACGGCCTGCTGATCATCGACCGTCAGGGCCGCCTGGAACACTTGAACCCTGTAGCGCAACGCCAGTTGGGCTGGGACGCCAGCCGGGTCGGGACGGGCCTTGCCGAAGCGTTGCAGCGCCCGGAACTTGAGCAACAGCTGCGCCAGGTTCTGCGCGGCGGGAGCCTGGACCGGCCGCCGGACGACCTTTGCATCGAGGTGGACGACGAAACCCGACTACTGACCTACAGCCTGACGCCGGTCAGCCATCCACAAGGGCCGATCCTGGGCGCAGTGATGGTGCTGCACGACGTTACCGAGCAGCGGGCGTTCGAGCGGGTGCGCAGTGAGTTCGTCCTGCGTGCCTCCCACGAGCTGCGCACGCCGGTGACCGGCATGCACATGGCGTTCGGTCTGCTGCGAGAGCGGGTGACGTTTCCACCTCAAGCGCGGGAAAACGACCTGCTCGACACCATCGGCGAGGAAATGCAGCGCCTGACCCAGCTGATCAATGACCTGCTCAATTTCTCCCGCTACCAGAGCGGCCTGCAGAAGCTGGAGCTGTCGCCCTGCAGCATCGAGGAATTGCTCGAACGGGCCCATTCGCGCTTTGCCGAGCAGGCGGAGCAAAAACACATCGAACTGTTCATCGAACTGGAGCCCCCTCTGCCACGCATCCAGGCAGACGCGGCGCAGCTGGAGCGGGTGCTGGACAACCTGCTGCACAACGCGATCCGTCATACCGCCAACGACGGACGCATTCGTCTGCACGCACGACGGCACGCCGAGCGGGTAATCATTGGGGTCGAGGACAACGGCGAAGGCATCGCCTATGGGCAGCAAGCCCGGATCTTCGAGCCCTTCGTCCAGGTCGGACGCAAGAAAGGCGGGGCCGGGTTGGGCCTGGCGCTGTGCAAGGAGATCGTCCAACTGCATGGCGGCCGGATGGGCGTCCATTCCCGGCCGGGGCAGGGGACGCAGTTCTACATGACCCTGCCGGTGTAGGGCTCCCACAGTGCAGGGTGCTTTTCGCGGGTAAACCTGAGGGTTTTCGGCGCTCTCAATAGCACCGCTGTATCTGAGGGAGGGGGTTATCCGTGAAGCGGTCGCTGTCTGCTACTTGCTATTGCGCCGCTGGCGAGTCACCAGCTCGGTGAACTGCCGGGCAGTGAGCGGATGGGCGAACAGCCAGCCTTGGCCATAGTTGACACCTTCACTGTTGAGCAACTGCGCCTGGTCCTCGCATTCGATCCCTTCGGCGATGACCCGCAGGTGCAGGGAGTGGGCCATGCGAATGATATGCGGAGCCACGCCGCTGCTCGCGGCATCGTGCCCCAGTGCATCGATGAACGCCTTGTCGATCTTCAGGCAATCGACCGGGAGCGTTTGTAGATACGCCAGGCTGCAATAGCCTGTACCAAAATCGTCGATCAATACCTGATGCCCCACCGCGCGCAAGGCCTGCAGATTGTCACGCGCCACCACCACATCGATCAGCCCCCGCTCGGTCACCTCGAAGGCGATCTGGCTCGCAGCCACCCGATGATGTGCGAGCAATCGGGCCGCGACACGTCCAATGCGCGGGACCATCACGTCGCAGGCCGCCAGGTTCACCGAGATATACAGCGAGGGGTTGGCCCGCAGTAACTGGCCCAGTTGCTCCAGCACCCGTTGCAGCACGAAATCCGTGATCTGGCGGATCTGCCCGGTGTTCTCGGCCAACGGAATGAACAGGTCCGGGCTGGTCAGTGTGCCATCCGGTCGTAGCCAGCGCACCAGGGCCTCGGCACCGACGCAACGCCGGCTGTCGAGTTCGAAGATTGGCTGGTAGAGCACCTGCAGTTCGCCCCGGCGCAAGGCGTTTTGCAGCTCCGAGCTCATCGAGCGCCGTTGCAGGATCAGCTGCAGCACCAACCAGCCGACGCAACAGGCCAGTACCAGGCTGCCCGGAAACAGCAACCAGAGCATTCCGTTCATCTTCAGAGGCAGGCCCGCACGGGGCGCTATCAGCACCAGTTGGTAGTCGGGCGAGTTGGTCGGCATGTGATAGAGCAGCCAGTCGTTCTTCTCCAGCAACGACTGATTCGGTGGCGGCGGCCAGTCCACCGTTGGCGGAGGCCAACGTTGGGGCGGGCCGAGCACGGGAATGGCTCGGGTACCGTGATCGAGCACGACCAGCACGCTGCCACCGGGCGGCAAGTCGACCACATCGGAAAGATGGCCCCGCGAGGTGGACACCAGAAACTTGCCGCGCCCCAACATCAAGGCGGCGAGGTTCTCGTTCGGCTCGGTGCTGGTGTTGAGCCAATAGCTGTAGGTGGGGCCCTGGATGTCCGGGGCACGAAGGGGTTCGAGGGTGCTTTCGGCGCCACGGCTGGAGCAGACCACCGCACCGTCCACGTAAGCGGCCTCGTAGATGAATCGCGAACTCAGGCCGATCTGCTGCAAGGCCGCGACCATCGCAGCGTCGCACCCGCGCAGGGGTTGCGCCTGCAGTTGGTCAACACCTTCGCGCAGCTGGCCGAAAATCTGCTCCAGCCGCTCCAGAAAACGCTCGCCCCGGGCGTTCATCTGGGCGCTTTCGCTTTGTTTCATCTGTTGCAGCGCGACACCGAAGCTTCCAGCAAGCAGCACGATTGCGCTGGAAAATGCGGCCAGCCCAGCCAGCATCCAGGGACGGTGGAAAATTTGACGCAGTGTCGCAAGGAAGGCTGACATCACAGGCATCCAGTTGATTACCAAGAGGTATAGCAACTGTGCGAGAAGTCAGCCTGCCCGTTTGGCGTATGACACCATCAGAAAGGTTTCGTTACCGTTCCTTAGCGCGACTGATTCAATACCTGCAGCATCGCGGCCGTCTGCGCATCCGGCATACCGTCGAAGCGCTGTGGACGGAAACGCATCTGGAAAGCCGCTATCACATGACGAGTGGCCACATCGAGCTCGCCGGTCTGCTCGATGGCATAGCCGAAACGCGCCAGTTGCTGCTGATACCAGCTGATTGTCGGAGGATTGACGCTGAAATACGCCTGCTGTCGCGCCACGGCATTGGCCTGCGGCCACACACCCAGGCCTGCGTCGGCGAGGCGTTTCCAGGGGAACAGCGGCCCTGGGTCGAGCTTGCGCAGCGGCGCGATGTCACTGTGGCCAATGATGTGTCGCGGCTCGATGTGGTTGCGCTTGACGATATCCTTGAGCAACGCGATCAAGGCCTGGACCTGAGCCTCGCTGTAGGGGTGCCAGACGCGGCCGTTAGGGGTGTCGGTGTAGCCAGGATTGACGATCTCGATACCAATGGAGCTGGAGTTCAGCCAGGTGCGCCCTTGCCACTGACTGTCGCCGGCATGCCAGGCCCGACGGTTTTCATCCACCAGTTGATACACAGTGGCCGGCCCGTCACCGACCAGATAATGGCTGCTGACTTCGCCATGGGTCAGCAAGGCCAGGGAGCGATCCAGGGGTGCATTGGTGTAATGCAGGACGACGAACTGGATACGGCTGTCGTGGTTGACTGAGGGATGGCTACGGTCGATCCGCAGGCCGGTGGAGCAGCCAGCCAGCATCAACAACATCAGCCCGGCAAAAAGCGTTTTCATGGGAGAGGGCACGTCAGTAAAGTAATCGGCATCAGCGCTACAGTATAACGTGCACGTCTCGCTACAGCTCGGGAAACGCAATCACCGCGTGCACATCAAGAGAAACTCCAGGGCGTTATCGCCACTGGGCCCTTTCTTGTCGACCAGCTGAGTCATCACAGCGACCTTCTCGGCCAAAGGTTTGCCCGTTACCTTGGCCTGTCCATGCAGCTGGCGATCGTAACTGCTGGCATCGATGGCCGAGACCGCGCAAAAGCCGGGGTCTTGGCGCACAACCTGTTTGTTCAACGTCAGTTTGTACAAACTGAAGTAGTTGGGCTGGGGCTGATGCTTGATGTCGGTGATCCAGTTCGGGGACTGCCGCAGCAGCGTGCCGTCAGCCGCCACATGGGCAGTAAACACCTGCTCTTTGGCCATTGCGGTCGTCTGCATGGCCAGCACCATGGCAAAGACGGCCAACCCTTTCATTGCTTTCATTTGCTACTCCTGTCTGATCAAGGTGCCGAAACCTGCTCTTCAGGTTTTCGGCAGGCCATTGTCAGCGCCAGGGGCGCAGCGAATGCGGTAAATATAGCTATGCCTGTTCCACGCGGTTGCGGCCTTGATCCTTGGCCCGGTACAGCGCGTCATCCGCGCGCTTGAGGACCTGGTCGCCTCGCTCGCCCGTGCGGAAGGCGCTCAAGCCAATGGAGGTGGTGATCACCACCCGCTCGCCCTTGAAGTGGAATGGGCAGGCCTCGATGGCGGCCCGCAAGGTCTCGGCCAGCTTGAGGCCGACCGCAGGTGGGGTCTGCGGCAGCAGCACGACGAATTCCTCGCCGCCAAACCGGGCGATGAAATCCTGCCCGCGCAGACGCTTGCGCAACTGGTCGGCAACGATCTTGAGCACCTTGTCGCCGGCCAGGTGCCCATAGTTGTCGTTGATCCGCTTGAAGTGGTCCAGGTCGAGGATTGCCATCAGCAAGTGCCCGCCATTGGCCTGCCAATGCTGGACTTCACGCTCGACCCGCTCCGACCAGGCCGCGCGGTTGGGCAGCCCGGTGAGGGGGTCGAGCAGGGCTTTCTGGCGCTGCTCTTCGAGGTGCTCGCGGTAGCCGAGGGCTTCCTGCTCCATGTTCGCCACCCGATCGGCCAGGCCTTGCAAGCGGCCCGCCAGCTCCTGCTCGCGACGGTCGCGCTCATGCTGGTGCTCGTCCATGGTGCTCAGTAAACCTTCGAGGCGGTTCTCCAGGATGTGCTTGAGGCTGTCCACATCCGCAGCGCCCTGCACGCTGCTTTGCAGGCCATCGACCTGCTCACGCAACTGGTGGTCCAGTTCACGCGCGGCGCAGCTGTTGTCGGCATGCCCGGCGCTGGCCTCTTGCAGATGGCTCTGGAAGGTTTCCAGGCGCCCGTTGAGCTGCTGCAGGTAGGCTTCGAACTCGTGCTGGCCGCTGTCGGTGATGGCCAGCATGAGTACGGCCAGGTCATCGAGTACCGGAATCAGCTCGTACCAATTCAGCCCACGCGACACCCGCTCACGCATGGCCAGCGCCTGGGCCTTGTGGCGCTCCGGCAGGCTCAGGTCATCGAGCAGGCCGATCAGGGTTTGTTCGATGTGCGCCGCCACGGTGCTGTAGGGCGGCTCAACCGCATCTGGCAGGGCATACGGCCCGTCTTCTTCCGGTGCGCTTTGCGTGTCGACAGGCTCTGGTTCGGCGACGGCGACGGGCTCGTCGGCAGATTCGGCCTCGGTCGGTGGTAAGAGAACTGTCTCTGGGCTTTCCGCTTGCGGTAGCGGCTCCAGCGTATCCTCTTGCGCGCCAGGCTCGTCGGCAGCGGCCAGCTCAGGCCCCTCGATGTCAGGCGCAGGGTCCGATGCCTCCACCTCTTGCTGAGCGACCTCCACAGGCTCTGCCTGCGTTTGCGTCAAAGGCTGCAGTTCATCCACATCGGCCGATACCCCAGGCTCGGCCATTGGCCGTTCGTGAACCTCGGCAGGCCTGGCCTCGGCAACTGCGACAGCGGGCTCCAGCTCCGCCTCGCGGCCGCCGAACAGGCGCTGGAGGAATCCTGGTCGTGGTTCTTCATCGGGCCTTTGCAGCACGCTCAGGGCGCGCCCCTGCAGGCCGCTCAACTCGCCCAACAACGGCGGCAGCTCGCGGGACTGACTCACTCCACCATCGAGTTTCTTGGAGAGTTTCTTCAGGGGCCGGGCGATATCACCGGGCAAAGGCAAGCGCTGTAACTGCTCGACCAGAGAGGTCAAGGCTTCGCTGACCTGCGTCATACGGGTTTCGCGGCGCTGCTCGGAATCCAGCACGGCCTTTTCCAGGCGCGGCAACAACCCAGCGAGGCCGGCGTCCATATTGTCGCTGCGAATGACCTCGCGCATTTCCTTCATGCACTGATCGACTGTCTTGTCGCTGCCCTCGGCCGCCAGGGTGCTGCGCACCAGGCCGCGACGCAGCAAGTCGAGACGAGCCTCCCAACGGCGCTCCAGCTTCTCTTGCTGTTCGATGCTTTTGAGGTACTTCTCTTTCCAGCGCTCGCCTTCGTCTGTCATGCCTGGATCCGCAAACCGGTGATAGCAATCAGCCCAAAGCCGGCAGCGTATCCACAGTCAGTGCATCAGGCAAACGAATCTCGACAGCAACCGGAAGGTGGTCGGAAATTGGCTGAGCCAGCACCTCGACCCGTTCCAGGGTCAGGCTCGGGCTGAGCAGGATGTGGTCCAGGCAACGCTGGGGGCGCCAGCTGGGGAAAGTGGCCTCGACCTGAGGCGCGATCAGGCCCAGATCGCGAAGAGGCGAATGCTCGAGCAAGTCATTGGCGTGGGTGTTCATGTCGCCCATGAGCACCTGGTGACGGTAACCGCCGATCAGCTCACGGACATAGGCCAGTTGCCGGGCCCGGGTCTTGGCGCCGAGCGCCAGGTGCATCATCACCACGATCAGGGCGTCTTCGCCTTCGCCGAAACGCACCAATATCGCACCTCGACCGGCCGGGCCGGGCAGGGGGTGATCTTCAAGATGCTGGGGCTTGAGGCGGCTGAGCACGCCATTGCTGTGCTGCGCGAAACGCCCGAGATTGCGATTGAGCTGCTGGTACCAGTACGGGAAGGCCCCGAGTTGGGCCAAGTGCTCGACCTGATTGACATAGCCTGAGCGCAGGCTGCCACCATCGGCCTCCTGCAAGGCCACCAGGTCGAAATCGCCGAGCAGCTCACCGATGCGTTGCAGGTTGCCGGCACGCCCGGTATGCGGCAGCAGGTGCTGCCAACTGCGGGTCAGGTAGTGCCGATAGCGCTCGGTGCTGATACCGACCTGAATATTGAAGCTGAGCAACCGCAATCGCCCATCGGCCGGGAGGCCCGAGGCCTGCAGGTGATGCTCGTTGACCTGCGGCTGTCGCAGGCCAACCAGGCGCGTGGAGCGAAAGCGGCTCATGGGCAACGCCGCTTACTTAGCGGCGCGCTCCTTGGCGATCAGCTGGTCGGCGACATCCAGCACACCTTCCGGCCCGCCAGCGGTACCCAGGTCGAAGCGGTACTTGCCGTTGACGACCATGCTCGGTACGCCGGTGATTTCGTACTTCTTCGCCAGGTCCTTGGCCTGCTGCACCTGGCCTTTGATGGCGAAGGAATTGAAGGTGGCGAGGAATTTGTCCTTGTCCACGCCCTGGGTAGCGAGGAAGTCGGCCATTTCTTCAGGCTTGGTCAGGCGCATGCGCTTGTTCTGGATGGCATCGAAGACCGCGGCATGGACGTTGTGCTCGACGCCCATGGCTTCGAGGGTCAGGAACATCTGGCCGTGGGCATCCCAAGGGCCACCGAACATGGCGGGCACGCGCTTGAAGTTGACGTCGGCCGGCAGTTTTTCAGCCCACGGGTTGATGGTCGGTTCGAAGTGGTAGCAGTGCGGGCAGCCGTACCAGAACAGCTCGACGACTTCGATCTTGCCGGGCACGGAAACAGGAACGGGGTTGCTCAGCTCGAAATATTGCTGACCTTCGACAGGCTCCGCGGCCTGTACGGCGGTCATTCCGAATACGCTGGCGGCGACCAGCGCAGCGCTGAGAATCAGTTTACGCATGCTTTACTCCTAAGCAGTCATTGGTCGCCTCGACGCGACCGGTAGCTCAGACCGGTCGGGAAGGGCTCAAGTTCTCTAGTGTAACGGCTATGGACAGAAAAAAGGGCGGTCCAGGCCGCCCTTTCATCTTTGCCAGACAGCATTAACCGAACGTTAATGCGCAGGGCCTGTGCTCGCGACGAGCCTGTCCAGGCCTCAGTGCAAACCCTGGATGTAACTGGCCAAGGCCTCGATGTCCTTGTTGCTCAGTTTGCCCGCGACCGAACGCATGGTCATGGCATCGCCGTCGTTGGTACGGTTGCCCTCGCGGAAGTCGGTGAGCTGCTTGGCCACGTACTGGGCGTGCTGGCCACCCAAGTGCGGGAAGCCCGCCAGGGCGATACCCGCGCCATTGGGCGAATGGCAACCGGTGCAGGCCGGCATGCCTTTTTCCAGGTCGCCACCATTGAACAGCGCGCGACCACGCTCGACCAGCTTGGGATCAGCCGCACCGACGCTGCCCTTCTGGCTGGAGAAGTAGGCGGCGATGTCAGCCAGGTCCTGGTCGTTGAAGTTGGCCAGCATGCCGGTCATCTCCAGCACGGTACGCTTGCCGGACTTGATGTCGTGCAGCTGTTTTTCGAGGTAACGCTGGCCTTGGCCGGCAAGTTTGGGGAAGTTCGGCGCCAAGCTGTTGCCGTCGGGGTTGTGGCAGGCTCCACAGACGGCTGTCTTGGCCTGACCGGCAGCAGCATCGCCTTTGATGGGTTCCGCAGCATTGGCCGCACCTGCGACACCCATGGTCAACAGCAGACTCACGAATAGTTTGTTCATCAGCTAATCCAACACGGCTAGGGGTGAAATGTTATGTATCGGGACTTTCGCTCATCCAGAGGATGACAGACCGGTAGTCCTCGGTACTGCAGTCCATGCACAATCCACGCGGCGGCATAGCCTTGAAACCCTGGGTAACATGCGCCACCAGTGCGTCCATACCTTGCGCAAGCCTCGGTTTCCATGCTGCCCGGTCACCCCGCTGGGGGGCCTGTGGCAACTGCCCGGCGTGACAGGCCGCACACGTGCGGTTGTACAACACCTCGGGATCCTGTGTAGCCTGAGCGCTGAAAAACGGCAGGAACATACCGACAGCAAGCAGCCATTTCGCCATGCGCAACGACCTATCAGGGTTGGGGGCCGCGCTGCGTTCTAATGCGCGAGCTATTGTTCGACACCCCATGCACATCATCCTACGCCGGGATAATGCGCACACAAAAACTGGGGCATTATATACTTCCGCCATCCAAACGGAAACGACACAGCTTGCCGCGCCCAGCGCCTGAATGGCTGGCCTTGGCAACACCCATATCGGATATCCCATGCAAGTCAAAAACCCCATCCTCGGCCTCTGCCAGAAAGCCAAATTCGCCCTTAGCGCCGCCAAGGTCGAACAATGCCCTCAAGACCAGGGTTACGAGGTGGCTTTCGCCGGTCGTTCCAACGCTGGCAAATCCAGCGCCCTCAATACCCTGACCCATGCCAGCCTGGCGCGTACCTCGAAGACCCCCGGGCGCACCCAACTGTTGAATTTCTTCAGTCTGGACGATGAACGGCGTTTGGTCGACCTGCCAGGCTACGGATATGCAAAAGTCCCGATTCCGCTCAAGCAGCACTGGCAGCATCACCTGGAAGCCTACCTGGGCAGCCGAGAGTGTCTGCGCGGAGTGATCCTGCTGATGGATGTGCGCCACCCGATGACCGACTTCGACAAGATGATGCTCGACTGGTCCAAGGCCAGCGCCATGCCGATGCACATCCTGCTCACCAAAGCCGACAAGCTCACCTTCGGCGCGGCCAAGAACACGCTGCTCAAGGTGCAGTCGGAGATCCGCAAGGGTTGGGGTGAGGGCGTGACCATCCAGCTGTTCTCGGCACCCAAGCGCCAGGGGCTCGAGGAAGCCTATGGCGTGCTGGCCGAATGGATGGAACTGGAAGACAAGCCTGTAGCGTAAGACTGCGCCACACCCTGTGCAGGAGCAGCCGTGATCGCGAAAGGGCTGCGTAGCAGCCCGGCAACTTATGCGCTGACGCTGAGATTCCGAGGCCGCCCTGCGGCCTTTCGCGGCGCAAGGCCGCTCCTGGCGAGGGCATAGACAGGAATCGCGGGCAAAAAAAACCCCGGACTTCGTATGGGGAGGGGGAAGTTCGGGGTTCAAGTCCGGACCGCTAGGGCGGGGTCCGGGTATCTGCCAACACTTAACACAACATAGGAGCATCGAAAGGCTTCACCAGCCATTCAGTTACTCTGAGTCCCGGTTCACCGGTTTAGTTCCAAGGCCCTGAAAACTATTTGCGATAGTTTCATGAAACCTCAGAACCGCCAGCGCTGAGCCAACAACGGATCCACGACCCTCACCGCAGATCCTATCCTGCTTCCCCTGCTCGATTCAGTGAGCTTCGTCCCAATTCGAGCCAATGCCCACTTCCACCAGCAACGGCACATCCAGCTGCGCGGCGTTGCTCATGTACGGGCGGATCTGCTCCCGCACCTGCTCGACCAGGTCCTCACGCACCTCCAATACCAGTTCGTCGTGCACCTGCAGGATCACCCGCGCATCCAGGCCGCTGTCGGTCAGCCAGTTATCCACAGCCACCATGGCGCGCTTGATGATGTCCGCCGCAGTGCCCTGCATCGGCGCGTTGATCGCGGTGCGCTCGGCGCCCTTGCGCAGCACCGGGTTCTTCGCGTTGATATCCGGCAGGTACAGCCGACGGCCAAACAGGGTTTCGACGAAGCCCTGCTCGGCGGCCTGGGCGCGGGTGCGCTCCATGTAGGCGAGCACGCCGGGGTATCGGGCGAAATAGCGGTCGATGTAATCCTGGGACTGCTTGCGGTCAACGCCGATCTGTTTGGCCAGACCAAAGGCACTCATGCCATAGATCAGGCCAAAGTTGATCGCTTTGGCGCTACGGCGCTGGTCGTGGGTGACCTGCTCCAGCGGCACACCGAAGACCTCCGCGGCGGTCGCGCGGTGCACATCCAGATCGTTGCGAAAAGCGTGCAGCAGGCCTTCATCCTTGGCCAGGTGGGCCATGATGCGCAGCTCGATCTGCGAATAGTCGGCCGCCAGCAGCTTGTAGCCGGGGCTGGCGACGAATGCCTGGCGAATCCGACGCCCTTCTGCAGTGCGCACTGGAATGTTCTGCAGGTTCGGATCGCTGGACGACAGGCGCCCGGTGGCCGCCACGGCCTGCTGGTAGGAGGTGTGGATACGCCCGGTGCGCGGGTTGATCTGCTCCGGCAGCTTGTCGGTGTAAGTGCTCTTGAGCTTGCTCAGGGAGCGGTACTCCATCAGCACCGTAGGCAGCGGGTAATCCTGCTCGGCGAGCTCGGCCAGCACCGCTTCGGCCGTGGAAGGCTGGCCCTTGGCGGTCTTGCTCAGCACCGGCATGCCCAGCTTGTCGTAGAGGATCACACCCAACTGCTTGGGCGAGCCCAGATTGAATTCCTCGCCCGCCAGCGCGAAGGCCTCACGCTCGAGCTCGGCCATCTTCACGCCCAGCTCACCGCTCTGCACCTTGAGCAGCTCGGCATCGACCAACGCTCCCTGGCGCTCGATCTTGGCCAGCACCGGCACCAACGGCATCTCGATGTCCATCAACACCGGCTGCACGCTCGGGGTCTTGGCCAGGCGCTCCTGCAGGGCGTGGTGCAAGCGCAGGGTGATGTCGGCATCCTCGGCGGCGTAAGGGCCGGCCTTTTCCAGAGGGATCTGGTTGAAGGTCAGCTGTTTTGCGCCTTTGCCGGCGATGTCCTCGAACGCGATGGTGCTGTGATCCAGGTACTTGAGCGCCAGGCTGTCCATGTCGTGGCGGGTGGCAGTCGAATCCAGCACGTAGGATTCGAGCATGGTGTCGTAGGTCACGCCGCGCATCTGGATGCCCTGGGCCGGGTCGCCGCCCAAGGCGCAGTTGGCCAGGATATTGATGTCGTACTTGGCGTTCTGGCCAATCTTGCCCTTGGCCGGGTCCTCCAGCAGCGGCTTGAGCGCCAGCAGCACACGGTCGCGGTCCAACTGCGCCGGGGCGCCCTCGTAATCGTGGGCCAGTGGCACATAGGCGGCCTCATGGGGCTCGACCGCGAACGACAGGCCGACCAGCTTCGCCTGCTGGGCGTCCAGGCTGGTGGTCTCGGTGTCGAAGGCGAACAACGGTGCCTGGCGCAGTTTGTCGAGCCAGGCGTCGAAACGCGCTTGGTCGAGAATGGTCTCGTATTTGGGCTCGACCTTGGCCGCAGGCGTTTGCAGCGGGGCGACCACGTCACCGGCCTGGGCCGCATCGCGCTGGACTTCGGCGATCCAGCTCTTGAATTCCATCTCCGTATACAACGCCAGCAAGGCATCGCGGTCCGGCTCGCCACACACCAGCGCATCGACTTCGATGTCCAGCGGCACGTCGATCTTGATGGTCGCCAGCTCATAGGACAGGAACGCCGCATCGCGGTGCTCCTCGAGCTTGGCCGGCAGGCCCTTGGCGCCACGAATGGGCAGCTCAGGGACCTTGTCGAGGTTGGCGTACAGGTCGCTCAGGCCGCCACCGATGCCCGTCAGCAAGCCGACGGCGGTCTTCTCGCCCACGCCCGGTACGCCCGGGATGTTGTCGACCTTGTCGCCCATCAGGGCAAGGAAATCGATGATGTGTTCGGGACCGACGCCAAATTTCTCGTGCACGCCAGCTACGTCCAGCACGCTACCGGTCATGGTGTTGACCAGCGTAATGTGCCCGTCCACCAATTGCGCCATGTCTTTGTCGCCGGTCGAGATGACCACCGGTCGCCCCAGGGCCGCGCTGCTGCGTGCCAGTGTACCGATGACGTCGTCGGCCTCGACCCCTTCGACACACAGCAACGGATAGCCCAAGGCCTTGACGCTGGCGTGCAACGGCTCGATCTGCACCCGCAGATCGTCAGGCATGCTGGGGCGGTTGGCCTTGTATTCGGCGAACATGGCGTCACGGAAAGTGCCGCCCTTGGCGTCGAAGACCACCGCGAAGAGGCTGTCCGGGTACTGCTTGCGCAGGCTCTTGAGCATGTTCAGCACGCCCTTGACCGCACCGGTGGGCATGCCCTTGGAGGTGGTCAGCGGCGGCAGCGCATGGAAGGCGCGGTAGAGGTAGGAGGAACCGTCCACCAGGACGAGGGGCGCTTGGCTCATGAGGAGAATCAACCTTTTCGGCAGGTCCGGCGCTAGAATAGCGGGAACAATTGACGACAAAGGGACAAGGTTATCATGCGTACACTCAATCGCCTGTTACTGCTCGGTCTGTTGGCCACCATGCCAGTCGTCACCCTGGCGGCGGAAGACGCCCCATCGGCAGATCCCGATGTAACCATTCGCACGGAAGGCGACAAAACCATCCAGGAGTACCGGCAGAACGGTTTCCTGTATGCGATCAAGGTGACGCCCAAGCACGGCAAGCCTTATTTCCTGGTACGCGCCGATGGCTCCGAAGGTAACTTCATTCGATCCGACCAGCCGGACATGCTGATTCCGTCCTGGAAGATCTTCGAGTGGTAATCTGAGGCGTATCGTTCACATCAACCAGGCACTTCCGGGTGGAAGTGCCCGCATGGGCTTCTTTTCATCATGTCAGTCTTCACCCCCGTGACCCGGCCTGAGCTGGAAACCTTTCTGGCGCCGTATGAGCTGGGCCGCCTGCTCGACTTCCAGGGCATCGCCGCTGGCACCGAGAACAGCAATTTCTTCGTCAGCCTGGAGCAGGGGGAATTCGTCCTGACGCTGATCGAGCGCGGGCCAGCCGAGGACATGCCGTTCTTCATCGAACTGCTCGATGTGCTGCACGATGCCGACATGCCAGTGCCCTACGCCCTGCGTGACCGCGACGGCAATGGCCTGCGCGAGCTGTGCGGCAAGCCTGCGCTGCTGCAGCCACGGTTGTCGGGCAAGCACATCAAGGCACCGAACAACCAGCACTGTGCCCAGGTGGGCGAGCTGCTGGCGCACATCCACCTGGCCACCCGCGAGCAGATCATCGAGCGCCGCACCGACCGCGGCCTCATCTGGATGCTCGAAGCCGGGGCCGAGCTGATGCCCGGCCTGGATGCCCGACAGGGGCAAATGCTGCAGGCCGCGCTGGACGAGATCGACGCGCACAAGGCGCAGATCCTTTCCTTGCCTCGGGCCAACCTGCATGCCGACCTATTCCGCGACAACGTGATGTTCGAAGGCACGCACCTGACCGGTGTGATCGACTTCTACAATGCCTGCTCGGGGCCGATGCTGTATGACATCGCCATCACCGTGAACGACTGGTGCCTGGATGAAACCGGCGGCATCGACGTACCGCACGCCCAGGCACTGCTGGCCGCCTATGCCGCACTGCGCCCCTTCACCGCGGCCGAAGCCGAGCTGTGGCCGGTCATGCTGCGCGTGGCGTGCGTGCGGTTCTGGCTGTCGCGCCTGATCGCAGCGCAGGCGTTTGCAGGGATGGACGTGATGATCCACGACCCGAGCGAGTTCGAGGTGCGCCTGGCGCAGCGTCAGCACGTGGCGTTGGGCTTGCCGTTCGCCCTCTGACCTTGTCTGCTTCCTCGCGGGTGAACCCGCTTCCACAGCGACAGCGCCAACCTTGAAATGTGCGCTATCCCGGTGGGAGCGGGTTTACCCGCGAAAAAGCCTCCATCGATTTACAGCTGTTCCAGGCATCCCGTCAGGTCAGTGCCCAGCTTCTCCAGCAACCGCTCATACCCCTTGGCATCCACAGGGTCGCTCCCGCCCAGGGCATCGAGCTCAGCCAAGCGCACCGGCAAGCCGGCCGTGAGCGTTTCGGCCAGACGCGGACGCAGTGGCGGCTCGCTGAACACACAGGTCTTACCCACCTCCTGCAGGCGCTTGCGCATGGCGGCGACATGCTGCGCGCCGGGCTGTACCTCTGCGGCCACATTGAACACGCCGGTGTGCTTGAGGCCATACGCCGCCTCGAAGTAATCGAATGCCTCGTGGAACACGAAGTAAGGCTTGCCTTCGACACCCGCCACTCGCGCCTTGATGCGCAGGTCCAAGGCATCCAGACGCGCGACGAACGCCTTGAGATTGGCTTGGTAACGGGCCGCATTGGCCGGGTCGGTGGCGGCCAGGTCGCTGGCCATTTTCGCCGCGATCACCCGGGCGTTGGCCGATGACAGCCACAGGTGCGCATCCAGACTGCCAGGGCGATGGTCATGATCGTGATCATCGCCGTCATCCTCATGGGCATGGCTGTCTTCGCCAAAATGGCGCAAGTGCATGCCTTCGATCGACTGCACCGCGACGCTCGGCTTGGTGCGCCCATTGATCACGCGAGGCAGGAAGCTCTCCATGTCCGGGCCGATCCAGTACAACAGATCGGCGGTGGCCACGCGCCGCACATCGGAAGGGCGCAGGGCATAGTTATGCGGCGAGGCGCCTGGTGGCAGCAGCACGTCCGGGCTGCCAACGCCGTCCTGGACCGCCGCGGCGATCTGCTGCAAGGGTTTGATACTGGTCAACACGCGCACCTCGGCCTGGGCCGAGAAGGCGATGAAAGCGATAAAAAGGGCAAGCAATCGGGACACGGTGAGTACTCGACGGGCCAGAAAGAGGTAACATAATAACGTCTCTATCCGGAACCGTCGCCGCCCATGTCCATCACGCCGCTGGCCAACCGTCCCCACGATCATTCCCACTGCGTGCACAGCGCACTGGCCGAGGCCGACGCCCTGTGCACGCGCCATGGCCTGCGCCTGACCGCCTTGCGCCGCCGGGTGCTGGAGCTGGTCTGGCAGAGCCACAAGCCGCTGGGTGCCTACGATATCCTGGCCGTGCTGAGCGAGCAGGATGGCCGCCGCGCTGCGCCGCCGACCGTGTACCGCGCCCTGGACTTCCTCCTGGAAAACGGCCTGGTCCACCGCATTGCCTCGCTCAACGCCTTCATCGGCTGCAGCCACCCCGAACACGTGCACCAGGGCCAGTTCCTGATCTGCCGCGCCTGCCATGTGGCCATCGAGCTCGAGCAGGACAGCATCAGCGAGGCCATCATCACCAGCGCCAAGGGCGTAGGCTTCACGGTCGAAACACAGACCGTCGAAGTGGTCGGCCTGTGCAGCAATTGCCGGGGGCAGGCATGAGCGACGCACTGATCCGCCTCGAACAGGTCGGCGTCACCTTCGCCGGCGAGTCGGTGCTCGACAGCATCGACCTGTCGGTGGCACCCCGCCAGATCGTTACCCTGATTGGCCCCAACGGCGCCGGCAAGACCACCCTGGTGCGCGCCGTGCTTGGCCTGCTCAAGCCGCACCGCGGCAAGGTCTGGCGCAAGCCCCGGCTGCGCATCGGCTACATGCCGCAAAAGATCCAGGTCGACCCCACCCTGCCGCTGTCGGTGCTGCGCTTCCTGCGCCTGGTGCCAGGCGTGGACCGCGCCGCGGCACTGTCGGCCTTGCAGGAAGTCGGCGCCGAGCAAGTCATCGACAGCCCGATCCAGACCATCTCCGGCGGCGAGATGCAGCGCGTGCTGCTGGCCCGTGCACTGCTGCGCGAGCCAGAACTGCTGGTGCTCGATGAGCCTGTGCAGGGTGTGGATGTGGCCGGCCAGGCCGAGCTGTACAGCCTGATCACCCGCCTGCGCGACCGCCACGGCTGCGGCGTGCTGATGGTCTCCCACGATCTGCACCTGGTGATGAGCACCACCGACCAGGTGGTATGCCTGAACCGTCACGTGTGCTGCTCGGGGCATCCGGAGCAGGTCAGCGGCGACCCGGCGTTCGTCGAGCTGTTCGGCCAGAACGCCCCAAGCCTGGCCATCTACCACCACCATCACGATCACCGCCATGACCTGCACGGCTCGGTGATCGCCCCTGGCGCCCACGTTCATGGAGAGCACTGCAAGCATGGCTGATTTTCTTCTCTACGCCCTGCTCGCAGGCTTGTCCCTGGCCTTGGTGGCCGGCCCGCTGGGGTCGTTCGTGGTCTGGCGGCGCATGGCCTACTTCGGCGATACCCTGTCCCACGCAGCACTGCTCGGCGTTGCCCTGGGGTTGGCGCTGGATGTCAGCCCCGCCTTGGCGGTGACCGTCGGCTGCCTGCTGCTGGCGATCCTGCTGGTGACCCTGCAACAACGCCAGCCGCTGGCCTCCGACACCCTGCTCGGCATCCTGGCGCCCAGCACCTTGTCGCTGGGCCTGGTGGCGCTGAGCTTCATGCACGACGTGCGCATCGACCTGATGGCCTACCTGTTCGGTGACCTGCTAGCCATCAGCCCCACCGACCTGGCCTGGATCCTGGGCGGCAGCGTCGTGGTCCTGCTGTTGCTCGCAGCCTTGTGGCGACCACTGCTGGCAGTGACCGTGCATGAGGAGCTGGCAATGGTCGAGGGTCTGCCAGTGGCAGGCCTGCGCCTGGCCTTGATGCTATTGATCGCCGTGGTCATCGCGGTGGCCATGAAGATCGTCGGGGTGCTGCTGATCACCTCGCTGCTGATCATTCCCGCCGCTGCGGCACAGCGTCACGCTTGCTCGCCGGAGCAGATGGCCCTGGGCGCCAGCCTGCTGGGCGTGGTCGCGGTTTGTGGCGGGCTGGCCATGTCCTGGTTCAAAGACACCCCAGCCGGCCCATCGATCGTGGTCTGCGCCGCAGTGCTATTCTTGCTGAGCCTGGCGTTGCCCAAGCGCTGAAAATTTCAGGATGCGCGCAGGCGCCTCCTGCAACCTTTTGTCAGGTAAAGGGTCTGTAAGACTTATTTTCGAGCGTGCGCACCAGGGTGTAGACTTGCTCGCTTTTTGCGCAAATAGAGAGTCGCAGGAATGAAGCCGTTCGCCTCCCGTTTTCTGCTTGTTGCCGTTATTTCCCTGTTCCTGGCGGCCTGCTCCAGCACTCCGCCGGAACAGGCGAGCGCGCCTGCCCAGGCCGATGCCTGGCAAACGCTGCAACAAAGCATCGCCAGCAATGAGCTGGCCACCGCCGAAGACCAGTTGGCCGCGTTGCAGGCGCAATCGCCGGACGATGTGCGTCTCGAGCAGTACCAACGCCAATTGGCCGAAGCCTACCTGCGACGCAGCCAGATCGTGCTGCAGAAGGGCGACGTCAATGCCGCCGCCACTGCGCTCGCCCGCGCCCGTGCCCTGATGCCCCAGGCTCCTGCCGTCACCGGCGGCGACGCCGTGGCCCAGGCGCGCAAGGCCGAACTTGAAAAGGCCGAGGCCGCGCTCAAGGCCGCCGAGGCCAAGCCCAAGGCCCGCGTCATCGACCCCAGCGCACCCAACACCGTGGTGGCGCTGAAGACCACTGACAGTCGCGCCATGCGCCGCCAGCTCGATGACATCGCCGCCGACGTGGTGAACTATCAGTGCGATGTAGTGTTCCAGGTGCCGCGCACCGAAGACGCCCCTTGGCTCAAGACCCTGCTCGAAAAACGCGTGCGCAAGCTCGATGGCGACTTCGAGCTTAACCAACGGCATGAGATTCAGCGAGCGTTGCCGGCGCAGGTCGTTCTGGTACCGCGTCAGCCTTGAGATACTGGGGGCGCTCTGCGCCCCTTTCACGTGACAAGCCCGCGCCTACAGGGGCCCCACTGTTACTGCAGGAGCGAGCCTGCCCCGGAAAAAGGGCTGCAAAGCAGCCCCGAACCTCACGCCGGAATCGCCTCGGCCACCGCCTCGCGCGCCCACACCCGGTGTTGTTCCAGCGCTTTCACGAAGGCATCCACCGCCTGCTGATCATCCCCCAGCAGCAACCCCGCATCCTCCTTGAGCCCCAACGTGCCCAGCAACGCCTTGCCCTCACTGGCCAGCCCCATGGGCTTGAGGTGCTTGTAGGCCTCGAGCAAGTAATGCTTGGCCACGCCGCTCTGGCCCAAGGCCTCGAGCGCTGCCTTGCCGGCCGGCACCCACAGCCCGTCGACCATCACCGATGGCATTCCCTCCATCGAAGCATCCACGGCCAACGCCTTACCCTCGGCGGTCTTGACCGGCGCCGACGTCGGCCCCAGCACCAAAATGCGCGCGCTTTGGGCCTCGAAGGCCTTCACCAGCCGGTCGACACTGGCGCCTTCCACGCCGTCGGCCACCAACAAGGCGATCTTGCGCCCCTTGATGCCCACGCTCCCGGGGTGGTTCATCTGGCTCAATGCCGGTGACTGCGCAGGCTTCGCGCCTTTGACCTGCACTGTTCCAGCCTTGGGCGCCGGCAAGCCCAGGTTGGCCGCCACTGCCGCCGCAAGATCCAGGTCGATGTTGGCCAGGATCTCGTTCACCTCCCGCGCCCGGATCGCCTCCCGCTCGACTTTGCCCAGCTCGAAGCTGTAGGCCTTGATGATGTGCTGCTGTTCGGTCGGGCTCATGCTCTGGAAGAACAAACGCGCCTGGGAGAAGTGGTCGCTGAAGGAGTCGCTGCGCTGGCGGATCTTGTGCCCGTCGATGCGCTCCTGATAGCTCTCGAAGCCCCCGCCATGGGGTGCGGGCGGCGTCTCTTTGGGCCAGCCGCCATCGATGGAGTTGGGCTCATAGGAGGCACGTCCCTTGTCGATGGTCATGCGGTGCATGGCATCGCGCTGGCTGCTGTGATTGGGCACGATCGGCCGGTTGATCGGGATTTCATGGAAGTTCGGGCCACCCAGGCGGCTGAGCTGGGTATCGGTGTAGGAGAACAGACGCCCCTGCAGCAATGGATCGTTGGTGAAGTCGATTCCCGGCACGATATGCCCAGGACAGAAGGCGATCTGCTCCACTTCGGCGAAGAAGTTGTCCGGATTGCGGTTGAGCACCATTTTGCCCAGCGGCGTCACCGGCACCAATTCTTCAGGAATGATCTTGGTCGGGTCGAGCAGGTCGAAGTCGAAGTTATGCTCGTCAGCCTCCGGGACGATCTGCACGCCCAGCTCCCATTCAGGGTAATCGCCAGTCTCGATGGCTTCCCACAGGTCGCGGCGGTGGAAGTCCGGGTCTTTGCCGCCAAGCTTCTGCGCCTCGTCCCAGAGCACCGAGTGCACGCCCTGGCGCGGCTTCCAGTGGAACTTCACGAACGTGGCCTCGCCCTGGGCGTTGACCAGGCGGAAGGTGTGCACGCCAAAGCCTTCCATCATCCGCAGGCTGCGCGGAATGGCCCGATCGGACATCGCCCACATGACCATGTGCGCCGACTCCGGCACCAGCGAAACGAAGTCCCAGAAGGTATCGTGGGCGGAGCCGCCGGTAGGCACTTCGTTATGCGGTTCTGGCTTCACCGCGTGGACGAAGTCCGGGAACTTGATCGCATCCTGGATGAAAAACACCGGCATGTTGTTACCAATCAGGTCGAAATTGCCCTCATCGGTATAGAACTTCACGGCAAAGCCGCGCACGTCGCGCACGGTGTCGCCCGAGCCGCGCGGACCTTGCACAGTGGAAAACCGCACGAACACCGGGGTGAGTTTCTGGGGATCCTGCAGGAAGCCCGCCTTGGTCAACGCCTCGTGGCAGCCGTAGCTCTGGAAGTAGCCATGGGCACCCGTGCCGCGGGCATGGACGATACGTTCGGGAATCCGCTCATGGTCGAAGTGGGTGATCTTCTCGCGCATGATGAAGTCTTCGAGCAACGAAGGCCCACGCACGCCGGCCTTGAGGGTGTTCTGATTGTCGGCGATCTTCACGCCCTGGTTGGTGCGCAAGGCCTGGCCGGTGGCATCGCTGCGCATGTTCTCCAGGCTCTGCACCTTGGCATTGGTGTTGGCCCGATCAGGCGTGTGGGTTCCCGCCAGTTGGCTGTCCCTGGGCGAATCCGGAGTCTTGCTGGGCATGTCGGCTCTCCTCGTCATGGCATACAGGTGCCCCGTTCGGGCTCGTTCCTGTAGTGACTGGAGGTGGCGCTCGAGCGTTCAATCGGATTACCGGTTGTCGCGTTATGCCCAGTGGATTGGTTGCCGACGAAATAAATGCTAAGAACAACTATGGGAAAAGGCTAAAATGCGCGACCCCGGCTAACCGCTGACCCAAATTCCATGCGCCCCACAAGGTTCGCTCAGTGATCGAGTTTCAAAATGTCCACAAGACCTACCGCGTCGCCGGTAGGGATATTCCCGCCCTGAACCCGACCAGCCTGACCATTGAAAATGGCCAGGTGTTCGGCCTGATCGGGCATTCCGGCGCCGGCAAGAGCACCTTGCTGCGCCTGATCAACCGCCTGGAAGCCCCAAGTGGCGGCAAGATCATCGTCGACGGGGAAGATGTCACCGCGTTCGACGCCAACCAGCTGCGCCGCTTCCGCCAGCAGGTCGGCATGATCTTCCAGCACTTCAACCTGCTGGCTTCCAAGACCGTCGCCGACAACGTCGCCCTGCCGTTGACCCTGGCCGGCGAGCTGTCGCGCAGCGAGATCGACAAACGCGTGACCGAACTGCTGGCCCGCGTCGGGTTGTCGGACCACGCCAAGAAGTACCCTGCCCAGCTTTCCGGTGGCCAGAAGCAGCGCGTGGGCATCGCCCGAGCCCTGTCCACCAACCCCAAGATCCTGTTGTGCGACGAGGCCACCAGTGCCCTCGACCCGCAAACCACGGCCCAGGTCCTGCAGCTGCTGGCCGAGATCAACCGTGAGCTGAAACTGACCATCGTACTGATCACCCACGAGATGGACGTGATCCGCCGGGTCTGTGACCGCGTGGCGGTGATGGACGCCGGGCAGATCGTCGAGCAAGGCCCGGTGGCCGAGGTGTTCCTGCACCCGCAGCACCCGACCACCAAGCGTTTCGTCCAGGAAGACGAGCAGGTGGACGAAGGCGAGCAGCGCGACGACTTCGCCCACGTGCCAGGGCGTATCGTGCGCCTGACCTTCCAGGGCGATGCCACCTACGCGCCGCTGCTGGGCACCGTAGCCCGCGAGACCGGTGTGGACTACAGCATCCTGGCCGGGCGTATCGACCGCATCAAGGACGTCCCCTATGGGCAGCTCACGCTCGCCGTCACCGGCGGCGACATGGAAGCGGCGTTCGCCCGCTTCAAGGCAGCTGATGTTCATATGGAGGTACTGCGTTGATGGACGCCCTTAATTTCTTCGCCAACGTCGACTGGGCCGAGATCTGGCTCGCCACGATCGACACCATGATCATGTTGTTCGGCTCGCTGTTCTTCACCGTGCTGCTGGGCCTGCCACTGGGCGTGTTGCTGTTCCTGTGCGGCCCGCGCCAGATGTTCGAACAGAAGGGCGTGTACGCGCTGCTGTCGCTGGTGGTCAACGTGCTGCGCTCGCTGCCGTTCATCATCCTGCTGATCGTCATGATTCCGATTACCGTGCTGATCACCGGCACCTCGCTGGGCGTCGCCGGCGCCATCCCGCCGTTGGTGGTGGGTGCCACGCCGTTCTTCGCGCGCCTGGTGGAAACCGCCCTGCGTGAAGTGGATCGCGGCATCATCGAGGCCACCCAGTCGATGGGCGCCACCACCCGCCAGATCATCACCAATGCCCTGTTGCCCGAAGCCCGTCCAGGCATCTTCGCCGCCATCACCGTCACCGCCATCACCCTGGTGTCCTACACCGCCATGGCCGGTGTGGTCGGTGCAGGTGGCCTGGGCGACCTGGCCATCCGCTTCGGTTACCAGCGATTCCAGACCGACGTGATGGTGGTCACCGTGATCTTGCTGTTGATCCTGGTTCAAGTTCTGCAGAGCGTCGGCGACAAACTGGTCGTGCATTTTTCCCGTAAGTAACCCCAATGGGGTCGGTCCGGCCGACCCGTTCGGGGGCCGTCGCGGCCCTCACAAGGAGTGATCAATGAAGAAGCTGCTTGCTGTTGTCGCCGCTGTCGCGGCCTTCTCGGCCAACGCCGAGTCCCTCACCGTCGCGGCCACCCCGGTTCCGCACGCCGAGATCCTCAACTTCGTGAAGCCGCAACTGGCCAAGGAAGGGGTGGAACTGAAGGTCAAGGAATTCACCGACTACATCCAGCCGAACGTGCAGGTGGCCGAAAAGCGCCTGGACGCCAACTTCTTCCAGCACCAGCCGTATCTGGATGAGTTCAACAAGGCCAAGGGCACCAACCTGGTCAGCGTTGCCGGCGTACACCTGGAGCCGCTGGGCGCCTACTCGAGCAAGATCAAGAAGCTCGACGAGCTGTCGTCCGGCGCCACCGTGGTCATCCCCAACGACGCCACCAACGGCGGCCGCGCCCTGCTGCTGCTGGATAAAGCCGGTGTGATCAAGCTCAAGGACAACAAGAACATCCTGTCGACCGTCAAGGACATCACCGCCAACGACAAGGGCCTGAAGTTCCGCGAGCTGGAAGCGGCCACCATTCCACGCGTGCTGACCCAGGTCGACCTGGCGCTGATCAACACCAACTATGCCCTCGAAGCCAAGCTCAACCCTGAGAAGGACGCGCTGGTCATCGAAGGCAGCGACTCGCCGTACGTAAACATCCTTGTTGCCCGTCCGGACAACAAGGACGCCGACGCCATCAAGAAACTGGCCGCCGCCCTGCACTCGCCGGAGGTGAAGCAGTTCATCACCGAGAAGTACAAAGGTGCGGTGATTCCGGCGTTCTAAGCTAGTCAGATCGCGCTAAACCTTTCGCGGGTAAACCCGCTCCCACAGGTTCTCCGGTGTTCTCAACAACACCGCTGTGCCTGTGGGAACTGTGCCAGGGCTGGTATTTGCACGGCTGAAAAGTGTCAAGGAATGCCAACTGAAGGCGATTCGAGCTTGTCCGGCACCATAGAACCTCCCACAGAGACGCCACAGGCCAAAGAGCCGCGGTGAACCTGTGGGAGCGGGTTTACCCGCGAAGCTTTTCAGCCGCGAGGTCAATCCCGTTTGACCAACCCCGGCAGCTGCGCCACCAGCTTCTGGTTGTTCAACGGCGCCCGGATGAAGCCGCGTTGGCGCCCGTCCGGCCCGACCACCGCCAGGTTGCCGCTGTGATCGACCGTGTACCCCGGCTTGCTGGTATCGGCCGGAATGAACGGAATGCTCAGGCCATTGGCCAACGCCTGGGTGTCCTCGATCGACCCCGTCAGGCCGACGAAGTCCTTGTCGAAATAGCCCAGGTACTGCTTGAGCTGGTTCGGCGTATCCCGGTTCGGGTCCACACTCACCAACACCACCTGCAAATGCTCGAGTGCTTCCTTGGGCAGTTCGCTCTTGACCTGGCGCAACTGGGCCAGGGTGGTCGGGCAGATGTCGGGGCAGTAGGTGTAGCCGAAGAACAGCAACGACCACTTGCCCTTGAGCTGGTCCAGTTCCACAGGACGGCCGTTCTGGTCGGTCATGGTCACATCCGGCACCGTGCGGCTCTGGGGCAGGAGGATGATACCGGCATCGATCAGCTCGGCCGGGTTCGCCTCGCTGCGGCCATTGAGCACCTTGTTGACGGTCAGGCCGAGGATCAAGGCAACGACGGCGACGAGGATGAAGACGGTTTTCTGGGTTCGAGTCATAAGGTCGGCAACAGGTAGTGGTCCAAAAGCAGTGCGATGAACAGCACGAACAAGTACCCGATAGAGTACTTGAAGGTCCTGATCGCAGCGTGCGGCCTGGTGCCACGGTACAACACCCAGGCCCAGTGGAGAAAGCGCAGGCCCAAGGCGAGGGCACACGCCAGGTAGAGCGGGCCGCTCATGTGAATGACGTACGGCAACAGGCTCACCGCCAGCAGCACCAGGGTATAGAGCAGGATGTGCAGCTTGGTGTAGCGCTCGCCATGGGTCACCGGCAGCATGGGGATGTCCGCTTTGGCGTACTCCTGCTTGCGGTGGATCGCCAGGGCCCAGAAGTGCGGCGGGGTCCAGGCGAAGATGATCAGCACCAGCAGCAACGGCTCGGCGCTCATGTGCCCACTCACCGCCACCCAGCCCAGTAGCGGTGGCGTCGCGCCAGCCAGGCCTCCGATGACGATGTTCTGCGGCGTGGCACGCTTGAGAAAGCCGGTGTAGACCACGGCGTAGCCCAGCAATGAGGCCAAGGTCAGCCAGGCGGTAAGGGGGTTGGTGAACACCAGCAGCACGGCCATGCCCGTCAGCGACAACGCCAGCGCGAAGCCCAGCGCCGGCAAAGGCGCGACCCGGCCTTCGGCCAGTGGGCGCTTGTGGGTGCGGGCCATCAGCGCATCGATGCGCCGGTCCACCACGTGGTTGACTACCGCCGCGCCCCCCGCGCACAGGGCAATGCCCAAGTTGCCGAACACCAGGATGGGCCAGGGCACCCCCGCCCGGGTGGCCAGGAACATGCCCGCCAGCGAAGTGATCAGCATCAGCACCACCACCTTCGGCTTGGTCAGCTCCAGGTAGTCGCGCCAGCCGGCCCGCGTCCGGCGTTCACTCAGAAGCGTCGCCACGCGTCAGCCCTCGTGTGCACAGAGCCACCCGCGTTGCTGACCGGCGTCAGGCGCCAGCCATGGCCTACGCGGACCTTGTCCACCACGCGAATCCGGTAGTTCACCAGCACCATGCTCAGCAGCAGCAGGGCTCCGCCCGCGTTATGCGCCACGGCCACGCCCAGCGGCAGGTGGAACAGCACATTGCTGATACCCAGGCAGACCTGCAGGCCAAGCACCAGCAGCACCAGCCGAGCCAGACCAGTGAGGCCATTGCGATGCAGCTTCCAGCTCAGCATCAGCAGCACCCCGACGACCATCAACGCCCCGAGTCGGTGACTGATGTGGATGGCCGTGCGGGCATCGCTGTCCAACTGCCCACCCAGGTAGTTGGGCCCCACATGCTGGGTCAGGTGAAAGCCGTTGCTGAAGTCCGCCGCCGGCCACCATTGACCGTGGCAGGTGGGCAGGTCGATGCAGGCCACCGCGGCATAGTTGGCACTGACCCAGCCTCCCAGGGCGATCTGCCCGATCACCACCAACAGCGCCAGCGCCGCCACCCGGCGCAGGCTCAACGGTAGCTTGGGCAATGGCGCAAAGGCGCGAGATAGACGCAGGGATAACAGGAACAACAGACTGAGCGTGGTGAAGCCGCCCAGCAAATGGGCGGTGACCACCTGCGGCCACAGCTTGAGGGTGACCGTCCACATGCCGAATGCCGCCTGGGCGAGCACCACCCCCAGCAACAGCACCGGCAGGCGGTAGGGCTGACCGTCCCGGGCATGACGACGCACAGCCTGGAAGGCCAACAGCGCGATCACCGTCGCCAGTGTGCCGGCGAAGTAGCGGTGGACCATTTCGGCCCAGCCCTTGGCCTCCTCCACGGGGTGGTCCGGGAAGCGCAGTTCTGCATGCGCCAGCTGCGCTTCGGTCTTGGGCACACCGATGAAGCCATAGCAGCCGGGCCAGTCGGGACAACCCAGGCCGGCGTGGGTCAGGCGGGTATAGGCACCGAGCAGCACGACCAGCAGCGCCAGCACGGTAGCGAACACAGCAAGGCGATATCCGGGTCTGGCCATGGCGGCCTCCTAGCCGATGTTGGACAGCTTGAGCAGATGGCGCAGGTCATCGAGCACCTGTTTGCCGTTGACCTTGGCGTCGTAGCGCAGCACCAGGTTGCCGTGGGGGTCGACGATCCACAGCTGCGGACCAGGCGCCTCGACCTTCTGGCCATAGCGCTGGGTATCCAGCGGGTAACGTTGCAACTGCGGGTACTCACGCTCAAGGGTGCCCTGGTAATCGCCAGACAGTGGCTGGGCGGTGGCCAAGGCATGGCTGGCACGGCTTGCATCGCGGCCCAGGCCGATCTGGATCTGCCGCGCCAGGTACACCAGCGCCTGGCAATCCTTGGCGCAGGCTGCCGGGGCGCTGACCAGCAATTGCCAGCGCGCCTCCTGGGCATCGATACCGATGTCCGCGCGGCTTTCGCCGTTGCCGATCATCTCGCCGTGATAGCTGCGGCCCTCGGGCACCCAGAACTGCAGCTTGTACATGCTGGTGGCCAGGATCATCGGCCCCAGTACCACCAGCAGAATCAGGATCAGCTGCAAACGCCCGCGGCTTCTGGCTTTGCCACGTTCAGGCATGTCCAGTGGACTCGTTACGCCGCCCATGGGTGTTCTCCTTTTTGTCATGCCAACCGAAATAGAGGTAGAGCAGCACCAACGCAGTGGCCAGGGCGAACCATTGCACGGCGTAGCCCAGGTGTTTTTCCGGGCCCATGGCGACCACCGGCCAGTCCAGCCGGTAGCTGGCCGGGCCATCCTCAAGGCGCAGCTCATGGGCAAAGCCTTCACGCCCCAGCTGTTGCCACAGTTGGGCAGCGTCGACAGCGGTCAGCAGGTGCGGCCACTGGCCGCCGACCGGGTCGGGGTGCAACTGGAAGGTGGTGCCAGGCGCGACGTAGACCGACGCTTCGAGAGCCAGAGCCTGCGCGGGGGTATCGAAACGGACGGGGTCTCGACGATCTGGCCACGGCAGCCAACCCCGATTGACCAGCAGCCACAGGCCGCTGGCCTGGTCATGGAAAGGCTGCAGTAGTTCCACGCCGACCTGGCCATCGCGGATGCTGTTGTCCAGCAGCACGCTGTGCTCCCCATCGAAGCGGCCATACAGGTGCACGCGACGATAGGCCGGATCGGCCACCTGCGGCAGTTGCGCGCTTGCCAGGGGCGCCTCGATCCGGCGTTCGGCGTAGCTGGCCAGCAGCGCACGCTTTTCATCGGCACGGCCCAGTTGCCAGCAGCCGAGCGCAATCAGGCCCGGCAGCAGCGCGAGCACCACCAGGGTCGGTACCAGGCCTGGGCGAAACGGCTTCACCGCGGCCTCGCCAGGTCGATCGCTATACTTAGAATCATCACCGCATCCCCCCGGAGTTTCGCCATGCTCAAGGCCGCGATTGTCCTGATGCTGTTGGCCACCATCGCCAGCCTGTTCAGCGGGCTCGTGTTCCTGGTCAAGGACGACGAACACTCGACCCGCTTGCTCAAGGCCCTGACCGTACGGGTCACCCTGGCCTCCCTGACCATTGCGCTGGTGGCCTGGGGCCTGATCAGCGGCCAACTGGTCTCTCACGCCCCCTTCTAGGTTTTCACCGGCCCCTGTGGGAGCGGATTCACCCGCGAATACGTCGGTGCTCGTTAAAGACAGTTGCCTTCACAAAGTTCAGAGCACGTACACGAAGATGAACAGCCCCACCCACACCACATCGACGAAGTGCCAGTACCAGCTCGCCGCTTCGAAACCAAAGTGCTTGTCCGGGTTGAAATGCCCGCGCAGCACGCGACAGAACATCACGATCAGGATCAGCGTGCCCAACGTCACGTGGGCACCGTGGAAACCGGTGAGCATGAAGAAGGTCGCGCCGTAGATCCCCGAGCCCAGCGTCAGGCCCAGCTGGGTGTAGGCCTCGTGATACTCGTAGGCCTGCAGCGCCAGGAACGACAAGCCCAGCAGAATGGTCAGCCCCAGCCATAGCTTGAGCGGCCCCCGATGGTTCTTGCGCAAGGCATGGTGGGCGATGGTGACGGTCACGCTCGAGCTCACCAGCAAGATGGTGTTGATCAGCGGCAGGTGCCACGGGTCGATGACTTCCTTGGGCGGCGGGAACAGCTTCGGGTCCGGCGTATGCAGCAGCGGCCAGGCGAACTCGAACGTCGGCCAGAGCATGTGGGCGATGCCTTTGTGCCCCTCGCCACCGAGCCAGGGGCCGGCCAGCACCCGCACGTAGAACAGCGCGCCGAAGAACGCCAGGAAGAACATCACCTCCGAAAAGATGAACCAGCTCATGCCCCAGCGGAACGAGCGATCCATCTGTGCGCTATAGAGCCCGGCATGGCTTTCCCTGACCACCGCACCGAACCAGCCGAACAACATGTAGGCCAGAAACAACGCGCCGACGAAGAAGATCAGCGGCCCATGGGACTCGGGGTGCCCGGCCTTGAGGTCGTTGAACCAGGTCCCCAGGCCGAACACCGTGATGAACATCCCGATGGTCGCGATGATCGGCCACTTGCTCTGCGCCGGGACGTAATAGTGCTCATGACTTGCCATTGCTGTTCTCCTTCCCTTAACGGGCGCCCTGAACGTCCTGGGCCGCGACATGGGCGACCGGTGGGTGGCGAGCGGTGATGTCGAACAAGGTGTAGGCCAGTGTCAGGTGCTTCACATTGGCCGGCAGGTCGCGATCGACGATGAAACGCACCGGCATTTCGATGCGCTCACCGGGCTGCAGCACCTGCTGGGTAAAGCAGAAGCACTCGGTCTTGTGGAAATACGCCGCGGCCTCGGCCGGCGTGATGCTGGGTATCGCCTGGGCGCTCATGGGCCGGTCGGTGGGGTTGCGGGCAATGAAGATCATCTGGTTGACCGCACCCGGGTTGACCTCCAACTGGTCGGCGGTGGAGTAGAAGTCCCAGACCATGTCGCTGGCGTTGGTGGACATGAACTGCACCCGCACCGTGCGCGACGGGTCGCTGACCTGGCTGCCCTCGTATTGCCCGCCGGTCTTGCCATTGATGCCGAACGCCTTGCACATCACGTCGTAGATCGGCACCAGGGCAAAACCGAAGGCGAACATCACCACCGTCAGCATCAACAGGCGCGTGACCAGGCGTCTGAGCGAAAGGCCATTCATGCCCGGCGTCCTACTTCACGTCCGGTGGCGTCTGGAACGTGTGGTAAGGCGCCGGTGAAGGCACCGTCCACTCCAGGCCATCGGCGCCATCCCACGGCTTGGCCGGTGCCGGCGCGCCGCCGCGGATGCACTTGATGACGATGAACAGGAACAGAATCTGCGTTGCGCCGAAGGTGAAGGCGCCGATCGACGAGACCATGTTGAAGTCGGCGAACTGCAGGTTGTAGTCCGGAATCCGCCGCGGCATGCCGGCCAGCCCCACGAAGTGCATGGGGAAGAAGGCCATGTTCATGCCCACGAACGAGAGCCAGAAGTGCAGTTTGGCCAAGGTTTCGTCGTACATGTGGCCGGTCCATTTCGGCAACCAGTAGTAGGCCGAGGCGAAGATGCCGAAGATCGCCCCAGGCACCAGCACGTAGTGGAAGTGGGCCACGACGAAGTAGGTGTCGTGGTACTGGAAGTCCGCCGGGGCGATGGCCAGCATCAAGCCGGAGAACCCACCAATGGTGAACAGGATGACGAACGCGATGGCGAACAGCATCGGCGCTTCGAAGGTCAGGGCGCCCTGCCACATGGTGCTGACCCAGTTGAACACCTTCACCCCGGTGGGGACGGCGATCAGCATGGTGGCGTACATGAAGAACAGCTCGCCGACCACCGGAATCCCGACCACGAACATGTGGTGGGCCCAGACGATGAACGACAGGAAGGCGATCGCGCCGGTGGCATAGACCATCGAGGTGTAGCCGAACAACGGCTTGCGCGAAAAGGCCGGAATGATCGAGCTGACCGCGCCGAAGGCCGGCAGGATCATGATGTACACCTCAGGGTGCCCGAAGAACCAGAACACATGCTGGAACAGCACCGGGTCACCGCCGCCGGCGGCACTGAAGAAGCTGGTGCCGAAATGGATATCCATCAGCATCATGGTCACCACGCCCGCCAGCACCGGCATCACCGCAATCAGCAAGAACGCGGTGATCAGCCAGGTCCACACGAACAGCGGCATTTTCATGAGCGTCATGCCCGGGGCGCGCAGATTGAGGATGGTGGCGATCACGTTGATCGCGCCCATGATCGAGCTGATCCCCATCAGGTGGATGGCAAAGATGAAGAACGTCACGCTGGCCGGCGCATAGGTGGTGGACAGCGGGGCGTAGAAGGTCCAGCCGAAGTTGGGGCCACCGCCTGGGCTGAACAGGGTCGAGACCAGCAGCAGGAAGGCCGCTGGCAACAGCCAGAAGCTGAAGTTGTTCATCCGCGGCAAGGCCATGTCCGGCGCGCCGATCATCAGCGGGATCATCCAGTTGGCCAGGCCGACGAACGCCGGCATCACCGCGCCGAACACCATGATCAGCCCATGCATGGTGGTCATCTGGTTGAAGAACGCCGGTTCCACGATCTGCAGGCCAGGCTGGAACAGCTCGGCGCGGATCACCATGGCGAAGGAGCCGCCGAGCAGGAACATGGTGAAGGCGAACCACAGGTACATCGTGCCGATGTCCTTGTGGTTGGTGGTCAGCACCCAGCGCATCAGGCCCTTGGCCGGGCCGTGGGCGTGGTCATGGCCTTGGGCGTGGTCGTCGATCACTGCACTCATGTCCTGTCTCCTGCAATCCAATGATTGCCGCGAGTAACCCGGTTCATTGCGCGTCTGCCTGCTTGAGCGCCAGCACATCCTTCGGCGTGACCATGTCACCCTTGTTGTTGCCCCAGGCGTTGCGCTCGTAGGTCACCACCGCGGCGATATCGACTTCCGAAAGCTGCTTGCCGAAGGCGGCCATCGCGGTACCGGGACGACCGTGGAACACCACGTTCAAGTGCTCCTCTTTAGGCCCGGTGGCGACCTTCGAGCCCTTGAGCGCCGGGAACATCGGCGGCAGGCCCTGGCCTTCGGCCTGGTGACAGGACACGCATGTGGTGTGGTAGACCTTGTCGCCACGCTCGACCAGTTCCTCGAGCGTCCACTCCTTGCTGGTCAGCTCCTTGAGCTTGGCGGCCTCGGCTTTGCGCTCGCCCAGCCAGGTGTCGTAGTCAGCCTTGGACTTGACCTCGACCACCACCGGCATGAAGCCGTGGTCCTTGCCGCACAGCTCGGTGCACTGGCCACGGTAGATGCCAGGCTTCTCGATACGCGTCCAAGCCTCGTTGACGAAGCCCGGAATGGCGTCACGCTTGACCGCGAAGGCCGGCACCCACCAGGAATGGATAACGTCGGCGGCGGTCACCAGGAAGCGCACTTTGGCCCCGACCGGCAGCACCAGCGGCTGGTCGACTTCGAGCAGGTAGTGCTCGTCCTTGGGGGCCTTGTTGTGGATCTGGTCGGCGGGTGTGGCCAGGTTGCTGAAGAACTCGACGTCCTGGCCCAGGTATTTGTAGTGCCACTTCCACTGGTAGCCGGTGACCTGGATGTCGATGTCCGACTCGCTGGCGTCGTAGATGTCGATCAGGGTCTTGGTGGCCGGGATGGCCATGGCCACGAGAATCAGGAAGGGGACGATGGTCCAGAGGATCTCGACCCAGGTGTGCTCGTGGAAGTGCGCAGGCTCCTGGCCGGTGGAGCGGCGGTGGATGACCATCGACCAGAACATCGCGCCGAACACCACGATGCCGATGACCACGCAGATCCAGAAGATGGTCATGTGCAGGTCGAACACAGCGCTGGAGACTTCCGTCGCCCCCGGTGCCATGTTCACGGTCCAGGCGGCGTGTGCCTGGCCAAACACCAACCACAGCAGGAGGCCCATCCAGACATGTGGATGTCGCATCATTGCGGGTTCCCCTTATCGTTCTTGTTGTCCCGGAGGCGTGGACGACCGTACGGCTAAGGAGGGGATGGCGGCCAAGACTGCCTGGCTTCGACGACCGAGCCCCTGCAAATGGCAGTCGGGCCTCATCAACGAATCACGTTCAACCCGAGTATAGACAGCGACCAACGGCACGCAACGAAGGCCATGAAAACAACTTCAGGGACCTACGTAATCGCTTGAAAGCCTTGCAGTTACTGGGACGGAGCAAAATGATGGCATATTGATATAACCACGCGAGCAAACGTGTCTCGGGGTTATAACAAATGCGTCTTAGGCATTCTCGTAAGCAAGCTAACTTAGTGTCTTCCGTTTGTAACGCCTTGTCCCTGGAGTTGTCATGAACATCGCTGCTGTCCGCGAGCAGATCACCCACGCCCACCACCATGAGGGCCAGACCGGCCAATTGAAACAGCGTCTCGAACAACAACTGCCGCACCTGCATCCCTCGATCCAACTGCCCGAGCAGGATGCCCAGGGTACTTTGGCGCGCTTCGTCAGCGCCTACATCGACCAGGTTCCGGAACTGCTGGAGGCCGCTCATGAAGTGGCCCGCGAAGCCGGGATCGAGTCGCAGATCAAGCCGGTGCTGAAAATCGCCGAAGCCTATTTCCTGCAACCGCCCAGCGTCATGCAAGGCCACGTCGGCCTGGACTGCCTGCTGGACGAAGCCTACCTGGCCCATCGCCTGGTCGAAGAGGTCAATGACCTGTACATCCGCCATTTCCAGCAGCCGCTGATCCCGGTGGACACTACCGTGGCCAACCTGATCGCCCATCAATTGATCGGCGAAACCTTCGCCAACCAGCTGGATGAAGTGGTGCACCATTCGGTGGACGAAATGCTCAATGACGAGAGTTTCGCCGTGGAATCGGTGGAAACCTACCGGGAAAAACTCTGCAGCCCTGAAACCGGCGCAGCCTGGAAACGCTGGCCGTGTTTGTCCCGCCAGCTGGGCGTGGAGCTCGGCCAGCCGGTGTGATCAACAGGCGCATTCGCGGGTAAACCCGCTCCCACCGGGATCGCGCCGCTCTCAAGACTTGCGCAATCCCTGTGGGAGCGGGTTCACCCGCGAATGGGCCGCAAAGCGGCCCCTCTTGCGTCAGGCCCCAACACCCGCCGTCGTGCGCAACCGCCCCTCGATACGCCGTTTGAGCCGCCGCTGCTCGATCAACAGCCGCGAGCCCTTGGCCGCATTGCTGCGCCCCCAGTCCTCCAGCAGCTCGAGGCAGGAGTGGTCGATATAGCTCAGGTTACCCAGTGGCACGTGCAGCGTGGTCCCTTCCGGCACGCTCTCCAGCACCTGGGTCAGCGCCGGGACCTTGAGGAAGGTTGCCGCGCCGCTCAGGCGCAGTTCCATGTGCCCCGCCTGCGCAAGGGTAACCAGCCCGATCTTCAGTCGCGCCGCCTTGAGCGCCAGCTTGAGCAGGGTCAGGGCAAAGCCGAGCAATACGCCGGTCAGCAGATCGGTGAAGATGATTGCCAGTGCCGTCGCGGCATAGGTGAACATGGGCATGCGGCCATAGCGGCCCAGCCCGCGGAAGGCCTTGAAGTCCACCAGCTTGATACCGGTGTACACCAGTACACCGGCCAGACTCGCCACCGGGATCTGCTGCAGCACGCTGCTGAGCGCCACCACGAAGGCCAGCAGCCACAGGCCATGGAAAATCGCCGACCATCGCGTCTGCGCACCGGCCTGGACGTTGGCCGAGCTACGCACGATCACGCCGGTCATCGGCAGCGCCCCGAGCACACCGCACAGCATGTTGCCCAGGCCCTGCGCTGACAATTCCCGATCGAAGTCCGAACGCTGGCCGCTGTGCATGCGGTCCACCGCAGCGGCCGAAAGCAGGGTTTCGGCACTGGCGATGAAGGCCAGGGCGAAGGCTGCGACCAGCAGGGCAGGGTCGGCCAGCTTGAGCAGATCATCCGGGCGCAGCCAGTCGATGGCTTCGGATAAATCCGCTGGCACCTGCACCCGGTTTACCGGCAAGGCCAGCCACAGGCTGACAGCGGTCATCGCCGCCACACCCAGCAGCGCGCCAGGTACAAAGCGCAGGCGCTGGGGCCGCCAGCGTTCCCATGCCCACATCAAGGCAATGGTGCCCAGGCCCAGGGCGCCGGCCTGCCAGCCACTGCCCGTGCGCTCCAGGGGTAGGGCCGAGGCCAGGGTCGCCGGGAACCCCAGCAGGTTATCCACACCCGAGGGCTGTGGCGCACTGTCGAACATCACGTGCACCTGGGACAGCACGATCAGCACGCCGATCCCCGCCAGCATTCCATACACCACCGCAGGTGCTGTGACCCGGAACCAGCAGCCCAGGCGTAGGCGTCCTGCCAGCAACTGTAACAACCCCGCCAGCAACAAGATCGGTCCCAGCATGGCCATGCCATGCTGACGCACCAGTTCGAACACCAATACCGCCAGGCCCGCAGCAGGACCACTGACCTGCAAGGGCGAGCCGGCCAAAAACCCCACGACGATACCGCCGATGATGCCTGTGATCAGGCCCTTGGCCGGCGGCATGCCCGAGGCGATCGCGATACCCATGCACAAGGGCAGCGCCACCAGGAAGACCACCACTGAGGCCAACAACTCTCGCGGCAACGCCGCTTTGATCTGTGTCTTGTTCACCATGAAGCTCCTTTCTCAAGTTTGGCGGCCAATCCAAGGCCGCAGGCACGGGGAACCCTGACACGCGCGCAGGCGCGGGCCGCCAGCAAGCCGGCAGGGCAGTCAGGGAAATTCAAGGCAGCCGACAGCCAGGCCACACCCCGCGGGGGTGCGACCGGCCATCAAGAACAATGCAGGTGTTCGGGTCGCTTAGTAGCGGCCTCTCGGCGTAGCGCAGGGGATTGGCTCACCGGCGGTGAGCGGCAGGAAGCTGTCGGTGGCAGCGTCGTAGGCTTCGATCCGGCTGCTCTCGATGTCGTAGACCCAGCCATGGATGAACAGCTGGCCGGCGGCCAGGCGCGAGGCGACCGAAGGATGGGTACGCAGGTGGTGCAGCTGGGCGATGACGTTTTCCTTGGTCAGCACCTGCATGCTTTCGTGCTCGGTGCCGCAGGAGCAGTTGTCCTCGACCACGGTGCGGGCCACTTCGGCATGGCGTAGCCAGGCCTTGACCGTGGGCATCTTCTCCAACGAGTTAGGGTTGAGTACCGCGCGCATGGCGCCGCAGTCGGAGTGACCGCAGACGATGATGTGGTGTACGCCCAGGGCCATCACAGCGTATTCGATGGCGGTGGAGACACCCCCGTTCATCTGCCCATAAGGCGGAACGACGTTGCCGACGTTGCGGGTCACGAACAGGTCGCCCGGCGAGCTCTGGGTGATCAGCTCCGGAACGATGCGTGAGTCGGCACAAGTGATGAACATGGCGCGTGGCTTTTGCGCAGTGGCGAGCTTCTTGAACAGCTCTTGCTGCTCGGGGAAGACGTCATGGTGAAAACGCAGGAAGCCGTCGACGATATGCTTCAGGGCGGCATCGGCGCTCTCGGCGGGTGCAGCCGGGACGACCTTGTTTGGGTCCTTGACGGGCATGATTCATCCTCTTGGCGGTTGTAGGTAAGGTCCATTTTACCGGGGAAAGATTCTGGCTATGCAGGGCGTTAGATGACACGCACAGGCGATAAATCACAATCTCTTGTCGACTTACGCTACGGGAGAAAACTTAACTGAAACTGAATTCGGAGGCTCTAGAACGGGCGTTCCAGCTTCATGGGGCGGGATTTGGATAATAGCAAAAAAACATCAAACGCCACTACTCCCGAATAACAATCTCAGGTTGCATGAGCCTGGCTAAGGATGGCCATAAGACGGCACTTCAAAACAACGCCATCTGCGCGCCCGGCGGGCAAAAGGCCGTGCAATCGAGCGCCTGCGCCTCACGCCCCTCGAACTCCAGCCGCCTGGCCGCCTTGCGAAACCGCTGCGCCAGCAACTCGGCGAACACCCCCTCGCCACGCATGCGCGTGCCGAAGCGGCTGTCGTACAGCTCACCCCCACGGCTCTGGCGGATCAGGCTCAGGACGTGGGCAGCGCGCTGTGGGTAGTGATCCTGCAGCCATTGCTCGAACAGCGGTGCGACTTCCAATGGCAGGCGCAGCATCATGTAGGCCGCGCTCTGGGCGCCGGCGTCCTTCGCTGCCTCCAGCAGCTGCTCCAGCTCGCTGTCGTTGACCATCGGAATCATTGGCGAGCACAGCACCCCCACCGGCACTCCGGCCTCGCGCAGCACACGGATCGTCCGCAAGCGAGCCTTTGGCGCCGCTGCGCGCGGTTCGAGGATGCGCTTGAGCGCGTCATCGAGAGTCGTGAGGCTGATCATCACCCGCGCCAGGCGCTGGCTGGCGAGTTCGGCCAGCAGGTCGAGGTCGCGCAGCACCAATGCGCCCTTGGTGACGATGGTTACTGGATGGCGATAGCGCAGCAGCACCTGCAGCAGACGCCGGGTCAGTTGCTGCTCCCGTTCGATCGGTTGGTAGGGATCGGTATTGGAGCCCAGGTTGATCGGTGCACAGACGTAGCCCGGTTTGCTCAGTTGTTGCTCGAGCACCTCGGCGGCGTTGGTCTTGGCGATCAGCTTGGTCTCGAAATCCAGGCCGGGCGAGAGGTCCCAGTAGGCATGGCTGGGGCGGGCATAGCAGTAGATACAGCCGTGCTCGCAACCCCGGTAGGGATTGATCGAGCGATCGAAGGGCAGATCGGGCGAGGTGTTGCGGGTGATGATGGTCTTGGCGGTCTCGATCCGGATTTCGGTACCTTGGGTCGGCGGCACTTCCTGATACCAGCCATCGTCTTCGACCGTCGAATGGCTGGGCGAAAAGCGATTGAGCGGATTGTGGGTCGTGCCCCGACCTTTTTGCGGCGCTGGAGAGAACATCGCAGGCTCCATTTGCTGTATCCATATACAGTACAGCTGGATATTCATCTGTTCCAGCGCCTTACGTCAGCCGGCTGCGCCGTTATCAATACCATACCAGCCGAGCATCGCCTCGAGCCGCATGGGGCGCCCCAGAAAATCCTCGCAAGCCTTGGTCATCGGATTGGCATTGGCCCAGTTGGCGAATGCCGCCCGAAAGCGTTTGCCCGCCCTGTTGTCGAGCACACCCCATTGCTCGAAATGGGTGAACACATCGATGGCATGCGCTTCGCCCCAGACGTAGCTGTAATAACCGGCCTCGTAGCCTGCCACCAGATAGTCGAACGCGTGCGCCGGCTTCTCGAAGCTCGCCAGCGGCCAGCAGCCGCAGCGTTCGCGGCACTCAGACAGCCGCTCCTGCACGGTCTTGCCATCGCCGGGCGAGCTGTGCAGCTCCAGATCGAACAGCGCCATGCTCACATCGAAGGCGCACTTCTCCAGCTGTGCCTGGCGCAGGTCGGCCAGTACCGATCGAGCCTGCTCCAGGGTGAGCGATGCACCGGTCTGGTAGTGGCCGGAGAGGTCCACCAGGTACTGCGCGTCCCACAGCCATCGCTCAAGGAACTTACCGAAGAACTCCTGGCTGTCGGAGCCTGCCCGATTCGGATCGGACAACACATGATTGGTGGTGGGCATCAGCAGGATATGCAGCCCATGGCCGAACTCATGGAACAGTTTGCGCAGCGCCAGATGATCGAGCAGGGGCGGCTGGGCGTCCTGGCCTGGCTCGCCGTCGCTGACCACCATTACCGAAGCGCCATGAGCCCGTCCCTGCACATCCCGACGCCGATGACGCACGGCAATGGTGTGAACACCGCCTTGCTTGCCCGGATAGGTGAGGACATCCAGGTACAGCACGCCAACCTCCACGCCATCTTGCTGCACGGTAAAGGTGCGCACGCTGGGATGCCACGCCGAGGCAGAGCAGGGCGCAAGCGTCAGGTCGAAGACCCGCTCGGCCAGATCGACCAAGGCGTGTATCGCCTTGTCCAAGGTGAAGTAGCCGCGCAGCGTTTCACTGCTCATCACCTGCTTGCGGGCTCGCAGGTACTTGATGTCCCAAGGCTGGGCTTCACCCAGAGCGTGCTCCGCGGCCAGTTGCTGAAGCTCGGCACGGGCCTTGAGCATGGCCGGTCGCAACCGCTGCGCCAGCGTCTGGAGCAACTGACGCACTGGCTCCACCCCACCTGCGGCCTTGCCCTGCAACATCAACTGCGCGTAGCTGGCGTTTCCGATCAGGTGCCCTTTCTGCTCACGCAACAGCGCCAGCTGCTGCAGACGAGTGCCATTGTCCTGCTGCTCATCGGCATGAACACCTCGGCTGTGGTAGGCCCTGTAGACAGCCTCGCGCAGGCTCCGATCCTCGGCGAACTCGAGAATGATGTTGGCGTGCCGTTCATTGCAGAGGATCTGCCAGCCCTCCAGGCCTGCGTCCCTGGCTTGCCGGGCCATCTGGTCGCGCAGGCGCTGGGGAATGCCTTCCAGGCGCGTCTGCTCCTCGAGATGAATGCTCGATCGCTCACGCGTTTCATCGAGCGTCTGGTAAAAGCCACCGATCTGGTCGTTGATGTCGTCCTCCAGCTGCGCCAGCGTAGCGCTTTGCTGGGTATCCAGATGCACACCAGCCAAACGGAACTCCAACAAGATCCTGCGTAACGTGGCCTGTTCATAGACGTCCAGGCTGGGCTCGCCTGCAGCCAACCGCTCATAGAGGGCGTGCAGCGGCTGGCTTCTGCGGCTTTCCATGAACAGGCGCTGCGCGCGGCTGTACCCTTCGCCGAACGCCGCACTCCACGCCTCGCCCTGGCCGGTCAGGGGCATGGTTGCAAAGACCACCGCCTGCAGATCGGCGATCACCTCATCCATCGCCAACACCAGGCCATACCAACTGGATTGCGTCTGCTGACTGTCCAGCACCTGCGCCAAACCCGCCTCATAGGCGCGGGCCACCGTGTCGTGGGCCGACTTCACATGCTCGAGCGTGAGCCTGTCGTAATCGATGGGCGAGCGGTTTTCGTTCAATAGGGGATTGGGGGCTTGCATGGAGGGTTCCTGCTCGGTTGATGATCAACGCGAGCATGGAACGCAAGCTGCGGCACAGGTGGCTGCATAACTACCACCTGTGTTCATAGAGACGCGCCACCGGCCAGGACCTGGTGGCGCGACAGCCTTACTCGGCCGGTTTCTTCAGCTTCGGATTGGGGAAGAACTGCACGGTCTGCACCTTGGCCGGTGCCGCCTTGGGCGCCAGGTGATTGACCCGGGTGCCCAATTCGGTGGGTACCGACAGGCCCTGTTCGTTCAGGGTGTCGGTGAAACCGCAGGCCACGCACTCGCGGTGCGGCACGCCATCTTCGTTCCACATCATCAGCTTGTCGGGCTCGCTGCACGCCGGGCAGACCGCCCCGGCGATGAAGCGCTTCTTGGTTTTGCTCACAGGAACCTCGCTCATGCCGCCGCGTCCTCGGTCAGACCACTATGGCGCAGCAATGCATCGATGGAGGGCTCGCGGCCACGGAAGTCGACGAACAGCACCATCGGCTCACGGGAGCCGCCACGGGCCAGGATCGCCTCGCGGAAGGCACGGCCGGTCTCGGCATTGAGCACGCCTTCTTCCTCAAAGCGCGAGAAGGCGTCCGCCGAGAGCACTTCAGCCCACTTGTAGCTGTAGTAGCCGGCCGCGTAGCCGCCAGCGAAGATGTGGGCGAAGCTGTTGGGGAAGCGGTTGTAGGCAGGCGGTCGCATCACCGACACCTCGTCGCGCACGCCTTCGAGCACCTGCAGCACGCTGCGGCCATCGCCGTGGTTGGCGTGCAGCTCGAAGTCGAACAGCGAGAACTCCAGCTGGCGCACCATCATCATGCCCGACTGGAAGTTCTTGGCCGCCAGCATCTTGTCCAGCAGGTCTTGGGGCAGGGGCTTGCCGGTCTCGTAGTGGCCGGAAATCAAGGCCAGGCCGTCAGGCTCCCAGCACCAGTTCTCCATGAACTGGCTCGGCAGCTCCACCGCGTCCCAGGCCACACCGTTGATACCGGAAACGCCCGCATGCTCGATGCGGGTGAGCAGGTGGTGCAGGCCATGGCCGAACTCGTGGAACAAAGTGGTGACTTCGTCGTGGGTCAGCAGCGCCGGCTTGCCGGGCGCGGCCGGGGTGAAGTTGCACACCAGGTTCGCCACTGGGCTCTGCAGGCTGCCGGCCGCGGTACGGCGACGGTCGCGCGCGCCGTCCATCCAGGCACCGCCACGCTTGTTGGCGCGGGCGTACAGGTCGAAGAAGAAGCGGCCCACGTGTTGGCCGTTTTCCTTGATCTCGAACAGGCGCACGTCCGGGTGCCAGGTGTCGAAGCCCTTGAGTTCGGTAATCTCGATGCCGTACAGACGCTGGACGATGGTGAACAGGCCCGAAAGCACCTTGTCGACCGGGAAGTAGGCGCGCAGAGCCTCCTGGGAGACGCTGTAGCGCTGCTCGCGCAGCTTCTCGCCGTAGTAGCCGGCATCCCAGCTCGACAGCTCGGGGCAGCCCTGCTCGGCGGCATAGGCCTTGAGCTGCTCAAGATCCTGGGCGGCGAATGGTTTGCTGCGCTTGGCCAGGTCCCGCAGGAAGCTCAACACCTGGTCGCTGGACTCGGCCATCTTGGTGGCCAGGCTCAGCTCGGCGTAGTTCTTGTAGCCCAGCAGCTCGGCGAGTTCCTGGCGCAGGTCGAGGATTTCGCTCATCACCGGGCCGTTGTCGAACTGGCCAGCGTTCGGGCCCTGGTCGGAGGCGCGGGTGCAGTAGGCGGCGTAGAGTTCTTCGCGCAGAGCGCGGTCATTGGCGTAGGTCATCACCGCGTAGTAGCTGGGGAACTCCAGGGTGATCAGCCAACCGTCCAGATCTTTGGCCTGGGCAGCGGCGGCCATCTGCGCCTTGGCCGAGTCGGTCAGGCCGGCGAGCTGCGCTTCGTCGGTGACGTGCTTGGTCCAGGCCTGGGTGGCGTCCAGCAACTGGTTGGAGAAGCGGCTGCCCAGTTCGCTCAGGCGGCTTTGCACCTCAGCGTAGCGCTGCTGCTTGTCGGCCGGCAGGTCGATGCCCGACAGACGGAAATCGCGCAGGGCATGGTCGATGATGGTCTTCTGCGCCACGTCGAAGCCTGCGGCTTCCGGGCTCTTGGCCAGGGCTTCATAGGCTTCGAACAGGGCGCGGTTCTGCCCCAGTTCGGTGGAGTAGGCACTCAGCGCGGGCAGGCAGGACTCGTAGGCCTCGCGCAGCTCTTTGCTGTTGCACACCGCATTGAGGTGGCTGACCGGGCTCCAGGCGGCGCCCAGGCGGTCGTTGAGCTCGTCCATCGCCAGCACCAGGCCGGCCCAGGTGGGGTTCTGGCCTTGCTGTTCGAGGAGCTGGGCAATGGCTTTTCGGTTGTCGGCCAGGATCTGCTCGATCGCCGGCAGCACGTGTTCGGCACGGATCGCCGAGAAGGGCGGCAGATCGTAGGACTGCAGAAGCGGGTTGTTCGCACTCACGGTTTAGATACCTTGGCAGGAGGAAACACGGGACCATCTTAATTACAATCGACGCCGACCGCAGCAGGCAGCCCGCCTATCGGCATTCAAGAGGGGCGCTATCATGGCCATCCGACGCTTTGCACAACACACTCCGAAAGTTGGACCCCGGGTTTTCGTCGACCGTTCGGCGGTGGTGCTGGGCGACGTGGAGATCGGTGAGGACAGCTCGGTCTGGCCGCTGACGGTCGTTCGCGGCGACATGCACCGCATCCGCATCGGTGCGCGCACCAGCGTGCAGGACGGCAGCGTGCTGCACATCACCCATGCCGGCCCGTTCAACCCGGACGGCTTCCCGCTCTTGATCGGCGATGATGTGACCATCGGTCACAAAGTCATGCTCCATGGCTGTACCCTGGGCAATCGCATCCTGGTCGGCATGGGTTGCACGATCATGGATGGCGCGGTGGTGGAAGACGAGGTGATCATCGGTGCCGGCAGCCTGGTCCCTCCCGGAAAACGCCTGGAGAGCGGCTACCTGTACGTCGGCAGCCCAGCAAAGCAGGCTCGCCCGTTGACCGACAAAGAGCGTGCCTTCTTCCCCTACAGCGCCGCCAATTACGTCAAGCTCAAGGACCAGCACCTGGCCGAAGGCTACGACCAACCGGAATGATCCTGGTCGTGGGTAAACCCGCTCTCGTAGGGCTTGTGGAGCGGGTTTACCCGCGAAGCAGTCAACGAACGACTTCAGTGGAACGCATCGCATGCACCAGCAGAACATCCTCTTCGACCTCGACGGCACCCTGACCGACCCCCGTCTGGGCATCACCCGCTCGATCCAATACGCCCTGGCCAAGCTGGGCATCGACGAGCCGGACCTGACCCGTCTCGAACACTTCATCGGACCACCTTTGCTGCAGGCCTTCATGCAGTTCTATGGCTTCGACGAAGCCAAGGCCTGGGAGGCGGTGAACTTCTATCGTGAGCGCTTCCGCGTCACCGGCTTGTACGAAAACCTGGTGTTCGACGGCGTGCCAGACCTGCTCGAGGCCCTCAACAGCCAAGGCCGCACGCTGTACATCGCCACCTCGAAGCCCTGGGAGTTCGCCCGCGAGATCGCCCGGCACTTCGCCTTCGACCATCATTTCAAGGTGATCTACGGCAGCGAACTGGACGGCACCCGCACCAACAAGGTCGAGCTGATTCGCCACCTGTTGGACGAAGAAGGGCTGGACCCGGCCCAGACGCTGATGATCGGTGACCGCAAGCACGACCTGATCGGCGCGCGCAGCAACGGGCTGCAGGCGGTGGCGGTAGGGTATGGCTTCGGCAGCCATGAAGAGCTGACGGCCGAAGCGCCGGCGTTCCACTTCCAGACCGTGGCGCAGATGCACCAAGCGTTTATCAACCGTTGATCGCATGGGGCGGCTGTGCCGCCTCCCTTCACCGGCTCTCAGCCAGCCGACCCAGCGCTGCCTTGCGCTGTTCGACTGGCAATTGCCCAAGGGCCTCGACCCGCTGGTAGAACAGCGTCCAGTCGCCGCCCACTTGCCCAAACAGCGCCGCAAACGCCGGCACCCATTGGTCATACAACCCGAACGGCAACAGCTTGGCGTTGTTCATCGGCCCATACATCCAGGCGTCATAGCGCTTGTCACCATTCCACTGCTCATCGCGCATCTGCTGATAAGCCTGGCGTAGCCGTTCGAACTCCACCTGCTTGGCCGCCCGCTTGCCCGCCTCGTTGCGTGGGCTCGCATAGATCGCCTCAAGCCGCACCCGGCTGTCCAACACCAGCTGGATGAACTGCTCACGCTGGCGCAGCGCATGCTCTTGAATCGCTGGAAGCCCACGCGCCACGCGCCATTGCCGCGATCCCTCCTGCTCGACGAAGGAGGCAAAAGATTCGTTGAATTCAGTGTCGTCCTGCACATAGAAACGCTGGTGCGCCAGCTCGTGGAAGATCACGGCGGCCAAGCGCTCGTCGCCCCAGCCGACCATCGAGGAAAGGATCGGATCGTCGAACCAGCCCAGGGTCGAATACGCTTCGACGCCGCCTATGTAGGTGTCCAGCCCCTGCTGGCGCATCAACGCCGCAGCGCCCCGGGCCGCACCTTGCCGGTAGTAGCCCCGATAGGCCACGCAGCCGGCAATCGGGAAGCAATGGGTCACCGGCTGCAACGAAAGCTCCGGCGTGGCGAACACGTTCCAGACCACATAGGGCCGGCCCAGATCGGCATAGACGCGGTAGCTGCGGTTGTCCGGCAGTTTCAAGTGCTCACTGGCGAACCGCCGGGCCTGCTCGGCTTGCGTCAGACGCTGGCGTAACGGGGCAGGGGTGGCGGGGTCATCAAGCAGGCGCTCCACCGGCTGGCGTGCGCGCAACAGCTGCCATTGCCCCTCGGCCAATTGCCCGTAATAGCCCAGGCTGCTGCAACCGTTCAGCAGGACGGCGGCCAGGAGGGGAACCAAACGGGTGAAAACGCGGTCGAGAGGCCCAGGGCTTGAGCGCTGCAAAAGAAAAAGTCGGAACATCAGGGCTGTCTATCTCGCTCACGGCCAGTGCGGTCCAAGACTATCTCGCCAGGGGGGCGTTTCGCCATGCGTTCAATGATTGTCATCGCCGGCACGCTCGTGCTGCTGTCCGGATGCTCCACCTTGCCGGCGCCAGACCCTAACCAGGCCTGGGTCGACCTGGCGCCCTACGACAACACGTCCCTGCACGCGGTGCAGGTAGACGAGCGCGACTGGGCCGACACCCGCTACTTCGAAGTCCAGCCGGGCAACCATGAGCTGACCGTGCGTTATCAGTTCGCCGTGGCGCCAAGCAATATCGGTCCGGTCGACGAGCCCTTGTGGCGCGACTGCCAGCTCAACCTGACCTTCAAGGATTTCAGCGCCGGCCAGCGTTACCAGTTGCAAGCCGGCAGTATCGGATTCCGCCCCTGGATCAAGCTCTACGACCAGCAGCGAAATCTCGTGAGCCAAGGCCTGCCTGCAGGCTGCCAGCGCACCTGAACGACCAAGACTTTCACGACAGCGCAGGCGTGTCGGCGCTATGCTTATAGCTTGTGAATCGCAAGCGGGAGTTTCGCCATGCGCCAGCCCATGATGCTGATCGCCCTCAGTGCGCTGGGGGCCTGCGCCAGCCCCTTGCCGCCCGTCGACCCCAAGCAGGCTTGGGTCGATCTCTACACCATCACCCCTGGCAAGACCATCATGGCCGACCGCCTGGACGGCAAGCGGCTCGATGATGGCCGCTACTTCCAGGTCACGCCTGGTCGGCATGAGCTGGTGGTGCGCTTCGACTACGAGGTGTACTCAGGCGGCTTTTCGACCGACCCGACCGAACGCACCTGCTACCTGACCGTGCGCTATGACGACTTCAAGGCCGGCGAACGCTACCGCCTGGAAGCCCGAGCGCCAGTGATGCAGCCGCAGGTGCTGCTGTTCGATGCCGAACGCACGGTGGTGGTGGACGAGCCCAGCAACGTCTTCTGCATTCCGTGAGCCTTGGGGCCTCGTTGCGGCCCTTCGCGGCACAAGGCCGCTCCTACACCGTGCCGGTAGGAGCGGCCTTGTGCCGCAGCCTCACGTCTCGAAGCTAGGGTCTGTATGAAAAAAGTCTTGAGACGAAGATCAGGCAAGGCGAAAACAGCTGAGGAAGCGCAGTTTACGGGTTGTAAATGAGCATTCCGAGGCTGTTTTCAACGCAGCATCACCGAGTATCAAGGCTTTTCGTACAGAGCCTAGCGGTCGTTCTTCTGATAGATGATCTTCTTGGTACCACCATCGCAGCTGCCAACGATCATGTTCTGGTCGCGGACCTCGCCATTGGGCACGATTTCCAAGGTATAGGACGTCACGCCCGCAGCCTGGATCTTCGCTTCGATCTCGGCTTTGAGTTCTTCGCACGGTTTGGGGGCGGCCAGGGCGGTCGTGGCCAGCAGGGAAACCAGCACGGCGGTTGCAACGCGGATCATGGGACGGCTCCTGTAGAGGCAGTCGGGCTGCCAACGCTGTTTAGACTACAGGAAACCGTCCCTGTTGCGCCTAGGCAACCAACGTCGCGTCCAGGCTGATCGCGGCGTTGAGCACCTTGGATACCGGGCAGCCGGCCTTGGCCTTGTTGGCGATCTCCTGGAACTGCGCCTCGCTCGCGCCAGGCACCTTGGCCTTGAGGATCAGGTGCACGGCGGTGATGGCGAAGCCGTCGGGCTGTTTGTCCAGGCTCACCTCGGCAATGGTGTCGATGCGCTCCGCGGTCAGTCCCGCCTCGCCTAGCATCATCGACAGCGCCATCGAGAAGCACCCCGCATGCGCCGCACCGATCAACTCCTCCGGGTTGGTCCCGGGTGAGCCTTCGAAACGGGTGTTGAAGCCGTAGGGATTCTGCTTGAGCGCCCCACTCTCGGTAGACAGTGAGCCCTTGCCGTCCTTGAGCCCGCCTTGCCAGATCGCCGATGCTGTCTTTTTCATGCTGCCTCCTGGTCATGGGATGAGTACCTATGGGTTCTGAGGACGGCACCCTGCGCAAGTTCAGATCAATCTGATGCTCAACATTGAAACCTCGGAAACTGCCCATACAGAGTCCTCAAGGCCCTTGGCCAACTTTCTGCGGAGGCTCCAATGACGCACCTGCGTGACCTGAAGATTTCCACCCTCGACCTGGTACCGGTGCGCGCCGACAGCGGGCCAGCGCAGTCACTGCGCAACTCGCTGGATCTGGCGCAGCACGTCGAGCGCTGGGGCTACAACCGCTTCTGGGTGGCCGAGCACCACAACATGGACGGCATCGCCAGCTCCGCCACTTCGGTGCTGATCGGCTACCTGGCCGGCGGAACCTCGAGCATCCGCATCGGCTCTGGCGGCGTGATGCTGCCCAACCATGCCCCCCTGGTGATCGCCGAGCAGTTCGGCACCCTGGCGAGCCTGTACCCGGGCCGTATCGACCTGGGCCTTGGCCGTGCGCCCGGCTCCGATCAGATGACCGCTCGCGCCTTGCGTCGCGAACGTTCCGGCAGCGCCGATGATTTCCCGGATGATGTCGAGGAGCTGTCGCGTTATCTGGGCCCTCGCACGCCGGATCAGAAAGTCATCGCCGTGCCCGGCCATGACACCGAGGTCCCGATCTGGCTCCTGGGCTCCAGCTTGTTCAGCGCCCAGCTGGCCGGCATGCGCGGGCTGCCCTATGCCTTCGCCTCGCACTTCGCCCCGCGCTATATGCACGAGGCGATCCGCATCTATCGCGACCATTTCAAGCCCTCGACCGTGCTCGACAAGCCTTACGTGATGCTAGGCGTGCCGATGGTCGTGGCCGACACCGATGAACACGCCCAGTACCTGGCGACGTCCGTGTACCAGCGTATCCTCGCGCTGATCCGTGGCCAGAGCCTGATGCAGCGCCCACCGGTGCCGAGCATGGACGGCTTGTGGCTGCCCCATGAACGCGATGCGGTGGGCAGTTTCCTGGGTCTGGCGATGATTGGCAGCCCGCAGAAGGTGCGGGCCAAGGTGCAAGTGCTATTGGAGCAGACCGGCGCCGATGAGCTGATCTTCACCTGCGATCTGTACGAGCATGCGGATCGCTTGCGCTCCTACGAGCTGATGGCCCAGGCGCTCAAGACGCAGTAGCGCCTCTGGCGGGTGAACCCGCTCCCACCGGTTCAGCCCGGATCAAATGGGAGCGGAGTCACCCGCGAAGCCTTCACCACCTCAACCCCGTCGATAGACGATTTCCTTGGTGCCGCCCTCGCAGCTACCGACCACCTTGCCAGCCGGCTCGCCCTTGTTGACGATCTCCAGCGTATAGCCCTTCACACCCTTGGCATCCAGCTTCGCCGCGATTTCGGCCTTGAGCTCTTCGCACGGCTTCCCAGCCGCAAACGCACCGCCTGCCAACGCCATCAATCCCACTGCCAGAATCAGTTTCTTCATCGATCGCTTTCCTTGTTCAGATCAAAAAAGGACAGGGTGCCACTATCGAAATGGCACCCTGCAACCTTTACCTCATCTGGCCGGTCGATGCCAGCCTGGGCATGTTTCAGCTATTGGCGATGCGGAAACCGACCTTCAGCGTGACCTGAAAGTGCGCCGCCTGGTTGTCGCGGATATGACCCCGGGTATCGACGACCTCGAACCACTCCAGGTGCTTGATGCTCTTGCCGGCTTCGGCCAGGGCATTGTTGATCGCGTCCTCGATGCTGGTGGGTGAGGACCCGACCAGCTCGATCTTCTTGTAGGTGCGATGATCGGACATGAGCGCTCTCCTTGGTTGGCGTACGAGATTTGAGCCTAGCAGCGCAGGCCCGCTTTACCTGCGAACTCGCACGGCAAACGAAAGTTCGATCGCACTTTCGCTGCGCTGCACAGTCGCAACCCTTACAACCCAACCCACCGCGAAGGAGAGTCATCATGGCCTACAACTCGCTGCGTAAAGCGTCGCTGGAAAGCATGGAGGCGGAGATCGAAAGCCTGCTCAAGACCCTCGAGCACCTCAAGCACGACGCCTCGGAAGAGTCGCAGAAATCCATGAAAGCGATCCGCAGCAACGCCGAAAACGCGCTCAGACAGTCACGCACCCTGATGGGCGAGGCCTATGAAGAAGTAAAAGCCCGCACCCGCCAGACCGGCATCGCCACCCGCGATTACGCCCAGGAACACCCCTGGACTACCGCGGGCGTCGCCATCGGTGCCCTTGGCCTGCTGGCCGCCTGGCTGATGTGCAAGCGCAACTAGGCCATCTGCAGTTCCAATTCATTGCGCAGCCACTGCGCCAACTGCTCGGCGCGCCCATCCGCGGCGCGTCGCGGCACCCACAGTGCCAATGCCGCGCGGGTAGGCGAGAAGCCCCAGGGCGCACTCAGCCGCCCGGCCCGCAGGTCATCCGCCACCAACGGTTGTGGCGCGATGGCCACGCCCAGGCCGGCAACCGCCGCCTCCAGCAGGTAATAGAGATGCTCGAAAGCCTGGCCGAACGTCAGCGCTGCAGGGTCCAGCCCTTGCTGCCCGGCCCAGGTCGGCCAGGCCTGCGGACGCGAAGTGGTGTTCAGCAGGGCTTCATCGAGCAAGGCGGTGGCCGGCGCCTCACGCAAACGCTCGAATCCCGCGAAGTGCGGGCTCACCACCGGCCCGATGCGCTCCTGGGCCAACACATGGACCTGCATGTCCGCAGGCCACGGCGGCTCGGCGTATACCAACAAGGCATCCAGGCCGGGACGGCGAGGGTCCAGATCGCCCTCACCCGCGGACAGGTGCAGGCGCAGCTCCGGCAGATCGGCCTTCAGCCGCCCCAGGCGAGGGATGAACCAGCGCGCCAGCAGACTGCCGGAGCACCCCAGCACGAACGGCGCCTCGTTGACGTCGCGGCTGAGTTCCGAACAGACCGTGCGCAGCCGGTCGAACGCATCGAAACTCGCATCGCGCAGGCGGACACCGGCATCTGTGAGTTTGATGCCACGCCCGTCCTTGACGAACAGCGCCACGCCCAGATGCTCTTCGAGCACCTTGATCTGACGACTGACAGCACCATGGGTGACGTGCAAAAGCTCGGCGGCCTGGCTGACGCTGTTGAGCCTGGCAGTGGCCTCGAAGGCGCGCAACGCATTGAGGGGCGGGAGATCCTGGCGCATTTGATATGTGAGATTTTCTGACAAGTTATCGCAATCTTATCGGTTTTCAGCCGGCCATGTCGTGGTTAGAGTAGGCCCATCGACCGATGTAGGCCTGTTCGCGGGTAAACCCGCTCCCACAGGTTCAGCATCGCCCAGATTTGTGGGAACACGTTCCCCCACGGACAAGCCCACCCGATTTCACTGATCACATCGCCTATGGAGCGTCCCATGACCCAGACCCAATACCGTGCCGGCCCCGATGCCAACGGCCTGTTCGGCTCGTTCGGCGGCCGCTACGTGGCCGAAACCCTGATGCCGCTGGTCCTTGACCTGGCCCGCGAGTACGAAGCGGCCAAGGCCGATCCGAAGTTCCTCGAAGAACTGGCCTACTTCCAGCGCGACTACATCGGCCGGCCCAACCCGTTGTACTTCGCCGAACGCCTGACCGAACACTGCGGCGGGGCGAAGATCTTCTTCAAACGTGAAGAGCTCAACCACACCGGCGCGCACAAGGTGAACAACTGCATCGGCCAAGTGCTGCTGGCCAAGCGCATGGGCAAGAAACGCCTGATCGCCGAAACCGGCGCCGGCATGCACGGCGTGGCCACTGCCACCGTTGCCGCACGCTTCGGCCTGCCCTGCGTGATCTACATGGGCGCCACCGACATCGAGCGCCAGCAGGCCAACGTGTTCCGCATGAAGCTGCTGGGCGCCGAGATCGTTCCGGTCACCGCCGGCACCGGCACCCTCAAGGACGCCATGAACGAGGCCCTGCGCGACTGGGTCACCAACGTCGACGACACCTTCTACCTGATCGGCACCGTGGCAGGTCCTCACCCGTACCCGGCGATGGTCCGCGACTTCCAGTCGATCATCGGCAAGGAAACCCGCGCCCAACTGCACGAGAAGGAAGGCCGCCTGCCTGACAGCCTGGTCGCTTGCGTCGGCGGTGGCTCCAACGCCATGGGCCTGTTCCACGACTTCCTCGATGACGCCAGCGTGCAGATCATCGGCGTCGAAGCCGGTGGCCACGGCGTGAACACCGACAAGCATGCCGCCAGCCTCAACGGCGGCGTCCCGGGCGTGCTGCACGGCAACCGCACTTACCTGCTGCAGGATGAGGACGGCCAGATCACCGACGCCCACTCGATTTCCGCCGGCCTGGACTACCCCGGCATCGGCCCCGAGCACGCCTACCTGCACGAAGTGAAGCGCGTCGAATACGTCAGCATCACCGACGACGAAGCGCTCGACGCCTTCCACACCTGCTGCCGCCTGGAAGGCATCATCCCGGCCCTGGAGAGCTCCCATGCCCTGGCCGAGACGATCAAGCGCGCTCCCAACCTGCCCAAGGACCACCTGATGGTCGTGTGCCTGTCCGGTCGTGGCGACAAGGACATGCAAACTGTGATGAACCATATGGCCGCCCAGGAGAAACAGCCATGAGCCGTCTTGAACACCGCTTCGCCGAGCTGAAGGCCGAAGGCCGCTCCGCGCTGGTCACCTTCATCACCGCCGGCGACCCTGGCTACGACGCCTCCCTGGCGATCCTCAAGGGCCTGCCTGAAGCCGGTGCCGACGTGATCGAACTGGGCATGCCGTTCACCGACCCGATGGCCGATGGCGTGGCCATCCAGCTGGCGACCCTGCGCGCCCTGGAAGCCGGCCAGACCCTGGCGAAAACCTTGCAGATGGTCCGCGAGTTCCGCGTCGGCAACCAGACCACACCGATCGTGCTGATGGGCTACTACAATCCGATCCATCGCTTTGGCGTGGAGCGCTTCGTGGCAGAAGCCAAGGAAGCCGGCGTCGATGGCCTGATCATCGTCGACCTGCCACCTGAGCACGACGCCGAGCTGGCCACCCCAGCCCAGGCCGCGGGCATCGACTTCATCCGCCTGACCACGCCGACCACCGACGACGCCCGCCTCCCGCGCGTACTGGAGCGCAGCTCTGGCTTCGTCTACTACGTCTCGGTGGCTGGCGTGACCGGTGCCGGTTCGGCCACCACCGAGCACGTGCAGCAGGCCATCGCCCGCCTGCGCCGCCACACCGACCTGCCGATCAGCGTTGGTTTCGGTATCCGCACACCGGAGCAGGCCGCGGCGATCGCCAAGCTGTCCGAAGGCGTGGTGGTAGGTTCGGCGTTGGTCGACAAGATCGCCCAGGCCAAGAGTGCCGACCAGGCGGTAGCGGATGTGCTGAGCCTGTGCTCGGCGCTGGCTGAAGGCGTGCGCGGCGCCCGCCAGTAATATCGCGAGGGCTACGCCAGCCCCACGGGATCACTCGTGGGAGCTGGCGAAAGCCTGCGATGGGCCGCAAAGCGGCTCCAGTCATTCGAAGATCGACAGGTCCAACGGCCTGACAGCCCCCATCCAGATCGCATGATCCCGGTGATCCGCCAGTTCATCCCCCGTCAGCGGGTGCAGGAACACCACCAACCCCTTGCGATACAGTGCCAGCCACGGCAATACCACCCCCACCACCTCCGGCCCGAAAGCCAGCTGGCAGCTCCAGTCCGGATGCGGCCCGACCGGCTTCTGGTGCATGCGCCCCATGGTCACGGGAAACAGCCGCGCCGCTTCCTCACACAGCGCCCGGGCCTGCTCCATCGTCGATGCGTCGTAGTACACGTGGGCGTGATAACCCTTGATCCTTTGCACGATTACTCCCAAATGAGGTCAAACGATCACTGGCCCGCAAAGGGGAGCGATTCTGTGAAAAATGCCGAGACCCCAGTGTTCAAACTGGTCCTGTTCGGTGCCGAAAGCAGCCTGGGCAGTGCCCTGATCGTCGAGCTGCTGTCGCGCCAGCATGAAGTCACGGCGGTGGTCGATGACCTCAACCGTCACGCACCGCGCCCCGGCCTGCACTTCAAACGAGGTGCACTAGGCGACAAGCATCAGGCCGAACAGAGCGTGGCCGGTGGATCGGCGGTGATCGCCTTGCTCTCGGCGCTCGCCCCCGGCGACTTGCCCGCGCAGCGGCAAATGGCCGAGGCCCTGGTGGCAGGCCTTTCCCGTACGACTATACGCCGGCTATTGCTGGTGGGCGATTTCGACGTGCTGGACACGCCATCCCGGCATAACGAAGCGCAGCGCGACTGTGCCGACCAGATCGTCGATGGGCTGCAACGCAGCGCCCTGCGCTGGACGCTGATCAATGCCCCTGAAGACAGACCCGGCCTGGGCATCGAGCATTTTCGCAACCTCGATGGAACGCTGGAGCCCGGACTGGCCGGGCCTTTGCAGCGATTGGCGCGGATTGCCGCAGGAATGGTCGATACCCTCGAGCTGAACCTGCACCAAGGCGAGCATGTGAACTTCGTGCTCTAGAGCCCCCGTGAATTCACACCCCACGCTCCTGTTCCAGCCAGTCCACGAACCGCTCGATCAGCGCCCCCCGCCGTTTGCGCGGGGGCAGGACCACGTAATACCCCCGCGCCGAGCGCAAACTGCCCTCGAGCGGCCGGCACAACAACCCCTGGTCCACCAAGCCATCGACCAGGTGCCGCCAACCGATCGCCACCCCCTGTCCCGCGATCGCCGCCTGGATCAGCAAGGTGTAGTTGTCGAAACGCAGTTGCCCTGCAGGCGGCGGGCTGTGCAGGCCAAACCCACGAAACACCCCGCCCCAATCGAACCAGCGACTGGCCTGCTCACCCCTCAGATGAAGCAGGGGCAATCGTTGCAAAGCCTCGGCTGACGCGGGTTTGCCACGAATCAGGTTGGGGCTGCAGACCGGGAAGACTTCCTCATCGAACAGCCAGCGGCTCTCGCCCTGATGGAAGCGTCCATCGCCGAACAGCACCGCCACGTCGATGTCCGGGCGCAGCATGGCCTGGCTGCGCTCACCGGTCACCAGGCTGACATCCACCTGTGGATAAGCCTCATGGAAGCGCGGCAACCGTGGCATCAGCCAGAAGGCCGCAAAGGCGAAGTCGGTGGCCACCTGCAGCACCTCACGCTGGCCGCGTCCGCTGGCCTGGGCGATGCCATCGTCCATGGCCAACAACGCTTGGTGGATCTGCTCGAACAGCGCCTGCCCCGTCTCGGTCAACTCGATCCCCCGGTAGATCCGGTCGAACAGGCGTGTGCCCAACTGGGCCTCCAGGCGCTTGACCTGCTGGCTCACCGCCGGCTGCGTAGTGCCCAGCTCCAGTGCCGCGGCGGTAAAGCCCCGCAGCCGGGCGGCGGCCTCGAAGACCCGCAGGGTGTCCAGGGAAACGTCAGCAAGGTGGTCAAACATAAGCTCAGCTAATCCCACTCATTGCCCGGCGTGGGCTTTACCCATGTTATCCACAGTCGCATCCTCGATCGCAAGCGGTTCCCATAACCTTCAACGATGGAAGGCACCCATGAAGCGACCCAACATCCTGTTCATCATGGCCGACCAGATGGCCGCGCCCATGCTGCCGATCTACAACCCCTCTCCCATCCAGATGCCGCACCTGAGCCGCCTGGCCGAGCAGGCCGTGGTGTTCGACGCCGCCTACTGCAACAGCCCGCTGTGCGCGCCCTCGCGCTTCACCCTGGTCAGCGGCCAGTTGCCCAGCCGCATCGGTGCCTACGACAACGCCGCGGATTTCCCCGCCGACGTCCCCACCTACGCCCACTACCTGCGCCGCCTGGGCTATCGCACGGCGCTGTCGGGCAAGATGCATTTCTGCGGCCCGGACCAACTGCACGGCTACGAGGAACGCCTGACCAGCGATATCTACCCGGCCGACTATGGCTGGGCCGTGAGCTGGGACGAGCCCGACCAGCGCCCGAGCTGGTACCACAACATGTCCTCGGTGCTGCAGGCAGGGCCTTGCGTTCGGACCAACCAGCTGGATTTCGACGAGGAAGTGGTGTTCAAGGCCCGCCAGTATCTTTACGACCACGTCCGCGAGAACGATGGCCGACCGTTCTGCCTGACCGTTTCCATGACGCACCCCCACGACCCGTACACGATTCCAAAGCACTACTGGGATCTGTACGACGGTGTGGATATCCCCATGCCGCTTGAAACCATCGACCAGGCCCAACAGGACCCGCACTCCCAACGCCTGCTCAAGGTCTACGACCTGTGGGACAAACCCTTGCCCGCGCACAAGATCCGCGATGCCCGTCGCGCCTATTTCGGTGCCTGCAGCTACATCGACGACAACATCGGCAAGCTCCTGCAGACCCTGGAGGAATGCGACCTGGCCGACGACACCGTGATCGTGTTCTCGGGCGACCACGGCGACATGCTTGGCGAGCGTGGGCTCTGGTACAAGATGCACTGGTTCGAGATGTCGGCTCGGGTGCCGCTGCTGGTGCATGCCCCTAAACGCTTTGCCGCGGCGCGGGTCAGCGCCAACGTCTCCACCTGCGATTTACTGCCTACCCTCGTGGCGCTGGCCGGTGGCGCGATCGAGTCGTCCCTGCACCTGGATGGCCGCTCGCTGGTCGGGCACCTGCAAGGGCAGGGCGGGCATGACGAGGTGATCGGCGAATACATGGCCGAAGGCACCGTCGGCCCGTTGATGATGATCCGCCGAGGCCCGTACAAGTTCGTGTACAGCGAGGACGACCCGTGTCTACTCTATGACCTGAGCCGCGACCCGCACGAGCGGGAGAACCTCACCGGCAGCCCGGACCATCAGGCGCTGCTGCAGGCATTTGTCGATCAAGCCCGCCAACGCTGGGACATTCCCGCCCTGCGCCAGCAAGTGCTGGCCAGCCAGCGACGCCGTCGCCTGGTGGCCGAGGCACTGTCCATCGGCAAGCTGAAGAGCTGGGACCACCAACCCTGGGTGGATGCCAGCCAACAGTACATGCGCAACCACATCGATCTCGACGACCTCGAGCGCAAGGCACGTTATCCACAGCCCGCACCCCTGGATTGAGTAGAGAGGCCGCCATGAAGAAGTGCACCACAGCCGTGATCGCCCTGGCCCTTGGCCTGACTGCCATCACAGCCCACGCCGACAGCGATGCCCGATGCACCACCGTGAAGATGGCCGACCCCGGTTGGAGCGACATCGCCTCCACCAACGCCGTCGCCCGCCTGCTCCTGGAAAGCCTCGGCTACCAGGTGAAGATCGACAACCTGGCCGTGCCGATCATCTTCGGCGGTCTCAAGGACGGCCAGGTAGACGCCTTCCTGGGCAACTGGATGCCCGCGCAGCAGGGCTTTCACGACAAGTTCGTGGCCAACGGCGATGTACAGCGCCTGGCCCGCAACCTTGAAGGCACGCAATTCACCCTCGCGGTGCCGGACTATGTCTGGGAGGCCGGTGTGAAAGACTTCGCCGACCTGCCAAAACATGCCGACGCCTTCGGCAAGAAGCTATACGGCATTGGCTCCGGCGCACCGGCCAACCTGTCGCTCAAAGAGATCATCGACAAGAACGCCTTCGACCTGGGGCAGTGGAAGCTGGTCGAGTCCAGCGAGCAGGCGATGCTGGCCCAAGTCCATCGGGCCGTGCAGAAAAAGCAGTTCATCACCTTCCTCGGCTGGACGCCGCACCCGATGAACGTGAAGCTCAAGATGCATTACCTCACCGGGGGCGAGCAGTGGTTCGGCAGCAAAGGCGATGTGTACACACTGGTGCGCAAGGGTTATCCACAAGCCTGCCCGAATGCCGCGAAACTGCTGGGCAATCTGAGCTTCAGTCTAGAGATGGAAAACAGCATCATGGCCGAGGTTGTGGATAAGAAGGTGAGCTTCGATGAGGCGGCCAAGGCCTGGGTGAAGGCGCATCCTGAATGGCTGAACACCTGGCTGGCCGGGGTGACCACCAAGGAGGGTGGGGATGCCCAAGAGGCCATAAAAGCTAAACTTTGATCCGCTGAACGACACATAACCCCCGTGGGAGCGGATAAACCCGCTACCACGGGCTGGTGAAATCTCCAGGAAACTGTATTCCCCATGCCCCACCTGACCCGCCTGCTGCCCTTCCTCACCTGGCTACCCCGTCAATCGGGTCGCAGCCTGCGCCAGGACCTGCTGGTGGGCCTCAGTGGCGCTATCCTCGCGCTGCCGCAATCGATCGCCTACGCCCTGATCGCCGGCCTGCCTGCCGAATATGGCCTGTACGCCGCCATCGTGCCGGTGCTGGTGGCCTGCCTGTGGGGGTCGTCCTGGCACCTGATCTGCGGTCCGACCGCAGCCATCTCCATCGTGCTTTACGCCAGCATCAGCCCGCTTGCCGTGGCTGGCAGCGACGACTACATCACCTTGGTGCTGCTGCTGACCTTCCTGGGCGGCGTGTTCCAGCTATTGCTGGGGATGCTGCGTTTCGGCGCGCTGGTCAACTTCGTCTCCCACTCCGTGGTGCTCGGTTTCACCCTGGGCGCCGCGGTGGTGATCGCCCTCGGTCAGTTGCCCAACCTCATGGGCATGGACCTGCCCAGCCAGGCCACGGCGCTGCGCACCCTGCGCGACCTGATCGATCATGCCGGCGAGGTCGACCTGCCCTCGCTCGCCCTAGGGCTGGCGACCTTGCTGATCGGGGTCGTGCTCAAGCTCTGGCGCCCGCGCTGGCCGAGCCTGTTGATAAGTCTGGTGGTGGTCAGCGTTATCGCCTGGCTGCTGCCGAGCGTCTTTGGCCATGTGCCCAGGGTGCCCGCCTTCTTGGGTCAGCTTCCGCCCGTGAGCCCCTTGCCGCTGCTGGACCTGGAGCTGATCCTGCGCCTGCTGCCCAGCGCCGTGGCGGTGGGCATGCTCGGGCTGGTGACCAGCCTGTCGATCGCCCGGTCGTTGTCGGCGCGTTCTGAGCAGTTGATCGACGCCAACCAGGAGATCCGCGCCCAGGGCCTGTCGAACATGGTCGGCGCGCTGTTCTCCGGCTACCTGTCATCGGGTTCGTTCACCCGCTCGGGCTTGAGCTACGACGCAGGTGCCCGCTCGCCAATGGCCGGGGTGTTCTCGGCATTGTGGGTGGCCCTGTTCGCCGTGACCGGCGCCGGGCTGATCGCACACCTGCCGATTCCGGCCATGGCCGGCAGCATCCTGCTGATCTGTTGGGGGTTGGTGGATCACCGGGCTATCCGTTCACTGTTCCGGGTCAGCCGCTCGGAGTTCCTGGTCATGGCACTGACCGCCGCCGCGACCCTGCTGCTGGAGTTGCAGACGGCGATCTATGCCGGGGTGCTGGCGTCGCTGTTCTTCTACTTGAAGCGTACCTCGCGCCCTCGTGTGCAGCAGAGCCGGGAAGGGGAGACCGATGTGCTGCGAGTGGGCGGGTCGATCTTCTTCGGCGCCGCGCATTATCTGCAGGTGCGCCTGCAACGCTGCCAAGGGCCACAGGTCGTGATCGACGCGCGACAGATCAACTTCATCGACTATTCAGGGGTGGACATGCTGCACCGCGAGGCGCGGCGCCTGAAGCGCGGTGGCGGGGGCCTGACGTTGCATCGGGCCCGGCCGCAGGTGATCGAAGAGTTGCAGAAGCTCGAAGGGGCCGCGTTGTGCCCGATCCGGTTCGAGGAGTGATGCTTCAGAACCTGGCCCTTTCGCGGCACTGTCCCTGAGCGGCCTTGTGCCGCGAAAGGGCCGCAAAGCGGCCCCAAAATCTCAACCTCAGCCCCGCGCCAACTGCCGACGCAGCTCATCCAGCACAGGTGCCGTGTCCGGCCGTACGCGCCGCCAGGTGAAGAACGCCTCGGCAGCCTGCTCGGCCAGCATCCCCAACCCATCCAGCACCTTGGCCGCCCCCAGCCGGGTGGCCCACTGGCAGAATGGCGTCGGCTCCTTGCCATACATCATGTCGTAGCAGACCGTGCGCCCCGGCTCGACCAGGCTGTCGGCAATCGGCGGCAGCTCGCCCGCCAGGCTCGCCGAGGTAGCATTGATGATCAGGTCCACCGGCTCCTGCAACCAGGCAAAACCGCTGGCGACCACCGGCCCCAGGTCATCGAACTCACGGGCCAGTTGCTCGGCCTTTTCCACCGTGCGGTTGGCGATCACCAGCGATTGCGGACGGTGCGCCAGGATCGGCTGCAACACCCCCCTTACCGCCCCACCGGCACCGAGAATCAGAATGCGCTTGCCAGCGAGCTCCACCCCGGCGTTGACCGTCAGGTCCCGCACCAGGCCCGCGCCATCGGTGTTGTCGCCTTGCAGGGTGCCGTCAGGCAGCTTGCTCAGGGTGTTCACGGCGCCCGCCCGCTGGGCCCGTGGCGTGAGGCTGTCGCACAGGCGGAAGGCTTCTTCCTTGAACGGCACGGTGACGTTGGCGCCTGCGCCTTGCTTGAAGAAGCCTCGCGCACAGTCGCTGAAATCATCCAGCGGCGCCAACAGGGTGCTGTATTCCAGGTCCTGCCCGGTCTGGTCGGCGAACAGGCGGTGGATCAACGGCGACTTGCTGTGGCCGATGGGGTTACCGAAAACGACGTACTGGTCCATGGGAGCTCCTCGTTATCCACAGGCTTACTGGTTGAGCCAGTCGCGGTCCTGCAGGAAGTACTCGGTCAGGCGCGCTTCCTCGCTGCCCGGCGCGGGTTTCCAGTCATAGCCCCAGCGGACCTGCGGCGGCAGCGACATGAGGATCGACTCGGTGCGCCCGCCCGATTGCAAGCCGAACAAGGTGCCGCGGTCATAGACCAGATTGAACTCCACATAGCGCCCACGGCGGAACTCTTGGAACTCGCGCTGCTCGGGCGTGTAAGGCGTGGCCTTGCGGCGCTGGACGATCGGCAGGTAGGCCTCGATGTAGGCATCGCCGATGGCGCGCAGGAAGGCGAAGCAGGTGTCGAAATCCCACTCGTTCAGGTCGTCGAAGAACAGCCCGCCAATGCCACGCGGCTCGCCCCGGTGCTTGAGGTGGAAGTAACGGTCGCACCAGGCCTTGTAGCGCGGGTAGACATCAGACCCGAACGGCGCGCAGGCCTGCTCGGCGACCCGGTGCCAGTGGATGCAGTCTTCCTCGTTGCCGTAGTAGGGCGTCAGGTCGAAACCGCCGCCGAACCACCAGACCGGCTCTTCGCCTTCTTTCTCGGCGATGAAGAACCGCACGTTGGCATGGGACGTCGGCACATGCGGGTTGTGCGGGTGGATCACCAGCGATACGCCCAGCGCCTCGAAGCCACGGCCCGCCAGTTCCGGGCGGTGCGCGCTGGCCGATGGCGGCAGGCCGGCGCCGAACACGTGGGAGAAGTTCACACCACCCTTTTCGATCACCTTGCCTTCGCCGATCACCCGCGTGCGGCCACCGCCCCCGGCTTCGCGCACCCAGGCATCCTCGACGAAGCGGGCGCCGCCGTCTTCGTTTTCGAGGGCAGAGCAGATGCGGTCTTGCAGGTCGAGCAGGTAGGCTTTCACGGCCTCGGTGCGGCTGGTCATCGGGTCACCTGGAAGGAGCGGAAAAATTTGCCGGCTAGCATACCACCGGCGGCGGCCACGCCGCAGTTGACGGCGATCAAGCAAAGGCGTCCGATAGAAGGCCTTCCCGATCCCCATGACAACGGAGTGTAAGATGGCCAAGCGTATCCAGTTCAGCCAGCACGGCGGCCCGGAAGTCCTGCAACTGGTCGAGTTCGAACCGACCCCGCCAGGGCCGCAGCAGGTCCGCGTACGCAACCACGCGATCGGCCTGAACTTCATCGACACTTATTTTCGCAGCGGCCTGTACGCACCGCCTGCGCTACCGTCGGGCCTCGGCACGGAGGCCGCGGGCGTGGTCGAAGCGGTCGGTGAAGGCGTCAGCCGCCTGAAGGTGGGCGATCGCGTGGCTTATGCCGGCGGACCGCTGGGCGCCTACAGCGAAGTGCACACCCTGCCGGAGGCCAACGTGGTCAAGTTGCCGGAGGCCATCAGCTTCGAACAGGCCGCCGCAGTGATGCTCAAGGGCCTGACCACCCAGTACCTGCTCAAGCAGACCTACGCCGTGCAGCCAGGCGATTTCGTTTTGTTCCATGCCGCTGCCGGTGGCGTCGGCTCGCTGGCCTGCCAGTGGGCCAAGGCGCTGGGTGCCAAGCTGATCGGCACCGTCGGCTCGGCCGAAAAAGCCGAGCGTGCCAAAGCCCTGGGCGCCTGGGCGACCATCGACTACAGCCATGAGGACGTGGCCAAGCGCGTGCTGGAGCTGACCGGTGGGGAGAAATGCGCGGTGGTCTACGACGGCGTGGGCGCCGACACCTGGCTGACCTCGCTGGACTGCCTGCGCCCGCGCGGGCTGATGGTGAGTTTCGGCAATGCCTCCGGTGCGGTGACCGGGGTGAACCTTGGGATCCTGTCGCAGAAGGGCTCGCTGTACGTCACCCGCCCGACCTTGGGCAGCTACGCCAACAACGCAGAGAACACCCAGGCCATGGCCGACGATTTGTTCGGCATGATCACCAGCGGCAAGTTGGTTGTGGATATCCAGCAGCGGTATCCGCTGAGCGAAGCGGCCAAGGCCCAGACGGAGCTGTCGGCGCGCAGGACCGTTGGCTCGACTGTGCTGCTGCCCTGATTCGCGACCGTTACGCGGCTGTTTGATTCAGCACGCCACCTGTGGGGGGTTACCCGCGAAAGCAACGGTGAATTCACCCAGGCCTTCGCGGGTAAACCCGCTCCCACAGCGCTCACTCTGCTTAGCCTGAGCCTGCGGGCCTGATAGCTGCTGGTGCAGACTCGATGCCATCGAGCATCGCCTCCACCAAGCCCTCTGCCATTTCAATCGCGTGCAGGTTCGACCAGTACATGCCGCGGCCTGACTCGTGCAGGTGATCGAGTGCCTTCAAGCCAGTCTCGTAGGCGCAGCGCAGGTAGAGCGCTACGTGGACGAGGGCGTCGTGGGCAGAGATGTCGGGATTTGTGGAGAAGAGGGGAGGATGACCGGCGTCGCAGCGGCCGAAAGGGCGAGATGTGGTGTTGGGTAGAGGTGGATCAGGGACAAGCTTTTTCATGGGAACCTACCTGTTGGCGCCAGCACTCAATCCGTTACCACACGAATTAGGTGGCAGCTGTACGCAGGGTGGTAAACCGGCGGTTCCCAATCCGGCAGGCTCGAAAGCCTCCCGCGCACAGCCGCCATGGACTGCCACGGAGAACCTAGACTGCCGGGTTACCACACCCGATCACCAAGTTATTTGGCGACGGTCTGGAGCCTAGAGGCATGGGTTCCCTGCCGGAAGGTGACGGCAGCTGACAGATAGGTAGGGTATTTCCCTAAATGCCAGCTGGACAGCCGCTCGAGGGAAATCAGAAAAGTCCTGCAATACCTAGGGGCCGCGTGGCGGCCCATCGCCGAGCCCACTCTGGGTCAGCCGGCCCGAACGACCTCACCCGTCACCAGGTTGCGAATCACGCTCGGATTCTTGCGCCCACCCAGCGCCCCGCCGAGCACCAGGTCCAATTGGCCATGGAAATACTGCTCCACCCGCAGCCGGCTCTTGGCCGCCGGGCGTCCGCCTGGGTTGCATGAGGTGGAAATCAGCGGCCCGACCAGCGCGCACAATTCACGCACCAGGGGGTGATCGCTGACCCGCAGGGCCACGGTGTCATGTTCGCCGGTCACCCACTCGGGCAACAGGTCCTGGTGCGGTACCAGCCAGGTGTTCGGGCCAGGCCAGGTGCTGCCCATGCGGTCGATCCAGTCTTGGGGGAAATCCTCGAACAGGAAATCGAACTGGCGGATGTTGTCGGCGACCAGGATCAACCCTTTGTCCACAGGACGCGACTTGAGCGCCAGCAGGCGGTACACCGCGTCCTCGTTCCACGGGTCGCAGCCCAGGCCCCAGACCGCTTCCGTCGGATAGGCGATGACCGCACCTGCCCGGATCTCACGTGCGGCTTGTTGCACACGCCAACTGCTCACCATTTTGTCTCTCCGCATTTAAGCCTGATGCGCAGTGTACTTAGCTGCTTCGGGCAAACCAACGCCCGGCTTCGTTGGTGACCCGGCCTTCGAGCTCCAGCTCGGTAAGGCTGGCCAGTACCTGGGCCAGCGGCTGCCCACTGCTGTGGGTCAGGGCTTCGCTGGTCTGAGGCGCGGCATGCAACAAGGCGAGCAACGGGTGGGCGGGGTTCTCCACTGGTGCCGGGGGCAGGTTCTGCCAGCCGCGCAAGCTGTCGAGGATCTGCTCCACGTTTTCCACCAGCAACGCGCCATCGCGAATCAGCTGGTGGCACCCCTTGGAACCAGGGTGATGGATCGAGCCCGGAATGGCATACACCTCCCGGCCTTGTTCGGCGGCCAAGCGCGCGGTGATCAGCGATCCGCTTGCCAGGCTCGCCTCGACCACCAATACCCCCAGCGACAGACCGCTGATGATCCGGTTGCGTCGGGGAAAATTCGCGGCATGCGGATTGGCATCGAGGGGAAACTCCGACACCAGCGCGCTGCCGCCCTCGATCATGTCCCGGGCCAGCTCGCGGTGTCGCTGTGGATAAAGTTTTTGCAGACCCGTGCCGAGCACGCCGATGGTGTGCCCACCGGCCTGCAGCGCCGCCCGATGAGCGGCACCGTCGACCCCCAGGGCCAACCCGCTGGTGATGGTGAAACCGGCCTGGGCAAGGCACCTGGAAAACGCCTTGGCGGTGTCCAGCGCAGGGGGCGTTGCGCGGCGACTGCCGACGACGGCCAACTGCGGACGCTCGAGCAATGTAGGGTCGCCAGCCACGAAAAGCAGTGGCGGGGCTGTGTCTGTTTCAGCGAGCAGCGCGGGATACGAAGGGGCGTCCCACATCAGCAAATGCTGGCCCGGACGCTCTAGCCAAGCCATTGCGGCGCCAGCGCCGTCACGGACTTCAGCACTGCGACGGGCCTCGGCGCAAGCCGCCGGCAGGCCCAATGCGCGCCAGGCGCTGGCCGGGGCACTGAGGGCCGAAGCGGCATCGCCGAAAGCATCGATCAGGGTGTGGAAACGTCGCGGGCCTACCTCGGGCAGTCGATGCAAACGCAAACGCGCCTCGAGTTCGGCAGGTGGACAGGCGGGCACAACAGGCATGTTCATGGCGGATCATCCTTGATCGGCGAGGGGTCATCCACGTGGCACAACCTGTGGATAACTTTGTTGATAATACTTTGACAAGCTGTCCATGGAATGGACCCGATGCCGTCCTTTCACACCCTAGCCGAGCTTTGCCAGGTGCCGAATGCCCCGATTCCCTTTATTATGTGTGCTCAGTTTTCAACCGAACGCACAGTGACTGCCTGACCTTATGGCCATCTTGAACATTCTCGAATTTCCGGACCCGCGCCTGCGCACCATCGCCAAACCGGTGACGGAGTTCGACGACGCCCTGCGTCAGCTGATCGACGACATGTTTGAAACCATGTACGAAGCCCCTGGCATCGGCCTAGCCGCCACCCAGGTCAACGTGCACAAGCAGGTCGTGGTCATGGACCTCAGCGAAGACCGCAGCGAACCGCGCGTCTTCATCAACCCCAGCGTCGAAGAGCTGACCCACGACATGGGCCAGTATCAGGAAGGCTGTCTGTCGGTGCCGGGCTTCTACGAGAACGTCGACCGCCCTCTGCGTGTGCGGGTCAAGGCCCAGGACCGTGACGGCAAGCCGTTCGAGCTGGAATGCGAAGGCCTGCTGGCGGTGTGCGTGCAGCACGAGTTCGACCACCTCAACGGCAAGCTGTTCGTCGACTATCTGTCACAGCTCAAACGCGACCGGATCAAGAAGAAGCTGGAAAAACAGCACCGCCAGCAAGCCTGATCCCCACCTTCCAGAAGGCTTGCTTCGGCAAGCCTTTTTCTTTTTCAAAGCGAGAACTCCATGCGCATCGTCTTCGCAGGCACCCCAGAGTTTGCCGCCGAACACCTCAAAGCCCTGCTCGACAGCCCCTATGACGTGGTGGCCGTCTACACCCAGCCCGACCGCCCGGCTGGCCGCGGCCAGAAACTCATGCCCTCTGCGGTCAAGCAACTGGCCGTCGAACACAGCATCCCGGTGCTCCAGCCGCAGACCCTGCGCAACGCGGAGGCCCAAGCGGAGCTTGCCGCACTCAAGCCAGACCTGATGGTGGTGGTCGCCTACGGCCTGATCCTGCCCCAGGTGGTGCTGGATATCCCACGCCTGGGCTGCATCAACAGCCACGCCTCCCTGCTGCCACGCTGGCGCGGTGCTGCGCCCATCCAGCGTGCCGTCGAAGCCGGCGATGCCGAGAGCGGCGTGACCGTGATGCGCATGGAAGCGGGCCTGGACACCGGCCCCATGCTGCTCAAGGTCGTGACCCCGATCAGCGCCGAGGACACCGGCGGCACCCTGCACGACCGCCTCGCCCAGATGGGCCCAGGCGCCGTGGTGCAGGCCATTGCAGGCCTGGCCGACGGCAGCCTGCAAGGCGAGGTTCAGGACGACGCCCTGGCCACCTACGCGCACAAGCTGAACAAGGACGAAGCCCGCATCGACTGGAATCGTCCAGCCATCGAGCTGGAGCGCCTGATCCGCGCCTTCAACCCGTGGCCGGTCTGCCACAGCACCCTCGACGGCGAGAGCGTGAAGGTCCTGGCGGCGCAGTTGTCCACAGGCAAGGGCACCCCCGGCGAGATCCTTTCCGCCAGCAAGGACGGCCTGGTAGTCGCCTGCGGCGAAGGCGCCCTGAGCCTGACCCGTCTGCAGTTGCCAGGCGGTAAGGCCCTGGCCTTCAGCGACCTGTTCAACAGCCGTCGCGAGAAGTTCGCAAGCGCCAAGGTGCTCGGCCAATGAACCCACGTCTGGCCGCCGCCCGCGCCCTTGCCGCTGTGCTCAGCGGCAAGGCCTCGCTCAACAGCTCGTTACCGGCGCAACTGGACAAGGTCGAGGAGCGAGATCGCGGCCTGGTCCAGGACCTGGCCTTTGGCACTGCCCGCTGGCAGCCGCGCCTGGACCTGCTGGCCGCCCAGTTGCTGCAAAAGCCCTTCAAGGCCGCCGATGCCGATGTTCAGGCTTTGCTGCTGGTCGGCCTGTACCAGCTGTTTTACACCCGCATTCCAGCCCACGCCGCCATCGGCGAAACCGTCGGCTGCGCCGACAAGCTCAAGAAGCCGTGGGCCAAAGGCTTGCTCAACGCCGTGCTGCGCCGCGCCCAGCGCGAAGGCGAGGCACTGCTCGCCGACATGGAGCGCGACCCGGTAGTACGCACTGCTCACCCACGCTGGTTGCAAAAAGCGCTCAAGGCCTTCTGGCCCGATCAGTGGGAGGCGATCTGCGCCGCCAACAATGCTCATCCGCCGATGATCCTGCGGGTCAATCGCCGCCACCACAGCCGTGACGCCTACCTGGCCCTGCTGGCCGAGGCCGGCATCAGCGCCAGCCCTTGCCAGTACAGTCGCGACGGCATTCTGCTGGCCGAGGCCTGCGACGTGCGCGGCCTGCCAGGCTTCGCCGAGGGCTGGGTCAGCGTGCAGGACGAAGCCGCGCAACTGGCCGCCGACCTCATGGAACTGGCGCCCGGCCAACGCGTGCTGGATGCCTGCTGCGCCCCGGGCGGCAAGACCTGCCACCTGCTCGAGGCCGAAGCCGGGCTAGGTGAAGTGGTCGCCATCGACTTGGAGGCCAAGCGTCTGGCGCGAGTACGGGAAAACCTCGATCGCCTGAAACTGGACGCCCAGCTGATCGCCTGCGACGCCCGCGACACCGCCAGTTGGTGGGACGGCAAGCCGTTCCAGCGCATCCTGCTCGATGCGCCGTGCTCGGCGACCGGCGTCATCCGCCGCCACCCGGACATCAAGCTGACCCGCCAGGCCGACGACATCCCGGCCCTGGCGGCGCTGCAAGGCGAGCTGCTCGATGCGCTGTGGCCAACCCTCGAAGTCGGCGGCATGCTGGTCTACGCCACGTGCTCGAGCCTGCCGACGGAAAACACCGACGTGATCGACGCCTTCCTCGCCCGCACCCCCGGTGCCCGCGAGCTGGACCTGGCGCTCGATGCCGGTCTGCGCCAGCCCCACGGCCGCCAACTGCTGGCCCAGGAAGGCGGCCACGACGGTTTCTACTATGCCAAGCTGATCAAGATCGCCGCCTCGCGCGGGTAAGCACAAGGACTAGGAGTAGCGGATGAAGATCATCATCCTCGGCGCAGGGCAGGTGGGTGGCACGCTGGCAGAGCACCTGGCCAGCGAAGCCAACGACATCACCGTGGTCGACACCGACGGCGATCGCCTGCGCGACCTGGGCGACCGCCTGGACATCCGCACCGTGCAGGGCCGCGGCTCGCTGCCCACGGTGCTGCGCCAGGCCGGCGCCGACGACGCCGACATGCTGGTGGCGGTGACCAACAGCGACGAGACCAACATGGTGGCCTGCCAGGTCGCCTACTCGCTGTTCCACACGCCCACCAAGATCGCCCGGGTGCGCGAATCGGCCTACCTCACCCGCGAGGAGCTGTTCGACAACGACCACATCCCGGTGGATGTACTGATCAGCCCCGAACAGGTGGTGACCAACTACATCAAGCGCCTGATCGAGCACCCCGGCTCCCTGCAGGTGATCGACTTCGCCGACGGCAAGGCACAACTGGTGGCGGTCAAGGCCTACTACGGTGGGCCGCTGGTGGGTCAGCAACTGCGCCAGATCCGCGCCCACATGCCCAATGTCGATACCCGCGTGGCAGCGATCTTCCGTCGCGACCGGCCCATCACGCCGCGGGGCGACACCGTGATCGAAGCCGACGACGAGGTGTTCTTCATTGCCGCACGCAAGGACATCCGCGCGGTCATGGGCGAACTGCGCCGTATCGACGAAACCAACAAGCGCGTGGTCATCGCCGGGGGCGGACAGATCGGCGAACGCCTGGCCGAGGCCATCGAGAGCCGCTACCAGGTGAAGATCATCGAGATGAGCCAGGCCCGCTGCCGCCATCTCTCCGACACCCTGGAGAGCACCGTGGTGCTGCAGGGCAGCGCCTCGGACAAGGACCTGATGCTCGAGGAGAACATCGCCGACGCCGACATCTTCCTGGCCCTGACCAACGACGACGAGGCCAACATCATGTCCTCGCTGCTGGCCAAGCGCCTGGGTGCGCGCAAGGTGATGACCATCATCAACAACCCGGCGTATGTGGACTTGGTCCAGGGTGGCGATATCGACATCGCCATCAGCCCCCAGCTGGCCACCATCGGTACCTTGCTGGCCCACGTGCGCCGCGGCGACATCGTCAGCGTGCACTCGCTGCGTCGGGGCGCGGCGGAGGCCATCGAGGCGGTAGCGCATGGCGACGCCAAATCGAGCAAGGTGATCGGCAAGGCCATCGAAGACATCGCCTTGCCGCCAGGGACCACCATCGGCGCGATCATCCGCGACGAGGAAGTGCTGATCGCCCACGACGACACGGTGATCGAAGCGGGCGATCATGTGATCCTGTTCGTTGTGGATAAAAAGCACATCCGTGACGTGGAGAAGCTGTTCCACGTGGGCCTGAGTTTCTTCTAAGGAGAAAACGGCATGCGCGAATCACTGGAAAAGATGCTGGCCAAGGGTGTGGATAACGCCCTGCTGCGCTTTGGCCTGGGCAAGGCCTGGCTCGATGAAGGCAACGGCGCCGAGGCAGCGGTGCACCTGGCTCGGTGTGTGGAACATGACCCGAAGTACTCGGCGGCGTGGAAGCTGCTGGGCAAGGCCTACCAGCTGCAGGGCGACCTGATGGCGGCGCGCAAGGCGTGGGAAGAGGGGATCGCGGCGGCGCAGGCCCATGGGGACAAACAGGCCGAGAAGGAGATGGCGGTGTTCCTGAAGAAGCTGGACAAAGCAGCAGGTTAACGCGGCCCCTGTGGAAGCGGGTTCACCCGCGAATGCAATGGTGGGTTCACTGACGCATTCGCGGGCAAACCCGCTCCCGCAGGGCCCCTGCTAAAACAGGCAGAGTTGTACTCAGCCTGTTCCAGCGGCGGTGGATAACTCAGTACCAGCGCGCTTCGCCCGCCGGGCGCTTCTTGAAGCGCTTCATGCTCCACATGTACTGGCTCGGATACTCGCGCACATAACGCTCGACAACCTTGCTCATGGCCGCCGCGGCCACGGTCACATCCTCGCTGTACATCTCCTCGGGCGCCGCTTCCAGGAAGACCTTGAAGCCGGAGCCGTCCGGCAGACGCAGCGCATGCAGGAACACACCCACCGCCTTGCCGCCGGCCAGCATGTTGGGCACGAACTTGCTGGTCAGCGCCTGGGTACCGAGGAACGGTACGAACACACCGGCGGACTCGGCCGGCTCCGGGTCGGCGGGAATGCCCACCTGCCCGCCGCGACGCACTTCCTTGATCACGCTGAGGATGCCTTCCTTGGTCGAAGGCGCGACGCGGTTGCCCATCTGCACCCGCTGCTCGCGCAGCAGGTCATCCACAGCCTTCAGCTTGGGCGGGCGGTAGAAAATGATCGGTTTGCACTGGCTGCAATAGAAGTGGTTCAGCACTTCCCAGTTGCCCAGGTGGCTGGTGATGCCCACCACGCCCTTACCCGAGGCCAGGGCCTGCTCCAGCACTTCCAGGCCATGTACTTCCTTGACCAGTTCCAGCGAACGCTGCGGCGGCCAGATCCAGGCGCAGGCGCTTTCGACGAAGGACTTGCCGATGTCCTTCAACGCGCGGCCCACGAGTTGCTCGCGCTCGGCCGGGTTCATTTCCGGGAAGCACTTGGCCAGGTTGATGCGCACCACATTGCGCGAACCGTTGGGGATCTTCCACATGAGCCAGCCGATACCCGCGCCGACCCGCTGCACCGCGCCCCAGGGCAGCTTGGCGAACAGTCGCAGCACCCCGACCATCAGGGCGCCTTTGAATTTTTCCACAGCCGGATTCCTTATTTCTGCAAGGCGGGCATTGTAACGCTTCAGCGCAGCAACGCGGCGTAACGATCACAGTCAGTGGTGTGGTCCATGACCATGCCAGTGGCCTGCATGAACGCATAGCAGATGGTCGGGCCGACGAACGTGAAGCCAGCCTTTTGCAGGGCCTTGCTCATGGCCCGGGCTTCGTCGGTGACCGCCGGCACGTCGCCGCGCGCCTTGAAGTGGTTGATCTTGGGCACGCCACCGACGAACGACCACAGCCACTCGGCCGGGTTATCCACAGCCAGCCAGGCCTGGGCGTTGCGCCGTACGGCCTTGAGCTTGAGGCGATTGCGGATGATGCCGGCGTCGAGCATCAGTTCTTCGATCCGCTCGTCGCTCATCTGCGACAGTTTCACCGGGTCGAAGCCATGCAATACCTCGCGGTAGCGCTCGCGTTTCTTCAATACCGTGATCCAGGAAAGCCCGGCCTGGAACCCTTCGAGCAAAAGCATCTCGAAGAGCAACGCCGGGTCATGCTGTGGCGTTCCCCACTCCTGGTCGTGATAGGCCTGGTACAACGGATCGTCGGTACACCAGAAACAGCGTGGCATAAGGCTCCATTCCATGGGTAGAGGGCGAGGCGAATCGGGTTATACTCCCGCTCTTTACATCCGCATCCCCAGATACAGGTGAATTTCGTGAGCCAGCCTACGCCAGCCGTGCGTACCTTCCAAGACCTCATCCTCGCCCTGCAGCAATACTGGGCGGAGCAAGGTTGTGTGGTGCTTCAGCCCTACGATATGGAAGTAGGCGCCGGCACTTTCCATACCGCCACGTTCCTGCGCGCCGTCGGTCCTGAAACCTGGAACGCCGCCTATGTGCAGCCTAGCCGTCGCCCAACCGACGGACGGTATGGCGAAAACCCCAACCGCCTGCAGCACTACTACCAGTTCCAGGTAGTGCTCAAGCCGAACCCGGCCAATTTCCAGGAGCTGTACCTCGGCTCGCTGAAGGCCATCGGCCTGGATCCGCTGGTCCACGACATCCGTTTCGTCGAAGACAACTGGGAATCGCCGACCCTCGGCGCCTGGGGCCTGGGCTGGGAAATCTGGCTCAACGGGATGGAAGTGACCCAGTTCACCTACTTCCAGCAAGTCGGCGGTATCGAGTGCTTCCCGGTCACCGGTGAAATCACCTATGGCCTGGAGCGCCTGGCCATGTACATCCAGGGCGTGGACTCAGTCTACGACCTGATCTGGGCCGACGGCCCGTTCGGCAAGGTCACCTATGGCGATGTGTTCCACCAGAACGAAGTGGAGCAGTCGACCTACAACTTCGAACACGCCAACGTCGAGAAGCTGTTCGAGCTGTTCGACTTCTACGAAAGCGAAGCCAACCGCCTGATCAAGCTGGACCTGCCGCTGCCGACCTACGAAATGGTCCTGAAGGCGTCCCACACTTTCAACCTGCTGGACGCCCGCCGCGCCATCTCGGTAACCGAGCGTCAGCGTTACATCCTGCGCGTGCGTACCCTGGCCCGGGACGTGGCGCAAAGCTATCTGCAAGCCCGCGCACGCCTGGGCTTCCCGATGGCGACCCCCGAACTGCGTGACGAAGTGTTGGCTAAGCTGGAGGCTGCACAATGAGTGCTCAAGATTTTCTGGTCGAACTGGGCACCGAAGAGCTGCCACCGAAGGCCCTCGCCAGCCTCGGCGACGCCTTCCTGGCCGGCATCGAGAAAGGCCTGCAGGCCGCTGGCCTGAACTACACCGGCAAGCAGGTCTATGCCGCCCCACGCCGTCTGGCCGTGCTGATCCGCCAGCTGGACGTGCAGCAGCCTGACCGCAGCATCAACATCGACGGTCCTCCCCGCCAGGCCGCCTTCGACGTCGAGGGCAACCCGACCCAGGCTGCCTTGGGCTTCGCCAAGAAATGCGGCGTGGACCTGGCCGAGATCGACCAGAGCGGCGCCAAGCTGCGCTTCTCCCAGCACATTCCGGGCAAGGCCACCGCCAGCCTGCTGCCGACCATCGTCGAGGATTCGCTCAACGACCTGCCGATCCCCAAGCGCATGCGCTGGGGCGCCAGCCGTGAAGAGTTCGTGCGTCCGACCCAGTGGCTGGTGATGCTGCTCGGCGACCAGGTCGTCGAGTGCACCCTCCTGGCCCAGCAGGCCGGTCGCGAATCCCGTGGCCACCGCTTCCACCACCCGGAGAACGTGGTCATCACCACCCCGGCCAACTACGTCGAAGACCTGCGCAAGGCCTACGTACTGGCCGACTTCGCCGAGCGTCGCGAGCTGATCGCCAAGCGCACCGCGGAGCTGGCCATGCAACAGGAAGGCACCGCTGTCGTGCCGCCGGCATTGCTGGACGAAGTGACCGCCCTGGTCGAATGGCCGGTGCCGCTGGTGTGCTCCTTCGAAGAGCGCTTCCTGGAAGTGCCGCAAGAAGCGCTGATCACCACCATGCAGGACAACCAGAAGTACTTCTGCCTGCTGGACAGCGAAGGCAAGCTGCTGCCGCGCTTCATCACCGTGGCCAACGTCGAGAGCCGTGATCCGAAGCAGATCGTGCAGGGCAACGAAAAGGTCGTGCGTCCGCGCCTGACCGACGCCGAGTTCTTCTTCAAGCAAGACAAGAAGCAGCCGCTGGAAACCTTCAACGAACGCCTGAAGAACGTGGTCTTCCAGGCTCAGCTGGGCACTGTCTACGACAAGGCCGAGCGTGTCTCCAAGCTGGCGGCGTTCATCGCCCCGCTGATCGGCGGCGACGCCCAGCGCGCAGCCCGCGCGGGCCTGCTGTCCAAGTGCGACCTGGCCACCGAGATGGTCGGCGAGTTCCCTGAGATGCAAGGCGTGGCCGGCTACTACTACGCCCAGAACGACGGCGAGCCGGAAGACGTCGCCCTGGCGCTGAACGAGCAGTACATGCCGCGTGGCGCAGGCGCCGAGCTGCCGCAGACCCTGACCGGTGCTGCCGTGGCCATCGCCGACAAGCTCGACACCCTGGTCGGCATCTTCGGCATCGGCATGCTGCCGACCGGCAGCAAGGACCCGTACGCCCTGCGCCGCGCCGCCCTGGGCGTGCTGCGTATCCTGATCGAGAAGCAGCTGGACCTGGACCTGACCACTGCAGTCGAGTTCGCCGTCAAGCAGTACGGTGCCAAGGTCAAGGCCGCAGGCCTGTCCGAGCAGGTGCTGGAGTTTGTCTTCGACCGTCTGCGTGCGCGCTACGAAGACGAAGGCATCGACGTCGCCACCTACCTCTCGGTGCGTGCCCTCAAGCCAGGTTCGGCCCTGGACTTCGACCAGCGCGTGCAGGCTGTGCAGGCCTTCCGCAAGCTGCCGGAAGCCGAGGCCCTGGCTGCGGTGAACAAGCGCGTGTCGAACCTGCTGAGCAAGGCCGAAGGCGCCATCGCCGACCACGTCGAGCCGAAGTACTTCGACAACGCCAACGAGTTCTCCCTGTACTCGGCCATCCAGCAGGCCGACCAGGCCGTGCAACCGATGGCGGCCGCACGTCAGTACAGCGAGTCGCTGGCCCGCCTGGCCGCCTTGCGTGATCCGGTCGACGCCTTCTTCGAGGCGGTGATGGTCAACGCCGAGGATGCCAAGGTCCGCGCCAACCGTTATGCCCTGCTCAGCCGTCTGCGCGGCCTGTTCCTGGGCGTGGCCGATATCTCGCTGCTGGGGTAAGCCTTGAAACTGCTGATTCTTGATCGAGACGGAGTGATCAACCACGACTCCGACGCCTACATCAAGTCGCTGGAAGAGTGGATTCCCATTCCCGGCTCGATCGAGGCCATCGCGCAGTTGAGCAAGGCGGGCTGGACGGTGGCGGTGGCCACCAACCAGTCCGGCATCGCCCGCGGCTACTATCCGCTGGCGACCCTGGAGGCCATGCATGCGCGCCTGCGCGCGCTGGTGGCCGAGCAGGGGGGCGAGGTGGGCTACATCGTGCATTGCCCGCACGGCCCGGACGACGGTTGCGATTGCCGCAAACCCAAGCCCGGCATGCTGCGGGCGATTGCCGAGCATTATCAGGTCGATCTGGCTGGCGTCTGGTTCGTCGGCGACAGCAAAGGTGACCTGGAGGCCGCCCTGGCCGTCGATGCACAACCTGTGCTGGTGAAAACCGGCAAGGGTCAGAGGACGCTGGAAAAAGGCGTTCCGCAAAACACTTTGATTTTCGACGATCTGGCAGCCATCGCCAGAGCACTCATTTAAGCAGTGCGCCCCGTGTGGCGCACTTTTCCTTAGGCGGGCAGGCCCCGCAACGGTACATGCCACTATGTCGATCCTGCAGGCGATCAGAATCTTTCTTTTTTACCTGCTGTTGGGCACCAGTTCGCTGCTGTGGTGCTCGCTGAGTTTCTTCGTCGCACCGTTTCTGCCGTTCCACAAGCGCTACCGGTTCATCAACGTGTACTGGTGCCGCTGCGCCGTGTTCCTGGCACGGGTGATCCTGGGCATTCGCTACAAGGTCACCGGCGCCGAGAATGTGCCCAAGGAGCCCTGTGTGATTCTGTCCAACCATCAGAGCACCTGGGAGACGTTCTTCCTGTCGGCGTACTTCTCGCCGCTGAGCCAGGTGCTCAAGCGTGAGCTGCTGTATGTGCCGTTCTTCGGCTGGGCGATGGCGATGTTGCGCCCGATCGCCATCGACCGGAAAAACCCGAAGGAAGCCCTGCGCCAGGTCGCCAGCAAGGGCGACGAGCTGCTCAAGCAAGGCGTGTGGGTGCTGATCTTCCCCGAAGGCACTCGGGTGCCTCACGGACAGATCGGCAAGTTCTCCCGAGGCGGCACAGCCCTGGCGGTGAATGCCGGGCTGCCAGTGCTGCCGATCGCGCACAACGCCGGCAAGTTCTGGCCACGTGAAGGCTGGGGCAAACGCCCCGGAACCATCGAGGTGGTGATCGGCGAGCCGATGTACCCGGTGGGCACCGGCCCACGCGCGATCGCCGAGCTCAACGACCGCGCCCAAGCCTGGAACGAAGCCACCCAGCGGGCCTTGGGTTCGCTGCCACCGGTGGCGGAAAACCAGGCAGAACATAACGCGTGACGATCTGTGGATAACTTGTGAGCAAGTTTTGGATCACTGCCTTGAAATACTAGCTAACTTGTTGATTTTAAAGCTTATTTCTCTGTATGACCTTTTCTTGAAAATCGTGCATAAGTTTTTCCGCAGCATAAAAAAACCGGCTTTTACGCCGGTTTTTTCATGTCTGTGGGATCGATCCACACTGTCTGATCTTGCACGGCCCTGTGGGAGCGAATTCACCCTCCTACAGGTCAGCCTTCACACCTTGTCGATATCCACATCCTTGGTTTCTTTCAGGCAGAACAGCCCCACCACGAGGCTCACCCCGGTTATCAGCACCGGGTACCAGAGCCCGTAGAAGATATCCCCGGTGTACACCACCAGCGCGAACGACACGGTCGGCAGGAAGCCACCGAACCAGCCATTGCCAATGTGATACGGCAAGGACATGGAGGTATAGCGGATGCGGGTCGGGAACAGCTCCACCATCACCGCCGCCAAAGGCCCGTAGGTCATGGTGGCGATCAGGATCATGGCGACGATCAGCACCACCACCATCACTTGGTTGACGCTCGCCGGATCTGCCTTGGCTGGGTAGCCGGCTTGCTCGATTGCCGTGCGCATGGCCGCCTCGTCGAACCCGTCGATGCGCTGCTCGCCGATCGTGACCAGCACCGCAGACCCCGCTGGCGCATCCACCGAGCTGTATGGCAGGCCTTGTTTGACCAGGAACGTCTTGACCTTGTCACAGGGGCTGTCGAAGCGTGCCTTGCCCACCGGGTCGAACTGGAAGGTGCAGCCTTGTGGATCGGCAGTGACGACGATCGGGGCCTGCTGGCTGGCAGCGTCGATCTGCGGATTGGCGTAATGGCTCAGGGCCTTGAACATTGGGAAGTACAGCACCGTGGCGAGCAGCAGGCCGATCATCAGGATCGGCTTGCGTCCAACTCGGTCGGACAACCAGCCGAAGAACACGAAGAACGGTGCGCCGATCACCACGCTGATGATCAGCAGGGTATTGGCCTGGGCCGGATCCATCTTGAGCATCTGGGTCAGGAAGAACAGCACGTAGAACTGGGCCGTATAGAAGGTCACGGCCTGGCCAGCGTTGATGCTGAACAGCGCCGTCAGTACGACCTTGAGGTTCGGCCAGGAGGTGAAGGATTCACGGATTGGCGATTTGCTGACCTTGCCCTGGGCCTTCATCTTCACGAAGGCGGGCGACTCTTCCATGCTCATGCGGATCCAAGTGGAGATCGCCAGCAGGAAGATCGACAGCAAGAAGGGCAAGCGCCAGCCCCAGGCCTCGAACTCATCACCACTGATGTAGCGGCTGCCCAGCACGACGACCAGCGAAAGCAGCAAGCCAAGCGTTGCGGTGGACTGGATGAACCCGGTATGAAAGCCACGCTTGCCGGGCGGTGCGTGCTCGGCCACGTAGGTCGCCGCGCCGCCATATTCACCGCCCAGGGCCAGGCCCTGGAGCATGCGCAGCAGCACCAGGATGATGGGCGCGGCGATGCCGATAGTGGCGTAGGTGGGCAGCAGGCCAACAGCGAAGGTCGACAAGCCCATCAGCACGATCGTCACCAGGAAGGTGTACTTGCGCCCGATCATGTCGCCCAGGCGACCGAACACCAGCGCGCCGAACGGGCGGACCAGAAAGCCTGCGGTAAAGGCCATCAAGGCGAAGATGAACGCCGTGGTGTCGTTGACGCCAGCGAAGAACTGCTTGCTGATCACCGCCGCCAGAGCGCCATAGAGAAAAAAGTCATACCACTCGAACACCGTCCCGAGGGATGACGCGAAAATGATCTTGCGTTCTTCACGTCGGCTGACCGTGCTGGCAGCCGTGCCTTGCTCTTGGATGTAGTCCGACATCGTTGCTGTCCTCGGCCCGCAGGCCACAGTGATTATTGTTGTTTTCCACTGTCGGTGACCTCTGACCGCAAGCCACCGGTGTTGCACGCACCCGGGTCAGGGCGTCGGTATCGCGGTGTCGCTGAGGTTGGTTTGGGTCAAGGCCCCCTTGAGGATCAGTTGCGCCGCCTTCTCAGCGATCATCAACGTGGGTGAGCAGGTATTGCCGGAAACGATCTGCGGCATGATCGACGCATCGGCCACCCGAAGGCCCGGCACACCCTGCACACGCAGCTGGTTATCCACAACGTCCAGCGGCCCGCAGCCCATGCGGCAGGTACCCACGGGGTGGAAGATGGTGGTGCCGATCTTGCCGGCGGCTTCGTGCAGTTGCGCCTCGGTCTGCAGGGCAGGGCCGGGCAGGTACTCGCGCGGATCGAACGCCGCCAGGGCAGGGGCCTGCACGATGCGCCGGGTGATGCGGATGGCATCGGCGGCGACGTTGAGGTCCTGCGGATCACTCAGGTAGTTGGGATCGATCGATGGCGCCGCAAGCATGTCGGCACTGCGGATATCGATGCGCCCGCGGCTGGCCGGACGCAGATTGCACACCGAGGCGGTGAATGCCGGGAAGCGGTGCAGCGGTTCGCCGAATCGCTCCAGCGACAGGGGCTGTACGTGGTACTGCAGATTGGCGGTGGCCTGCTCGGGGCCTGAGCGCACGAAAGCGCCCAGCTGGCTCGGCGCCATGGCCAGTGGGCCACTGCGGTCGTAAAGGTAGCGCAGGCCCATGCCCATCTTGCCCCACAGGCTGTTGGCGATCTGGTTGAGCGTGCGGGTGTTGCGGATCTGATAGATCAGACGCAGTTGCAGGTGATCCTGCAGGTTGCCGCCCACGCCCGGCAGCTCATGGCGCACCCCGATGCCTAGCCCCTCGAGCAATTTTCGCGGGCCGATGCCGGAGCGCTGCAGAATGCCTGGCGAGCCGATCGCACCGGCGCAAAGAATGATCTCCCGCTGCGCCTTGAATGCATGCCAGGCGCCTTGCCAGCGGGCTTTGACCGCTGTGGCGCGGGCGTTTTCAAGGATGACTTGATCGACCTGCACACCGGTGAGCACCGTCAGGTTGGGGCGATCTTGCACAGGCCGCAGGAATGCCTTGGAGGCATTCCAGCGTACGCCGCTGCGTTGGTTGACCTGAAAATATCCACAGCCGGCGTTATCGCCGGTATTGAAATCCGCCACCTTGGCGATACCGGTCTGCTCGGCGGCATCGTGGAACGCATCGAGGATCGGCCAGCTGTAGCGCTGTTGTTCGACTCGCCACTCACCTTCGGCGCCGTGGCTGTCGCTGGCACCGGCGAAGTGACGCTCGCTGGCCTTGAACAACGGCAATACATCCTTCCACGCCCAACCGTCATTGCCTTGTTCGGCCCAACGGTCGTAGTCGGCCGCCTGGCCGCGCATGTAGATCATGCCGTTGATCGAGGAACATCCACCCAGCACCTTGCCCCGTGGGTAGCCCAGACTGCGTCCACCCAGGCCTGGCTGCGCCTCGGTCTTGAAGCACCAATCGGTGCGCGGATTGCCGATGCAGTAGAGGTAACCAACAGGAATGTGAATCCAGGGATAGTTGTCGCGACCACCTGCTTCGAGCAGCAATACGCGACACGAAGGGTCAGCAGACAAGCGATTGGCCAGCAGGCAACCGGCGGGACCGGCACCGACGACCACATAGTCGAAGACTGAATCGGCTGATGGCATGTGAAACCTCGCGCCTGATTTTTATTCTTGTCCCTGACCATCTTATTGATTAATTTCGGGGACGAAACACGAGATTTCGCGCAGCCGCTGTGCGTTTTAGCACAGCGCTATACCTGAGCCGGCCCCTTCGCGGGTAAACCCGCTCCCATAGGTTATCGCCGAACTCAAGATCGGCGGTGAACCTGTGGGAACGGATTTACCCGCGAAGGGGCCAGCGCGAACAGCCAAAAGGATCAGCATGTTCGACTGGAACGATCTGCGGTTTTTCCTCGAGTTGCAGCGCAGCGGCCGCTTGCTCAGCGCCGCCAAACGCCTCAACACCACCCACAGCACCGTCGCCCGGCACATCGAGAGCATCGAGCAGAGCCTGGGTACGGCGCTGTTCGTCCAGCACGCCCAAGGTTATGAACTCACACCCTCCGGACAGGCTCTGCTCAAACACGCCGAGGCCATGGAGAACGTGGCCTTGCTCGCCCAGGAAGAAATCACCCAGGCCATCACCCCGTTGGGCAAGATCCGCCTGGGGGTCACCGAGGGCATCGGCATCATGTTCTTCACCCCACGCATGAACGCTCTGTTCGAGCGCTACCCGGGGCTGGAGGTGGAACTGGTGGCGGTACCGCGGTTCGTCAGCATCCTCAACCGCGAGGCGGAAATCAGCATCCACCTGGAGCGGCCCAGCGCCGACCTGCTGATCACCCGCAAGCTCACCGACTACCGCCTGGCGCTCTACGCAAGCCAGGAGTATCTGGATCGGGCACCGCCGTTACGCAGCCGCGAAGACCTGGCCCGACACAGCTGGATCGGCTATGTCGACGACCTGCTGTTCAGCCAGGAACTGCTGTTTCTCAACAGTTTCTGCCGAGCGCCCAATGTGGTGTTTCGCAGCACCAGTGTGATTGCCCAGCAGCATGCTGCCCGCGCCGGGCTTGGCATTGCCGTGCTGCCTAACTACATGGCCCGCCACGACCGCTCGCTGGTGCGGGTGCTGCCCAGCGAAACCATCCAACGCAGCTACTGGATCTGCACGCGCCGGGAGTTGCACAAGTCGGTGCGCCTGCGAGTGGTCTGGGACTACCTGCTGGCCGTGTGCAATGCGGAGCAGGCCGAGCTGCTAGCCGAGTAGCGCCTTGCCCGCCAACAGCAGCGCAGCCCCCATACCGGTCACGGCAAACAACTGCTGCAGGCGTGGCCCGGCCAGCTTGCTCGCCAGCGGGCGGGCCAGCAGCAGACCGAGCACGGCACCGACGGCAAATGGGGCGCCGACTGTCCAGTGCATGACACCGGCCAGGCTGGCGCTGACCACACTACCGGTAGACACCAAAGCGATCACCGCCAGGGAAGTGGCGACGATGCTCTTCATGTCCAAATTGGTGTAGCGGTTCAAGGCCGGGATGATGACGAACCCACCCCCCACGCCCAGTAGGCCGGACAGCAACCCCGACAGCATGCCGGTAAACGCCAGCGCGCGAGCGCAGGGCAGGGTCCAGCGCAGCCGCCCCTGCAATGGGTTGAGCACGCAGGGCATGATCTGACGATCACCGCAGGCCGACTCGCCGCGCAGTTCACGGCTGGCCTTGCGCCAGATGCGCAGGCAGGCGTAGACCAGCACGGCAGCGAACACCAACGACAATGGGGTATTGGGCAGACGGTGCGCCAACATCAGCCCCAAGGGCGCCGCAGCCACACCGATGGCCGCGATGAACAACGCCGCGCGGTAACGTACCACCCCCTTGCGCAGCCCCAGCACGGCACCGACCCCGGCAGCCAAACCCACGGCGAGCAAACCGATGGGCGCCGCTTCGACCATCGACAGGCCGAGGCCGAACACCAGCAGGGGCACGGCAAGAATGCCCCCGCCGGCGCCGGTGAGCGCCAGCACGGCACCAATGATCGCGCCGAGCCCCGCTCCGATCAGTTGATGTTCAATCACTGCCCGACCTCGGCCACCAACGGTTGGGGTCGAGCCAGCCATTCACGGCCCTTGAGCATGCCCTTCCAGTACAGCGGCGGGAGTATCTGTGCCTTGAGCAACCAGGCCAGGCGAGTGGGCTGGCGACCGTCGAGCAACCAACGCGGGAAGCTCGGCGCCACCTTGCCGCCGTAGGTGAACTCGGCGAGCACGATTTTTCCACGCTCGACAGTCAGCGGGCAGGAGCCATAGCCATCGTACTGGGCAAGCGTAGGCAGGCGACCCAGCGCCACCAGCACATTATTGGCCACCACCGGTGCCTGCTTGCGCGCCGCCGCGGCGGTCTTGGCATTGGTGGTGTTGGTTACATCGCCCAGTGCATGGATGTTGGGGAACTGGCGATGGCGCAGGGTGGCAGGGTCCACATCGACCCAACCGGCGGCATCGACCAGCGGGCTCTGACGAATGAAATCCGGCGCGACTTGCGGCGGTACCACATGCAGCATGTCGAAGGCCTCGACGCGAGTCTCGGTGCTGCCATCGGGCAAGGTGCGCACGAAGGTCGCACGCTTGGCGGGGCCATCCACTGCCACCAGGCGATGGGTGTAGTTGAGGTCCACGCCGTACTTGTCGATGTAGGCCATCAGGGCCGGCACATAGTCGGGCACGCCGAACAGCACCGCCCCCGCATTGAAGAAGCTGGCCTTGATCGCCCCAAGGTGGCCTTGACGCAACCAGTGGTCGCAGGAGAGGTACAACGCCTTCTGCGGCGCACCGGCACACTTGATCGGCATCGGCGGCTGGGTGAAGAGGGCACGGCCTTGTTTCAGGTTCTGCACCAGCTGCCAGGTGTAGGGAGCCAAGTCATAGCGGTAATTGGAGGTGACGCCATTGCGGCCCAGGGTATCGCTGAGGCCTTCGATGGCGTTCCAGTCGAGCTTGAGGCCCGGGCAAACCACCAGCTGCTCATAGCTGACGGCGCGACCGTCCTCGAGCATGACCAGTTGTGCCTGGGGATCGAAACCCTCGACCCGCGCCTTGATCCAGCGGACGCCGCGCGGAATGGTCGAGGCCATGGTCCGGGCCGTGCTCGGTGCATTGAACACGCCAGCTCCGACCATCGTCCAGCCAGGCTGGTAGTAATGCACATCGGCGGGATCGATCACGACAACGTCCAGGGAGGGGTCACGGCTGATCAGGCTGGAGGCGGTGGCGATACCGGCGGCGCCGGCACCGACGATGACCACTTTATGGTGATCGGCGGATGAAGAATCGGCAGGGGACTGCAAGGCAGGCATGGCGGTGTTTCCTTGGAATAGTCGTTATGTGTTCAGAGCGCGTTCAGCGGAATCTTCAGGTAGCTCACGCCATTGCCCTCAGGCTCAGGGAACTGGCCGCTGCGCATGTTGACCTGCACCGAGGGCAGGATCAGCACGGGCATGTCGAGGGTGGCGTCACGGGCTTCGCGCATGGCCACGAAGTCATCCTCGCTGATGCCCTGATGGATATGAATGTTGTGGGCGCGCTGTTCGGCCACGGTCGTGACAAAGCGCATCTCCCGGCCGCCTGGCAGGTAGTCGTGGCACATGAACAGCTGAGTCTGGTCGGGGAAAGCCAGCAGGCGGCGGATCGAGCGATACAGCATGCGCGCATCGGCACCGGGGAAGTCACAGCGCGCGGTGCCATAGTCCGGCATGAATAGCGTGTCGCCCACGAACACCGCCATCTCGCCGCTGTCCTCGACCACATAGCTCATGCAGGCCGGGGTATGACCCGGCGTGTGCAAAGCACGGGCGCGCAGGTTGCCGATCAGGAAGATCTCTTCATCTTCGAGCAGGACGTCGAACTGGCTGCCATCGCGGGCAAAGCCCGGCGCTTCGTTGAACAGTTCACCGAAAGTTTTCTGCACCTGGGTGATGAGCGCGCCGATGGCCACGTGGCCGCCAAGCTTTCCCTTGAGATAGGCCGCTGCCGAAAGGTGGTCGGCGTGAACGTGGGTTTCCAGAATCCATTGGACCTTGGCGCCCAACGCCTGTACCCGGGCGATCAAGGCATCGGCCGATTCGGTACTGGTGCGGCCCGACTTGGGGTCGTAGTCCAATACGCTGTCAATCAGCGCGCACTGACCTGAGCTTCGGTCCAGGACGAGGTAACTGATGGTCGAGGTTACCTTGTCGTACAAGGCTTCCACGTGAAGGTTGCTGCCAATGATCATTTCACGTCTCCAGATTTATCCACCGCGCCTTCTAGAGGCGTAGGCAGTGTTTGGAGGTTTATCAAGATGCATGCCAGCGTTCTTCATCCAAACAGCCGGCTTTGAAGGGCTCCAGATCGCCACCCACCCCGGCGCGGGACACGCCCTTGAGGGCCTGGTTTCATTGGCATACGGGCGCCCCGCAGGCGTGGCCTTGCGTCGTAGAGCCGCCTCAAGGCCATTCTCACTGACGCTGCCAAAAGCCTCTGTGGCAGCACTGCCTGGCAGTCGACTGTCAGTCAATGGCAGTGTTTGGCAGTCCCTGTTAACCTCGCCGGGTACTTTCCATCGGTCACCGTCATGTCCGCGCTTTGTGTGTCATCCCAGCATCCCGCCATCCTCGCCCTGGTGTCCTACCTGGAACACGATGTGCTGCCCAGCATCATCCTGGACACCGACTACAACATCCTGGCTGCCAATGCCGCGTACCGCCGCCAGTTCGGCACGGATGACCACGCCCCTGTAGGTGAAAAATGCCACCGGGTGTCCCACCACTATGCGGTGCCGTGTGACCAGGCCGGTGAGCATTGCCCCCTGCGCAAGGCTTGGGACAGCAAGGTGCCGGAGCGCGTGCTGCACATCCATCACACCCCACGCGGACCTGAGCATGTGGATGTGGAACTGCGACCGATCCTCGATGACGAGGGCAGCGTGGTGGCCTTCGTCGAACGGCTCACCAGCGTGACACTCGCCTCGGCGCAACCTCAGCAGCAAGGGCTGGTCGGCCGCTGCGCAGCATTCAAGACAGCCCTGGCAAGCCTGCAGCGAGCGGCACCAGCGCAGATCCCGGTACTGCTGCAGGGCGAATCCGGTACCGGCAAGGAGCTGTTCGCCCGTGCCTTGCACCTGGGCAGCCCTCGGGCCAACGGGCCACTGGTGGTGGTCGATTGCACGGGCCTCACCGAATCACTGTTCGAGAGCGAGCTGTTCGGTTACGAAAAGGGCGCCTTCACCGGCGCCACCCAGCGCAAGATCGGTCTGGCTGAAGCAGCCCATGGCGGTACCTTGTTCCTCGACGAAATTGGCGAAGTGCCGCTGACGATGCAGGTTAAACTGTTGCGCCTGATCGAGTCCGGCAGCTTCCGGCCCGTGGGCAGTACCCGTACGGTCCACTCCGATTTCCGTCTGGTCTCGGCGACCCATAAGCCCCTGAAGGAAATGGCCGCCGCCGGTACCTTCCGCGAAGACCTGTACTACCGCATCAGCGGCTTTCCGATCCGCTTGCCCGCACTGCGGGAGCGAGTAGAAGACTTGCCGTTGCTGGCCGAAAGCCTGCTGCAGCGCATGGGCAAACAATCACCGAAACTGCTGCCCGAAACCCTCGAACGACTGAGCCTGCATCCCTTCCCCGGGAACATCCGTGAGCTGCGCAACATCCTCGAGCGAGCACGTCTGTTTGCCGATGAAGGTGTGATTCGCCCTGAGCACCTGCCGGAAGACATCGATCCATCGACTCCCCAGGGCCGACGTCATCGTGGTCGCAATGAACTGGGCGACCTGGCGCAGGCCTTGGAAAACTTCCACGGGTCACGCAGTGAGTTGGCCCGCCATCTAGGCATGAGTGAGCGGACGCTGTATCGACGCCTACGTGAACTGGGCCTTTGATTTATTAGGCGCCCATAACAAAAAGCCCCGGCAATGCCGGGGCTTTTTGTTTGTGCGAGTGCTGATCAGAAGTCCAGGTTGGACACCGACAGGGCATTGCTCTCGATGAAGTCACGACGCGGCTCGACCGCATCACCCATCAGGGTGTTGAACAGCTGGTCGGCAGCGATCGCATCTTCGATGGTCACCTTCAGCATGCGGCGCACGGTTGGGTCCATGGTGGTTTCCCACAGCTGATCCGGGTTCATCTCACCCAGACCTTTGTATCGCTGGATGGTGTGACGCTTGGTGGTTTCGTTCATCAGCCAGTCCAGGGCTTCCTTGAACTCAGTGACCGCCTTGCGACGCTCGCCACGCTGCACGTAGGCACCTTCGCCCAACAGGGTGCTGAGCTTGGCGCCGATGGCGACTACCGTGCGGTAATCGTTGCTGCCGAAGAAGTCACGGTTGAAGGTGACGTAGCTGGCCAGGCCATGGGAGGTGATTTCCACTTCCGGCAGCCAAAGGTTGCGTTCCTTGTCTTCGCGCAGGCTGGTCTGGTAGGTGAGGCCAGACTTCTGGCTGTTGCTCAGGCGCTCCTGGAGTTTGCCCAGCCAATCTTGCATGGCGGCCTGGTTGGCCAATTGCTCCAGGGTGACTTCAGGCAGGTAGATGAAGTGCTCGGTGAGTTCTTCCGGATACAGACGCGACAGACGCTTGAGCGTTTTCATCACGGAACGGAATTCGTTCACCAGGCTTTCAAGCTGAACGCCTGAAACCGCCGGAGCCGCTTCGTCCAGATGCAGGCTGGCATCTTCCAGGGCCGACTGCGTCATGTACTCTTCCATGGCGTCGTCGTCCTTGATGTACTGCTCCTGCTTGCCTTTCTTCACTTTGTACAGCGGCGGCTGGGCAATATAGATGTAGCCACGCTCGACCAGCTCCGGCAATTGGCGGAAGAAGAACGTCAGCAGCAGGGTACGGATGTGCGAACCGTCAACGTCAGCATCGGTCATGATGATGATGTTGTGATAACGCAGTTTGTCGATGTTGTACTCTTCACGGCCAATGCCACAGCCCAGGGCGGTGATCAGTGTGCCCACTTCCTGGGACGAGATCATCTTGTCGAAACGCGCTTTCTCGACGTTGAGGATCTTGCCCTTGAGCGGCAGGATCGCCTGGGTGCGACGGTTACGACCTTGCTTGGCCGAGCCACCCGCGGAGTCACCCTCCACCAGGTACAGTTCGGAAAGGGCAGGGTCCTTTTCCTGGCAGTCGGCAAGTTTGCCCGGCAGGCCAGCGATGTCCAGTGCACCCTTACGGCGAGTCATCTCGCGCGCCTTGCGTGCCGCTTCACGGGCACGGGCAGCATCGATCATCTTGCCGACAACCGCCTTGGCTTCGTTGGGGTTTTCCAACAGGAAGTCGGCGAAGTACTTGTTCATCTCTTGTTCCACGGCGGTCTTCACCTCCGAGGAAACCAACTTGTCTTTGGTCTGCGAGCTGAACTTCGGATCCGGCACCTTGACCGAGATGATCGCGGTCAGGCCCTCACGGGCATCATCGCCAGTGGTCGCGACCTTGTTCTTCTTGGCCAGACCTTCCTGCTCGATGTAGTTGTTCAGGCTACGGGTAAGCGAGGAGCGGAAGCCGACCAGGTGGGTACCACCGTCACGCTGCGGAATGTTGTTGGTGAAGCACAGCAGGTTCTCGTTGAAGCTATCGTTCCACTGCAGGGCGACTTCGACACCGACGCCATCGTCACGCTGAACATTGAAGTGAAACACCTGGGAGTTGACCGGCGTCTTGTTGGTGTTCAGGTATTCAACGAACGCGCGCAGGCCACCTTCGTACTTGAAGAACTCTTCCTTGCCGCTGCGTTCATCCTTGAGCAGGATGCCGACGCCCGAGTTCAGGAACGACAGCTCGCGAATACGCTTGGCGAGGATGTCCCAGCTGAAGTGGATGTTCTTGAAGGTTTCCGCCGAAGGCTTGAAGTGGATGTGAGTGCCGGTAGTTTCGCTCTCGCCGACCACCGCCATCGGGGCTTGTGGAACACCGTGAACGTAAGTCTGCTCCCAGATCTTGCCACTACGGCGGACGGTCAGTACCAGCTTCTCGGACAGGGCGTTCACAACGGATACACCTACACCGTGCAGACCGCCAGAAACCTTATAGGAGTTGTCGTCGAACTTACCGCCCGCGTGGAGGACGGTCATGATGACCTCGGCCGCCGAAACACCTTCTTCTTTGTGCACATCGACGGGAATGCCGCGACCATTGTCGCGAACACTGATGGATTCGTCCGGGTGAATGATGACGGTGATGTCGTCGCAATGACCCGCGAGGGCTTCGTCGATCGAGTTGTCGACCACCTCGAAGACCATGTGGTGCAGGCCGCTGCCATCATCGGTGTCGCCAATGTACATGCCGGGGCGTTTGCGCACGGCATCCAGCCCTTTCAGCACCTTGATGCTGGAGGAGTCGTACGTTTGATTTTCGCTCATGCCTTCACTCCCGATGGTCGTGGGTCTGGGTGATACGGCCTTGTTCCACGTGGAACAAGGCAACTGGCGTTTCCGTCTGCCAGCCTTCCCTCAGTAATTCGTGATCTACACAGGTGATAAAAACCTGGCAGCGTAATTCTTCAAGCAAGCGACAAAGCGCGAGACGATGCTGCTCATCCAATTCGGACGGCAAGTCATCAACGAGATAAATACAGTGACCGCGGCGTGCCTGACTGACGAGGTGGCCCTGGGCAATCCGCAAGGCGCAGACCACAAGTTTCTGCTGACCTCGGGACAAAATGTCGGCGGCATTGTTTGCGCCCAATCGAAGACGCAAATCAGCACGCTGCGGACCCGCCTGGGTGTGCCCGATTTGCTGATCGCGAAGAAGAGAGGAGGCGAGTACTTCGTTGAGTTCCCGGTCCTTGTCCCAGCCTCGGTAGTAGCTCAGGGTTAACCCGTCCAGCTCAACCAGTTCGCTCAGGGTTCGCTCGAAGACAGGCTTCAAGGCCTTGATGTAATTGCGACGGTATTCATCTATCTCCGCACTGGCCAGGCATAACTCCCTGTCCCAGGCGGCTTGCGAAGCAGCGTCAAGTGTACCATGACGCAACCATGAGTTCCGCTGCCTCAGCGCCTTCTGCAGACGCTGCCAAGCAGTCATGAATCGAGGTTCCACGTGGAACACTCCCCAATCCAGAAACTGCCGACGCACCTTGGGAGCGCCTTCAAGCAGGCGGAAGCTGTCCGGGTTGATAAGTTGCAGCGGCAACAGCTCAGCCAACTGGGCTGTGCTGCGAGCATTCTGCCCATCAATCCGGATAGTGAAATCCCCCTGGCGATCCCGCGATATACCCAGGTTACTGGTCCCGCCCTCAACGAGCTGAACCTCACCGAATACCGTGCAGGTTGGCTGCTCGTATTGGATGACCGGATTCAGACGTGTGCTGCGAAAGGAGCGGGCGAGCCCCAACAGATGGACAGCTTCCAACACGCTGGTCTTGCCGCTGCCATTGGCGCCGTAAAGGATGTTGATGCGGGGGGAGGGGGAGAGAGTCACCGGGTGCAAGTTGCGCACCGCGGTGACCATGATACGTCGAAGTGACATTTGGCCTGCTACAGGTTACAGACGCATCGGCATGACGACGTAGGAAGAGTCATCGTTGCCGGCTTCCTGAAGCAGGGCGCTGCTGTTGGAGTCGGACAGGATCAGGCGAACCTGCTCGGTGGTCATAACGCCCAATACATCCAGCAAGTAGCTCACGTTGAAACCGATCTCCAGAGAGCTGCCGCTGTAATCGACGCTGATCTCTTCTTCGGCTTCTTCCTGCTCGGGGTTGTTTGCCTGGATCTTCAACTGGCCGGAAGCCAGCTGCAAACGGATACCACGGTACTTCTCGTTGGAGAGGATCGCGGTACGGCTGAAGGCCTCACGCAGCGCCTGGCGATCACCGATCACCAGTTTGTCACCACCTTTTGGCAGTACACGCTCGTAGTCGGGGAACTTGCCATCCACCAGTTTGGAGGTGAAGGTGAACTCGCCAGTGGTCGCACGAATGTGATGCTGACCCAGAACGATGCTGACCATACCTTCCGGATCGGTCAGCAGACGTGCCAGCTCGAGGATACCTTTGCGTGGCACGATCACCTGGTGGCGCTCGGCTTGGCCAATGGCGGCCTGCATGGAGCACAGCGCCAGACGGTGACCGTCGGTGGCAACAGCACGCAGGGTATCGGTGGAAACCTCCAGCAGCATGCCGTTGAGGTAGTAACGCACGTCCTGCTGGGCCATGGCGAAGCTGGTGCGTTCGATCAGGCGACGCAGCTTGCTTTGCTCCAGGTTGCAGGTCAGCGAGCCAGGACCTTCTTCGACGGTCGGGAAATCATTGGCCGGCAGCGTCGATAGCGTGAAACGGCTGCGACCGGCCTTGACCAGCAGCTTCTGCTCGTCGACCTTGATGTCGATCAGAACGTCGCTCGGCAGGCTCTTGCAGATATCCATCAGCTTACGCGCCGGGACAGTGATCTCCCCCGGCTCGGCCGGCTCTTCCAGTTGCACACGGCCAACCAGCTCGACTTCCAGGTCGGTACCGGTCAACGACAGTTGCTGGCCTTGCACGACCAACAGCACATTGGACAGGACCGGCAAGGTCTGGCGGCGCTCGACGACGCCTGCGACCAGTTGCAGGGGTTTCAACAGGGCTTCGCGTTGAATGGTGAAATGCATGGTCTAGTCCCTTGCCTTCAATTAGCTGCACCGACGTTCATCAGGTCGTCAGCGTACGCAGCAGGTTCTTGTAGTCCTCGCGGATGTCCGCATCGGATTCTTTCAGTTCGTTGATCTTGCGGCAGGCGTGCAGCACAGTGGTGTGATCCCGGCCGCCAAACATGTCGCCGATCTCCGGCAGACTGTGGTTGGTCAGCTCCTTGGACAACGCCATGGCCACCTGACGTGGACGAGCGACCGAGCGCGAACGCCGTTTGGACAACAGATCGGCGATCTTGATCTTGTAGTACTCGGCCACAGTGCGCTGAATGTTATCCACACTCACGAGCTTGTCTTGCAGCGCCAGCAAATCCTTGAGGGACTCACGAATCAGCTCGATGGTGATATCCCGTCCCATGAAGTGGGAATGGGCAATCACGCGTTTCAGGGCCCCCTCCAGCTCACGCACGTTGGAGCGGATGCGCTGGGCGATGAAGAATGCCGCATCGTGGGGCAATTCTACCTTCGCCTGGTCGGCCTTCTTCATGAGGATCGCCACGCGGGTTTCGAGCTCCGGTGGCTCTACGGCAACCGTCAGGCCCCAACCGAAGCGCGACTTCAGACGCTCTTCCAGGCCTTCGATTTCCTTCGGGTAACGGTCGCTGGTGAGAATGACCTGCTGACCGCCCTCGAGCAGAGCGTTGAAGGTGTGGAAAAACTCCTCCTGGGAACGCTCCTTGCGCGCGAAGAACTGGATATCGTCGATCAGCAGTGCATCGACCGAACGATAGAAGCGCTTGAATTCATTGATTGCATTGAGCTGCAGCGCCTTGACCATGTCGGCGACGAAACGCTCGGAATGCAGGTAGACCACCTTGGCATTCGGGTTCTTCTTCAGCAGGTGGTTACCCACAGCATGCATCAGGTGAGTCTTACCCAAGCCCACACCACCATAAAGGAATAGTGGGTTGTAACCATGCTTGGGGTTGTCGGCAACCTGCCAGGCTGCGGCGCGAGCCAACTGGTTGGACTTACCTTCGACGAAGGTTTCGAAGGTAAAGGTGCGGTTGAGATAGCTGGTGTGCTTGAGCGCCCCTTCGACCTGAACCGTGCGTTGCTCGGTGCGTGTGGTGGCTGGCGCAGACGCCGGCTCGCCCATGGCATCGAAACTGTCGCGCGAAGACGGCTCTTCGATCTCGAGCGCAGGCGCCAGCTCGAGAGCAGGTTCAACGACCGGCTCACTCGGTTGCACGACCTGTGCAGCCTGCTGGACTTGAGTCTGCTGGGCCATCGATGCAGCGACCGCGGCACTGACTGGCGCATTGGGAGCCGCACGCGGAGCTGAACTGCGACGGCTGCCTATTAATAAGGAAAGGGCAGGCGCAATGCCGTTGCCACGCTCGCCCAACAGCTCGAGCAGACGACCCAGGTACTTTTCGTTGACCCAATCGAGAACGAAACGGTTGGGCGCATAGACGCGCAACTCGTCGCCTTCGGCTTCGACCTGTAGCGGACGGATCCAGGTGTTGAATTGCTGGGCAGGCAGTTCATCGCGCAGAAGCTCCACGCACTGCTGCCAAAGTTCCACTGACACGGATATCCCCTGAGTTGAAAGCCGGATGAGGCAAAAACAAACCGCCATTGTACCGGGAGGTCGAGTACTTATCCACATGTGGCATCGACTTGCACAGTGCCAAATCGGCCAAAAGGCTCCCCAAATACCCTTCTCGCACTGTGAATAAGCTTTGTGGATAACCGGGCATGAGGGCTATGCACAACCCCGGCGTCAAGCCTGTTGATAACTCGACTGTGGATAACAGGTCATTCGATCCACAGGTTTTGCGCGTCATCAGCACAGTGAAGGCACGGCTTACCGACAAGGTTATGATTCGCCGTAGGCACCATGGATAAAGGCCTAACGACAGTTATCCACAGAAGGTTATCCACTAAAGATCTATAAGTTCTTCAGAAAAGCTTTTTATATGTCCTTCTTTTTTTTCATGTTGTCTTCTCGTCTACGTCCGATCAAGCCACGTGACGACCTTCGGCCCCTTCATCTGCTCTATAAGGCAAAAGCTGGTTGGAAATTGACCTATGGGCTTGCTTTCTCTAGAATCGCCGGTCTCTTAAAAAGGGGGCCATTCCGGCCCGTTGTCGACAAACCCAGGTAACACGCCATGAAACGTACTTTCCAACCAAGCACCATCAAGCGCGCGCGCACCCACGGCTTCCGTGCCCGTATGGCTACCAAGAACGGCCGCGCTGTTCTGTCGCGTCGTCGTGCCAAAGGCCGTAAGCGTCTGGCAATTTGATTTTTCGGCACAGGTGGTGAGTCAGGACTTCAGTCGGGATAAGCGACTGCTTACACCCCGGCATTTCAAAGCGGTCTTCGACTCCCCAACCGGCAAGGTTCCAGGGAAAAACCTGCTTATCCTTGCTCGCGAGAACGGCCTCGATCATCCGCGCCTCGGCTTGGTGATCGGCAAGAAGAGCGTCAAGCTCGCCGTTCAACGCAATCGTCTCAAGCGCTTGATGCGCGATTCGTTCCGTCTGAATCAGCAGCTGCTCGCTGGATTGGACATCGTGATCGTCGCGCGCAAGGGATTGGGCGAGATTGAAAACCCAGAATTGCACCAACACTTTGGCAAGCTCTGGAAGCGACTGATTCGCAGTCGGCCCTCTCCAGCGGCTAATGCCGATTCCGCAGGGGTAGACAGTCACGATGCGTAAACTGGCACTCGTTCCGATCCAGTTTTACCGTTATGCCATTAGTCCACTGATGGCCAGTCACTGTCGTTTCTACCCCAGTTGCTCCTGTTACGCTTATGAAGCCATTGAAAACCATGGCCTCTTGCGTGGTGGGTGGCTGGCCGTTCGTCGCCTGGGGCGTTGTCATCCGTGGAACGACGGTGGTTTCGATCCCGTTCCACCCGCTCCTTCCTCCCGAACTTCTTCGATAGCCGAGTAATCATGGATATTAAACGCACGATCCTGATCGTCGCCCTGGCAATCGTGTCCTACGTCATGGTCCTGAAATGGAACCAGGACTACGGTCAGGCTGCCTTGCCGACTCAGAATACTGCTGCCAGCAATGTGGCCCCGGCGCTGCCGGACACCGTGCCGGCCGGCAACAACGGCGCCAGCGCCGATGTGCCGAGCACCAATGCTGAAGCCAGCCCAGCCGAGCTGGCCCCGGTCGCTGTCAGCAAGGACCTGATCCGGATCAAGACTGATGTCCTGAACCTGGCTATCGACCCGGTAGGTGGTGACATCGTCCAGCTGACCCTGCCGAAATACCCGCGTCGTCAGGACCATCCAGACATTCCGTTCCAGCTGTTCGACAACGGCGGCGAGCGCGTCTATCTGGCCCAGAGCGGTCTGACTGGCAGCAACGGCCCGGATGCCCGTTCCAGCGGTCGCCCGCTGTACGCTTCCGACAGCAAGAGCTACCAGCTGGCTGACGGCCAGGACCAACTGGTCGTGGACCTGAAGTTCAGCGAGAACGGCGTCAACTACATCAAGCGCTTCAGCTTCAAGCGCGGTGAGTACGACCTGACCGTCAGCTACCTGATCGACAACCAGAGCGGCCAGGCGTGGAACGGCAACCTGTTTGCCCAGCTCAAGCGTGACGCCAGCTCCGATCCTTCATCGAGCACTGCCACCGGCACCGCGACCTACCTGGGCGCAGCCCTGTGGACAGCTTCGGAGCCGTACAAGAAAGTGTCGATGAAAGACATCGACAAAGGCAGTTTGAAAGAAAATGTGTCCGGTGGCTGGGTCGCCTGGCTGCAGCACTACTTCGTGACCGCCTGGATCCCGAGCAAGTCGGACAACAATGTCGTCCAGACCCGCAAGGACAGCCAGGGCAACTACATCATCGGTTATACCGGTCCAGCCCTGAACGTCCCTGCTGGCGCCAAGGCTGAGACCAGCGCCATGCTGTATGCCGGTCCGAAGATCCAGTCCAAGCTCAAGGAACTGTCCCCAGGCCTGGAACTGACTGTCGACTACGGCTTCCTGTGGTTCATTGCCCAGCCGATCTTCTGGCTGCTGCAACATATCCACAGCCTGCTGGGTAACTGGGGCTGGTCGATCATTGTCCTGACCATGCTCATCAAGGGTCTGTTCTTCCCGCTTTCGGCTGCCAGCTACCGTTCGATGGCGCGTATGCGTGCCGTTGCGCCGAAACTGGCCCAGCTCAAGGAACGCTTCGGTGACGATCGCCAGAAGATGTCCCAGGCGATGATGGAGCTGTACAAGAAAGAGAAGATCAACCCGCTGGGTGGCTGCCTGCCGATCCTGGTCCAGATGCCCGTGTTCCTGGCCCTGTACTGGGTACTGCTGGAAAGCGTCGAGATGCGCCAGGCCCCCTGGATGCTGTGGATCACCGACCTGTCGATCAAGGATCCATTCTTCATCCTGCCGATCATCATGGGTGCCACCATGTTCATCCAGCAGCGCCTGAACCCGACGCCGCCGGATCCGATGCAGGCCAAGGTCATGAAGCTGATGCCGATCATCTTCACCTTCTTCTTCCTGTGGTTCCCGGCCGGCCTCGTGCTGTACTGGGTTGTGAACAACTGCCTGTCGATCGCACAGCAGTGGTACATCACCCGTAGCATCGAAGCCGCGACCAAAAAAGCCGCTGCTTGAAGAACGGCTGACGGTCTGTGAATAAAAACGCCCCCTCGTGGGGCGTTTTTGCTATCTGTGTATTTTCCGTAGAGGTTTTCGAGCATGAACACTGTGCGTGAAACCATCGCCGCCATCGCCACCGCCCCAGGGCGGGGAGGCGTTGGCATCGTTCGTTTGTCCGGTCCCCTGGCCAGCCAGGCAGGGCAGGCTATCACCGGCCGTACCCTGACGCCGCGCCACGCCCACTATGGCCCGTTCCGTGACAACGATGGCTTGGTGCTGGACGAAGGCATCGCCTTGTTCTTCCCCGGGCCGAATTCGTTCACCGGCGAGGACGTCTTGGAGCTCCAGGGCCATGGTGGGCCGGTGGTCATGGACATGCTCCTGCAGCGCTGTTTGCAGTTAGGCTGCCGCCTGGCACGCCCAGGTGAGTTCAGCGAGCGGGCCTTTCTCAACGACAAGCTCGACCTTGCCCAGGCCGAGGCGATCGCCGACTTGATCGAAGCCAGCTCCACCCAGGCTGCGCGCAATGCCCTGCGCTCGCTGCAGGGGGCTTTCTCCAAGCGTGTACATAGCCTCACCGAAGCGTTGATCGCCTTGCGCATCTACGTCGAGGCGGCCATCGACTTTCCTGAAGAGGAGATCGATTTTCTGGCCGATGGGCATGTGCTGGCGATGCTCGATATCGTACGCAGCGAGTTGTCCACAGTGCAGCGCGAAGCCGGACAGGGTGCTTTGCTGCGCGATGGTATGACGGTCGTCATCGCCGGACGTCCGAACGCTGGCAAATCCAGCCTGCTCAACCGCCTGGCCGGCCGAGAAGCGGCCATTGTCACGGATATCGCCGGCACCACGCGGGATATCCTGCGTGAACATATCCACATCGATGGCATGCCGCTGCACGTGGTGGACACCGCTGGTCTGCGCGACACCGACGATCATGTGGAAAAGATCGGTGTGGAACGTGCACTGAAGGCCATCAATGAAGCAGATCGGGTGCTGCTGGTGGTGGACTCTACCGCGCCGGAGGCGAGCGATCCGTTCGCCTTGTGGCCAGAATTTCTCGATCAACGGCCAGATCCGGCCAAGGTCACACTGATTCGCAACAAGGCCGACCTCAGTGGTGAATCGATCGCCATGGAGCAGTGCGAAGATGGCCACGTGACCATCACCCTCAGCGCGAAGGGCGAAGACTGTGGGCTGGACTTGTTGCGTGACCATCTCAAGGCCTGCATGGGCTATGAGCAGACTGCCGAAAGCAGCTTCAGCGCCCGTCGTCGTCATCTGGAGGCCTTGCGCCAAGCCGAGACGCACCTGGAGCACGGTCGTGCGCAACTGACGCTGGCGGGCGCGGGTGAGCTGCTGGCCGAAGACCTGCGTCAGGCACAGCAGGCGTTGGGGGAGATCACTGGGGCATTCAGTTCTGACGACCTGCTGGGACGCATCTTCTCGAGCTTCTGTATCGGTAAATAACACTGCGTCGTTCTTTCACACAGAGCCGCTCCACAGGGAGCGGTTTTTTTTTGCCTGTGGAAAGACCGGACAGGCAGCGCCGTCGCGAAAAAAATCATCAACAGACGCAAACCCGGGCGGATGAGCTCTGTGGAAAAGTCGGGTTCAGCACCGTTGATAACCCGGCTTTTTTGTTGAGGACAAACCGACCTGTGGGTAAGAGCCACTTTAATCCACAGGTTAAACGCCGTTATCCAGAACCCTCATGGCCCTTCAAGCACAGGGTTTTGAATTCTCCAAAGCATTATGAATACTGGGCTGTATGGATTTATCCACAGAGGCATGGGGTCCTAAGAATAAACATAAAAACAAAGCTTTTTTAAATTTTTCCTCTTTGTTTTCTTTTACCTGCCATTCATCCACAGCCTGGTCAAATTTTGCTCAGATGGTTTCTTTGAAGGGGGTGAAGTCCCTATACTTGTCCGCTTACCTTCTCTATTCGCAAAACAGGCACGAGGTGCGTGGTGGATTTCCCTTCCCGTTTTGAAGTGATCGTCATCGGCGGCGGCCATGCCGGTACCGAGGCTGCGCTTGCGTCCGCACGCATGGGTGTAAAAACCCTGCTGCTGACCCATAACGTGGAAACCCTCGGTCACATGAGCTGCAACCCGGCCATCGGTGGCATCGGCAAAAGTCACCTGGTCAAGGAAATCGATGCGCTCGGCGGCGCCATGGCGCTGGCCACCGACAAGAGCGGCATCCAGTTCCGCATCCTGAACAACCGCAAAGGCCCGGCCGTCCGCGCGACCCGAGCCCAGGCCGACCGTGCCATCTACAAGGCTGTGGTTCGCGAGATCCTGGAAAACCAGCCGAACCTGTGGATATTCCAGCAGTCCTGCGACGACCTGATCGTCGAGCAGGACCAGGTCAAAGGTGTGATCACCCAGATGGGTCTGCGCTTCTTTGCCGACTCGGTGGTACTGACCACAGGTACCTTCCTCGGTGGACTTATCCACATCGGTCTGCAGAACTATTCCGGCGGTCGCGCCGGCGATCCACCCGCGATTGCCTTGGCCCACCGCCTGCGTGAACTGCCGCTACGCGTTGGCCGCCTGAAGACTGGCACCCCGCCACGAATCGATGGCCGTTCCGTGGACTTTTCGGTAATGACCGAACAACCGGGCGATACGCCGATTCCGGTGATGTCGTTCATGGGCAATGCCGACATGCACCCGCGTCAGGTGAGCTGCTGGATCACCCACACCAATGCTCGCACTCACGAGATCATCGCCTCGAACCTCGACCGTTCGCCGATGTACTCGGGTGTCATCGAAGGCGTCGGACCACGCTACTGCCCTTCGATCGAAGACAAGATCCATCGCTTCGCCGACAAGGAAAGCCATCAGGTGTTCATCGAGCCGGAAGGCCTGACCACCCACGAGCTGTATCCCAACGGCATCTCCACTTCGCTGCCATTCGACGTGCAGCTGGATATCGTTCGATCGATCCGCGGCATGGAAAACGCCCACATCGTCCGCCCGGGCTATGCCATCGAGTACGACTATTTCGATCCGCGCGACCTCAAATACAGCCTGGAGACCAAGGTCATCGGCGGGTTGTTCTTCGCCGGGCAGATCAACGGCACCACCGGCTACGAAGAGGCTGGCGCCCAAGGCCTGCTGGCCGGTACCAACGCCGCGCTGCGCGCGCAGGGCCGTGACAGCTGGTGCCCGCGTCGCGACGAGGCCTACATCGGCGTGCTGGTCGACGACCTGATCACCCTCGGCACCCAGGAGCCGTACCGCATGTTCACTTCGCGTGCCGAGTACCGGCTGATCCTGCGCGAAGACAACGCCGACCTGCGCCTGACCGAAAAGGGCCGCGAGCTGGGGCTGATCGACGACGCCCGCTGGGCCGCTTTCTGTGCCAAGCGTGAAGGCATCGAGCGCGAGGAGCAGCGCTTGAAGTCGACTTGGATCCGTCCGGGAACACCCGAAGGCCAGGCAGTTGTGGACAAGTTCGGAACGCCGCTGAGCCACGAGTACAACTTGCTCAACCTGCTGGCGCGTCCTGAAATCGACTATGCCGGGTTGATCGAAGCGACTGGTGGGGAACAAATCGATCCACAGGTGGCCGAACAAGTCGAGATCAAGACCAAGTACGCCGGTTACATCGACCGCCAGCAGGAAGAAATCGCCCGTCTGCGTGCCAGTGAAGATACCCGCCTGCCTGTGGATATCGACTACACCACGATCTCTGGGCTGTCCAAGGAGATCCAGAGCAAGCTTGGCCAGACTCGCCCTGAGACCTTAGGACAGGCTTCGCGGATTCCGGGCGTGACACCGGCGGCGATTTCCCTGTTGCTGATTCATCTGAAAAAACGCGGCGCAGGTCGCGAATTGGAGCAAAGCGCTTGAGTTCCCTGGTCACCCCGCAACACGCAGAAGAGTTGTCCACAGGTGCGCGCCAGCTCGGTGTCGAACTGAGCCCGCAGCAGCATGAAAAACTGCTGGGTTACCTGGCCCTGTTGATCAAATGGAACAAGGCCTACAACTTGACCGCAGTGCGCGACCCGGACGAGATGGTGTCGCGTCACCTGCTCGACAGCCTCAGTGTCATGTCGTTTATCCACAATGACACCCAAAGCTGGCTGGATGTCGGCAGCGGCGGCGGCATGCCTGGCATCCCGCTGGCCATTCTGCATCCGAACAAACAAGTGACGTTGCTCGACAGCAACGGCAAGAAGACTCGCTTCCTCACCCAGGTGAAGATGGAGCTCAAGCTGGACAACCTGCAGGTTATCCACAGCCGGGTCGAAGCGTTCCAGCCAACACAGCCGTTCTGCGGCATCATCTCCCGTGCATTCAGCAGCATGGAGAACTTCACCAATTGGACGCGCCACTTGGGCGACACCCGGACGCAATGGCTTGCAATGAAGGGGCTGCATCCGGCCGATGAACTGGTAGCATTGCCCGCAGACTTCACAGTGGAAAGCGAGCAGGCCCTGACCGTTCCGGGTTGCCAGGGCCAGCGCCATCTGCTGATACTGCGCCGCAAGGCATGACTGGGAACACACGCAACAATGGCTAAGGTATTCGCAATCGCGAACCAGAAAGGTGGTGTGGGCAAGACCACCACCTGTATCAATCTCGCCGCATCGCTGGCCGCGACCAAGCGTCGCGTGTTGCTGATCGACCTCGATCCACAGGGCAACGCCACCATGGGCAGTGGTGTGGACAAGCACGTCCTGGAGCATTCGGTCTATGACCTGCTGATCGGGGAATGCGACCTGGCCCAGGCCATGCACTACTCCGAGCACGGCGGCTTCCAACTGCTGCCGGCCAACCGCGATCTCACCGCCGCGGAAGTGGTGCTGCTGGAGATGCAGATGAAGGAGAGCCGCCTGCGCAACGCGTTGGCGCCGATCCGCGAGAACTACGATTTCATCCTCATCGACTGCCCACCCTCGCTGTCGATGCTGACCCTCAATGCTCTGGTCGCCTCCGATGGCGTGATCATCCCGATGCAGTGCGAGTACTACGCACTCGAAGGTCTCAGCGACCTTGTGGATAACATCAAGCGCATCGCTGCGCGCCTGAACCCGGAGCTGAAGATCGAAGGCCTGCTGCGGACCATGTACGACCCGCGCCTGAGCCTGAACAACGATGTTTCGGCCCAGCTCAAGGAGCACTTCGGCGACCAGCTGTACGATACGGTCATCCCGCGCAACATCCGCTTGGCCGAGGCACCGAGTTTCGGCATGCCGGCCCTGGCCTACGACAAACAATCGCGTGGCGCACTGGCCTACCTGGCACTGGCCGGGGAACTGGTACGCCGTCAACGTCGTCAATCACGCACTGCACAGACAACTTAAGGAATCCGCATGGCCGTTAAGAAACGGGGTCTCGGACGTGGGTTGGATGCACTGCTCAGTGGTCCTTCCGTTGGCGCGCTCGAAGAGCAGGCTGTGAAGGTGGACCAGAAAGAACTGCAACACCTGCCCGTCGAACTGATCCAGCGCGGCAAGTATCAGCCACGCCGCGACATGGACCCCGAAGCGCTCGAAGAGCTGGCGCACTCGATTCGCAACCAGGGCGTAATGCAACCGATCGTGGTCCGCCCGATCGGCGAAAACCGCTACGAAATCATCGCCGGTGAGCGCCGCTGGCGCGCCACCCAGCAGGCTGGCCTGGACACCATTCCGGCCATGGTCCGCGAAGTGCCGGACGAAGCCGCCATTGCCATGGCGTTGATCGAGAACATCCAGCGCGAGGACCTTAACCCGCTGGAAGAGGCCCTGGCGCTGCAGCGTCTGCAGCAGGAGTTCGAGCTGACCCAGCAACAGGTCGCCGATGCCGTCGGCAAGTCGCGCGTCACCGTGGCCAACCTGTTGCGTCTGATCTCGCTGCCTGAAGCGATCAAGACCATGCTTGCCCATGGCGATTTGGAGATGGGCCATGCCCGTGCGTTGCTTGGCCTGGAAGAAGATCGCCAGGAAGAGGGGGCGCGGCATGTTGTCGCACGTGGCCTCACCGTGCGCCAGACCGAGGCATTGGTGCGTCAATGGCTCAATGGCAAATCTGATCCGGTCGAGCCGAGCAAACCTGATCCGGATATCGCACGCCTTGAACAGCGTCTGGCAGAGCGCCTGGGCTCGGCGGTTCAGATACGCCATGGCAACAAGGGCAAAGGCCAACTTGTAATTCGTTACAACTCTCTTGATGAGTTACAAGGCGTACTCGCTCACATTCGCTGAAACACTTCCTGTTGTAGCGCGCAGTCGGAAATCACTACCGAAGAGTTGAATAGGGGTTAAACCACCCCTATACTCTGCGCGCATTTTGTCGGCACAAATTATGCCAAGTCATTGCTGACTTGACGGTCGACTTTCGAGGAGCAGTTGTGATGGAAATCCGCACGCCAAACCGCTTGCCTTTCCATCGCTGGGCGGTTTTTCCGGTACTGCTGGCTCAATGTATCGTGTTTCTGCTGGCAACTCTGGTGTTGTGGCAGTGGCAAGGGGCGGTCAGCGGTTATTCAGGTCTCTGCGGAGGGCTGATTGGCTGGTTGCCCAATGTGTATTTCGCCTGGAAGGCTTTTCGCTATAGCGGGGCCAGGGCAGCGCAGGCCATCGTCAAGTCGTTCTACGCAGGCGAGGCAGGCAAATTGATTTTGACGGCAGTGCTTTTTGCACTGACCTTCGCAGGAGTGAAGCCATTGGCGCCGTTAGCAGTATTCGGCGTCTTCCTGCTGACCCTACTGGTCAGCTGGTTCGCGCCCCTGCTGATGAATAAAAGACTTTCGAGACCTTAGGGCGTTTGAGGCAACCATGGCAGCAGAAACCGCTTCGGGCTATATCCAGCACCACTTGCAGAACCTGACCTACGGTCAACTACCAGACGGCAGCTGGGGCTTCGCCCATTCGGCTGCAGAAGCCAAGGCAATGGGCTTCTGGGCGTTCCACCTGGACACCCTGGGTTGGTCCGTCGCGCTGGGTCTGATCTTCCTGTTCATCTTCCGCATGGCAGCCAAGAAGGCGACTTCCGGCCAGCCTGGCGGTCTGCAGAACTTCGTTGAAGTGCTGGTGGACTTCGTCAACGGCAGCGTGAAGGATTCCTTCCACGGCCGTAGCCCGGTGATCGCCCCACTGGCGCTGACCATTTTCGTCTGGGTGTTCCTGATGAACGCCATCGACCTGGTTCCGGTCGACTGGATCCCACAACTGGCGATCCTGATCTCCGGCGACCCGCACATTCCGTTCCGTGCCGTGTCGACCACCGACCCGAACGCCACCCTGGCCATGGCCTTCTGCGTGTTCGCGCTCATCATCTTCTACAGCATCAAGGTCAAGGGCCTGGGCGGCTTCATCGGTGAGCTGACCCTGCACCCGTTCGGCAGCAAGAACATCTTCGTTCAGATTCTGCTGATCCCTGTGAACTTCCTGCTGGAATTCGTCACCCTGATCGCCAAGCCGATCTCGCTGGCACTGCGTCTGTTCGGCAACATGTATGCCGGCGAACTGGTGTTCATCCTGATCGCCGTGATGTTCGGCGCCGGCATCCTGTGGCTCAGCGGCCTGGGTGTGGTGCTGCAGTGGGCGTGGGCTGTGTTCCACATCCTGATCATCACCCTGCAAGCCTTCATCTTCATGATGCTCACCATCGTCTACCTGTCGATGGCTCACGAAGATAACCATTAAGACCGCCTGGCGTGTCTGATAGCCTTCCCTGCCTGTTTGGGGGGAAGGCTGAAAACGTCCGCAAGGGCACCGCTGTACCAAACGATTTGTTTTACCGCTTCAAACTAAAAACCTAACCAATACGACGTAAAAGTCGGGAGGAAAGATGGAAACTGTAGTTGGTCTGACCGCTATCGCTGTTGCTCTGCTGATCGGCCTGGGTGCTCTGGGTACCGCCATTGGTTTCGGCCTGCTGGGCGGCAAGTTCCTGGAAGGCGCTGCTCGTCAGCCTGAGATGGTTCCGATGCTGCAGGTCAAAATGTTCATCGTTGCCGGTCTGCTCGACGCCGTAACCATGATCGGTGTTGGTATCGCTCTGTTCTTCACCTTCGCGAACCCCTTCGTTGGTCAGATCGCCGGCTAATCACTCGTTTCTACGAGTTGATTGGTGTGATGGACAAAGACCGAGCGAGGTGTTGGCGTGAACATTAATGCAACCCTGATTGGCCAATCCGTTGCTTTCCTGATTTTTGTGCTCTTCTGCATGAAGTACGTATGGCCTCCGGTCATCACTGCTCTGCAAGAGCGCCAAAAGAAGATTGCCGACGGCTTGGACGCTGCCAACCGCGCAGCTCGCGACCTGGAGCTGGCCCAAGAGAAAGTGGGTCAGCAACTGCGTGAAGCAAAGGCACAGGCAGCCGAAATCATTGAGCAAAGCAAGAAACGCGCTGCTCAGCTTGTCGAGGAAGCCCGTGAACAGGCTCGCGTCGAAGCTGACCGTGTGAAGGCTCAGGCTCAAGCCGAGATCGAACAGGAACTCAACAGCGTCAAAGACGCCCTGCGTGCCCAAGTGGGTGCCCTGGCCGTTGGCGGTGCTGAAAAGATCCTTGGCGCCACAATCGATCAAAACGCGCATGCGGAGCTGGTTAACAAACTGGCCGCTGAAATTTAAGCGAGGGCGATCATGGCAGAACTGACCACGTTGGCCCGACCTTACGCTAAGGCTGCCTTTGAGCACGCCCAGGCCCATCAGCAACTGGCCAATTGGTCAGCCATGCTCGGCCTGGCTGCTGCGGTGTCGGAAGACGACACCATGCAGCGCCTGCTCAAGGCCCCGCGACTGACAAGCGCAGAAAAGGCCGCCGCATTCATTGAAGTGTGCGGTGACAAGTTCGATGCACAGGCACAGAATTTCATTCATGTTGCCGCGGAAAACGACCGTCTCCTGCTCCTGCCGGAGATTGCCGCTCTGTTCGACCTGTACAAGGCCGAGCAAGAGAAATCCGTGGACGTGGAAGTCACCAGTGCTTTTGCGTTGAACCAAGAACAGCAAGACAAACTCGCCAAGGTTCTCAGTGCACGGCTCAGCCGGGAAGTGCGCCTGCACGCGTCGGAGGATGCCAGCCTGATCGGCGGCGTCGTCATCCGCGCCGGCGACCTGGTAATCGATGGCTCGGTTCGCGGCAAGATCGCGAAACTGGCCGAAGCATTGAAATCTTGAGTTTGAAGGGGCAGCAGAGCAATGCAGCAACTCAATCCTTCCGAAATTAGTGAAATCATCAAGGGTCGCATCGAGAAGCTCGATGTCGGCTCCCAAGCCCGTAACGAAGGTACCGTCGTAAGTGTTTCCGACGGTATCGTGCGGATCCACGGTCTGGCCGACGCTATGTACGGCGAAATGATCGAGTTCCCGGGCGGCGTATACGGTATGGCACTGAACCTGGAGCAAGACTCCGTCGGTGCAGTGGTACTGGGTGCGTACACCTCCCTCGCTGAGGGCATGAGCGCCAAGTGCACCGGTCGCATCCTCGAAGTGCCGGTCGGCAAGGGCCTGCTGGGCCGCGTCGTTGACGCGCTGGGCAACCCGATCGATGGTAAAGGTCCTCTGACCACCACCGAAACCGACGCGGTTGAAAAGGTCGCTCCGGGCGTTATCTGGCGTAAGTCGGTAGACCAGCCTGTACAGACTGGTTACAAGTCGGTCGACGCCATGATCCCGGTTGGCCGTGGCCAGCGCGAGCTGATCATCGGTGACCGTCAGATCGGTAAGACCGCCATGGCGGTCGACGCGATCATCAACCAGAAAGACAGCGGCATCTTCTGCGTCTACGTGGCCGTTGGCCAGAAGCAGTCGACCATCGCCAACGTCGTTCGCAAGCTGGAAGAAGCCGGCGCCCTGGCCAACACCATCGTTGTTGCCGCCAGCGCCTCGGAATCCGCCGCACTGCAGTTCCTGGCTCCGTACGCCGGTTGCACCATGGGCGAATACTTCCGTGACCGCGGTGAAGACGCGCTGATCGTTTACGATGACCTGTCCAAGCAGGCCGTTGCTTACCGTCAGATCTCCCTGCTGCTGCGCCGTCCACCAGGACGTGAAGCGTACCCAGGCGACGTGTTCTATCTCCACTCCCGTCTGCTGGAGCGTGCTTCGCGCGTTTCCGAAGAGTACGTCGAGAAGTTCACCAACGGTGCCGTGACTGGCAAGACCGGTTCCCTGACCGCTCTGCCGATCATCGAAACCCAGGCTGGCGACGTTTCCGCGTTCGTTCCGACCAACGTGATCTCGATCACCGACGGTCAGATCTTCCTGGAATCGGCCATGTTCAACTCGGGCATCCGCCCTGCAGTTAACGCCGGTGTTTCGGTATCCCGTGTTGGTGGTGCCGCTCAGACCAAGATCATCAAGAAGCTGTCCGGTGGTATCCGTACCGCTCTGGCTCAGTACCGTGAACTGGCTGCATTCGCCCAGTTCGCTTCTGACCTGGACGAAGCGACCCGCAAGCAGCTGGAGCATGGTCAGCGCGTTACCGAGCTGATGAAGCAGAAGCAGTACGCTCCGATGTCCATCGCGGACATGGCGCTGTCGCTGTACGCCGCTGAGCGTGGCTTCCTGACCGACGTAGAAGTCTCCAAGGTCGGTAGCTTCGAGCAAGCACTGATCGCCTACTTCAACCGTGATCACGCCGAACTGATGGCCAAGATCAACGTGAAGGGTGACTTCAACGACGAAATCGACGCTGGCATGAAAGCCGGTATCGAGAAGTTCAAGGCCACCCAGACCTGGTAAGCCGCAGCGGGGGCTCCGGCCCCCGCTTGCTAACCTGATAGGTGATACATGGCAGGCGCAAAAGAGATTCGCAGTAAGATTGCGAGCATCAAAAGCACGCAAAAAATTACCAGCGCCATGGAGAAAGTGGCGGTCAGCAAGATGCGCAAGGCACAACTGCGCATGGCTGCTAGCCGTCCTTACGCGGAGCGTATCCGCCAGGTGATCGGTCATCTGGCCAACGCCAACCCGGAATACCGCCACCCGTTCATGATCGAGCGCCCTGTAAAGCGCGCCGGTTATATCGTGGTGAGCAGTGACCGTGGTCTGTGCGGTGGCTTGAACACCAACCTGTTCAAGGCCCTGGTCAAGGACATGAACGAAAACCGCGAACAGGGCGTTGAAATCGACCTGTGCGTGATCGGCAGCAAGGGTGCGACTTTCTTCCGCATCTTTGGCGGCAACGTCGTAGCCGCGATCAGCCACCTGGGCGAAGAGCCATCGATCAACGATCTGATCGGCTCCGTCAAAGTGATGCTGGACGCCTACCTGGACGGCCGTATCGATCGCCTCTCCGTGGTTTCGAACAAGTTCATCAACACCATGACCCAAAAACCGACGGTCGAGCAATTGGTACCGTTGGTGGCAACCCCGGATCAAGATCTCAAGCATCACTGGGATTACCTGTACGAACCCGACGCAAAAGAGCTGCTGGACGGCTTGATGGTGCGTTACGTGGAGTCGCAGGTGTACCAGGCGGTGGTCGAGAACAACGCTGCTGAACAAGCGGCCCGGATGATCGCCATGAAGAACGCCACAGACAACGCCGGTGATTTGATCAGCGAACTCCAGCTGATCTACAACAAGGCGCGTCAGGCTGCGATCACCCAGGAGATCTCGGAAATCGTCGGCGGCGCTGCCGCGGTTTAACGGTTCAAATATTCAGAGGATCCAGCTATGAGTAGCGGACGTATCGTTCAAATCATCGGCGCCGTCATCGACGTGGAATTCCCACGTGACGTCGTGCCGAGTGTTTACAACGCGCTGAAAGTACAAGGCGCGGAAACCACCCTGGAAGTTCAGCAGCAGCTGGGCGACGGCGTGGTTCGTACCATTGCGATGGGCTCCACCGAAGGCCTGAAGCGCGGTCTGGATGTCGTCGACACCGGCGCTGCCATTTCCGTTCCAGTTGGTAAGGCCACCCTGGGCCGTATCATGGACGTTCTGGGCAACCCGATCGACGAAGCGGGTCCGATCGGCGAGGAAGAGCGTCGTGGTATCCACCAGAAGGCGCCTTCGTTCGCTGACCAGGCAGGCGGCAACGACCTGCTGGAAACCGGCATCAAGGTAATCGACCTGGTCTGCCCGTTCGCCAAGGGTGGTAAGGTTGGTCTGTTCGGTGGTGCCGGCGTCGGCAAGACCGTTAACATGATGGAACTGATCCGTAACATCGCCATCGAGCACAGCGGTTATTCCGTGTTCGCCGGTGTGGGTGAGCGTACTCGTGAGGGTAACGACTTCTACCACGAGATGAAGGACTCCAACGTTCTCGACAAAGTAGCGCTGGTCTACGGTCAGATGAACGAGCCACCAGGAAACCGTCTGCGCGTAGCGCTGACCGGCCTGACCATGGCTGAGAAGTTCCGTGACGAAGGTAACGACGTTCTGCTGTTCGTCGACAACATCTATCGTTACACCCTGGCCGGTACCGAAGTATCCGCACTGCTGGGCCGTATGCCTTCGGCAGTAGGTTACCAGCCGACCCTGGCCGAAGAGATGGGCGTTCTGCAAGAGCGTATTACTTCGACCAAAGAAGGTTCGATCACCTCGATCCAGGCCGTATACGTACCTGCGGACGACCTGACCGACCCGTCTCCAGCCACTACCTTCGCCCACTTGGACGCCACCGTCGTTCTGTCCCGTGACATCGCCTCCCTGGGTATCTACCCAGCGGTCGACCCACTGGACTCGACTTCGCGCCAGCTGGACCCGAACGTGATCGGCAACGAGCACTACGAAACTGCCCGCCAGGTTCAGTATGTTCTGCAGCGCTACAAAGAGCTGAAGGACATCATCGCGATCCTGGGTATGGACGAACTGTCCGAAGCCGACAAGCAACTGGTTGCCCGCGCTCGTAAGATCCAGCGCTTCCTGTCGCAGCCGTTCTTCGTGGCCGAAGTCTTCACCGGTTCGCCAGGCAAGTACGTTTCCCTGAAAGACACCATCGCTGGCTTCAGCGGCATCCTCAAAGGTGACTACGACCACCTGCCAGAACAAGCGTTCTACATGGTCGGCAGCATCGACGAAGCGATCGAGAAAGCCAAGAAACTGTAATCCCGGCGCCCCGAAAGGGGCGCTAATCAGGTTGAGGCAAGCAGATGGCTATGACAGTCCATTGCGATATCGTCAGCGCGGAAGGAGAAATCTTCTCCGGTCTGGTCGAGATGGTGGTTGCGCACGGCAACCTGGGCGATCTGGGTATCGCTCCAGGCCACGCGCCGCTGATCACCAATCTGAAACCAGGTCCGATCACGCTGACCAAGCAGGGTGGCGATCGCGAGGTGTTCTACATCTCCGGTGGTTTCCTGGAAGTGCAGCCGAACATGGTCAAGGTACTCGCCGATACCGTGCAACGTGCCGCCGACCTGGACGAAGCCTCCGCTCAGGATGCCGTCAAGGCTGCTGAGAAGGCCCTGCATGAGAAAGGCGCGGATTTCGACTACAGTGCCGCATCCGCACGTCTGGCCGAGGCCGCAGCCCAGCTGCGTACCGTCCAGCAGATCCGCAAGAAGTTCGGCGGCTGATACCGCAGGCTTCATGCAGATTGAGAAAAAGGGTAGCCATCGGCTACCCTTTTTCTTTTTGTCCCTCATATACCGGTCATGTCACTGACCGCCCAGGATTGGTAGCCAGTCAATGTCTCTCGATATCGTTATTCTCGCCGCAGGCCAAGGTACCCGCATGCGTTCGGCACTGCCAAAGGTGCTGCATCCGGTTGCTGGCAATTCCATGCTGGGCCATGTTATCCACAGCGCCCGGCAGCTGAAGCCGACGGGCATTCATGTGGTCATCGGCCATGGTGCGGAGTTGGTGCGTGAGCGTCTGGCCGCCAGTGACCTGAACTTCGTGATGCAGGACAAACAGCTGGGCACCGGCCATGCCGTTGCCCAGGCGCTGCCAGCGATCACCGCCGATACCGTACTGGTGCTCTATGGCGATGTGCCGTTGATCGAGGTCGAGACCCTCCAGCGTCTGCTGGCCAAGGTCAACGCCAATCAGCTGGGCCTGCTGACGGTCGATCTCGAGGACCCGACCGGATATGGCCGTATCGTTCGCGATGCCCAGGGCCAGGTGACGGCCATCGTGGAGCACAAGGACGCCAGCGATGCGCAGAAAGCAATTAAGGAAGGCAACACCGGCATCCTGGCCATGCCGGCGGCACGCCTGAATGACTGGATGGGCCGTTTGTCCAACAACAACGCCCAGGGCGAGTACTACCTCACCGACGTGATTGCCATGGCCGTGGCCGATGGCCTGGTGGTGGCCACCGAGCAGCCTCACGACCCGATGGAAGTGCAGGGCGCCAACGACCGGCGCCAGCTGTCGGAGCTCGAGCGTCATTATCAACTGCGCGAAGGGCGCCGCCTGATGGCCCAGGGCGTGACCCTGCGTGACCCGTCGCGCTTCGATGTCCGTGGTGAAGTAACGGTTGGCCGCGATGTGCTGATCGACATCAACGTGATCCTCGAAGGCAAGGTGGTCATCGAGGATGATGTGCAGATCGGCCCCAACTGCGTGATCAAGGACAGCACCCTGCGCAAGGGCGCGATCATCAAGGCCAACAGCCATATCGAGGGGGCCGTGATGGGGGAGGGCAGCGATGCCGGCCCGTTCGCTCGCCTGCGCCCTGGCAGTGTGCTCGACGCCAAGGCCCATGTGGGTAACTTTGTCGAACTCAAGAACGCCCGCCTGGGCGAAGGCGCCAAGGCCGGCCACCTGACCTATCTGGGTGACGCCGAGATCGGTGCGCGTACCAACATCGGCGCAGGCACCATCACCTGCAACTATGATGGCGCCAACAAGTTCAAGACCGTGATGGGCGAAGACGTGTTCATCGGGTCCAACAACTCCTTGGTCGCTCCTGTGGAAATCCAGGCGGGTGCCACCACCGCAGCGGGTTCGACCATCACCCAAACCGTCGAAGCCAAGCAGTTGGCGGTGGCCCGCGCGCGCCAACGCAATATCGATGGCTGGAAACGCCCTGAGAAAATCAAGAAGAGCTGATTTATCCACAAACAGTTATGCACAAGCCGGCTTATGTGAATAAGCCGGCTTTTTTTCTGTCTGTGGAAAACGATGGGCCATTCAACTGGCCGACAGAATACCGCGGGCAGTGCTTGACGAATCGTTAGGCTTAGGTTTTGATTGCAACCATTATCTTTCGAACCGAAACTTAAACCGCTAATGTCGAAACGAAACACTCCTCAGCGCCGTCACAACATCCTGGCTTTGCTCAACGAGCAAGGCGAGGTGAGCGTGGACGCCCTGGCCAAGCGTTTCGAAACCTCGGAAGTCACCATTCGCAAGGACTTGGCAGCGCTCGAATCCAACGGGCTGTTGCTGCGTCGCTATGGCGGCGCCATCCCTGTGCCACAGGAAATGCTCGTCGAGACCGTGCAGCCTGTGTCGAGCTACAAGCAGGCGATTGCCAAGGCGGCGGTAGGGCGGATCCGTGAACACGCGCGCATCATCATCGACAGCGGCAGCACCACCGCTGCCATGATCCCGCAGCTGGGGCGTCAGCCCGGCCTGGTGGTGATGACCAACTCCCTGAACGTCGCTCGTGCCATCAGCGAACTGGAGCATGAGCCGGTGCTGCTGATGACTGGGGGTACTTGGGATCCTCATTCCGAATCCTTCCAGGGCCAGGTTGCCGAGCAGGTTCTGCGCTCCTACGATTTCGACCAGTTGTTCATCGGCGCCGATGGCATCGACCTCACCCGTGGCACCACGACCTTCAATGAACTGCTGGGCCTGAGCCGGGTCATGGCTGAAGTCGCCCGGGAAGTGATCGTGATGGTCGAGTCGGACAAAGTCGGGCGCAAGATCCCCAACCTCGAGCTGCCCTGGGGCAGCGTCAACACCCTTATTACAGATGATCGCCTGCCGCTGGAGGCACGCGAACAGATTCAAGCCCGCGGCATCAACCTGATCTGCGCCGCGATCAGCCAGGAGCAATAATCATGTGTGGAATCGTCGGTGCCGTAGCCGAGCGTAATATCACTGCCATCCTCATCGAGGGCCTCAAGCGCCTGGAGTACCGCGGGTACGACAGCGCGGGCCTGGCGGTTCTGACTGCCCAAGGCGTTCTCGAGCGTCGTCGGCGTATCGGCAAGGTCAGCGAGCTTGAAGCCGCTGTTGCCGCCGACCCTTTGGCAGGCCAACTCGGGATTGCCCACACCCGCTGGGCTACCCACGGTGCGCCGACCGAACACAACGCCCACCCACACTTCTCCGGCGACGATGTGGCGGTTGTTCACAACGGCATCATCGAGAACCATGAAGCCCTGCGTGAAGAACTCAAGGGCCTGGGCTATGTCTTCGCATCGGAAACCGATACCGAAGTCATCGTGCACCTGATTCACCACATCCTGAAATCCGTCCCTGACATTACCGACGCCCTCAAGGCCGCTGTCCAGCGCCTGCACGGTGCCTACGGCCTGGCGCTGATCAGCAAGCACCAGCCGGATCGCCTGGTCGCCGCCCGCAGTGGCAGCCCGCTGGTGATCGGCCTGGGCCTGGGTGAAAACTTCCTGGCCTCCGACCAACTGGCGCTGCGCCAGGTCACTGACCGCTTCATGTACCTGGAAGAAGGCGACATCGCCGAGATCCGCCGTGACCAGGTGAGCATCTGGGACCAGGCCGGCCACAAGGTTCAGCGTGAGACGGTGCAGTATCACGAAGGGGCCGAGGCCGCGGACAAAGGCGCTTACCGCCACTTCATGCTCAAGGAGATCCACGAGCAGCCGAGCGTCGTCCAGCGCACGCTGGAAGGTCGCCTGGGCAAGGACCACGTCATGGTCCAGGCTTTCGGTCCGCAAGCCGCCGAGCTGTTCGCCAAGGTTCGCAATGTCCAGATCGTCGCCTGCGGTACCAGCTACCACGCCGGCATGGTCGCCCGTTACTGGCTCGAAGAGCTGGCCGGCATCCCGTGCCAGGTCGAAGTCGCCAGCGAGTTCCGCTACCGCAAGGTAGTGGTGCAGCCGGACACTTTGTTCGTCTCCATCTCCCAGTCCGGTGAAACCGCCGATACCCTGGCCGCCCTGCGCAACGCCAAGGAACTGGGCTTCCTGGGGAGCCTGGCGATTTGCAACGTGGGCATCAGCTCGCTGGTGCGCGAGTCGGACCTGACCCTGCTGACCCTGGCTGGCCCGGAAATCGGCGTGGCCTCGACCAAGGCCTTCACCACCCAGCTGGTTTCGTTGATGCTGCTGACCCTGGCCCTGGGCCAGGTGCGTGGCACCTTGCCGACGGGCGTCGAGGCCGAGCTGGTGGAAGAACTGCGCCGCCTGCCGACCCGCCTGGGTGAAGCCTTGGCGATGGACAGCATCGTCGAAAAGACCGCCGAGCTGTTCGCCGACAAGCACCACACCCTATTCCTGGGCCGTGGCGCCCAGTATCCGGTGGCCATGGAAGGGGCGCTCAAGCTCAAGGAAATCTCCTACATCCACGCCGAGTCCTACCCGGCCGGTGAACTCAAGCACGGTCCGTTGGCCCTGGTCGACAACGACATGCCTGTGGTGACCGTGGCGCCGAACAACGAGCTGCTGGAAAAGCTCAAGTCCAACCTGCAGGAAGTCCGCGCCCGCGGCGGCCAGCTGGTCGTGTTCGCTGATGAGAACGCCGGCATGAGCAACGGCGAAGGCACCCATGTGATCAAAGTGCCGCACGTCATCGATGCGCTGGCGCCGATCGTCTATACCATCCCGCTGCAGTTGCTGTCGTACTACGTGGCCGTGCTCAAAGGCACTGACGTCGACCAGCCGCGTAACCTGGCCAAGTCGGTGACGGTGGAGTAAGGCGTTCCACGCGTTTGCGGCGCATGGCTGTGTGGAAGGATGTTTTACACAACGCGTAAGCCCCCGTATCTACGGGGGCTTTCCGTTTCTGGGTCTAACCGTTGGTTCGGATCTCAAGATAAACGAGCAGCCGTTACACAGCCGCGCTGTGCTCGCGAAGATCCACGCTCAAGATGCGGTCGTTGTTCGGAGGAGCGCTGGAGGACTATCCAGTTTTTTGAGGAAGTACCAGAATTGCATCCATTGCAACAAATGCATTCAACGCGAGGGCGGAAACCCCCACGGTAGCGCGTGCGGGGAAAGGTGCCTCGAAATAGCGGCTCATGATTTCGTTCACGACCCCGAAGTGCGAGAGGTCCGTGAGGTAAATAGTGAGTTTTCCAACGTCCGAGAAACTACCGCCGGCGGCTTGTGCTACGGCCTGGAGGTTCTCGAGCACCTGAATGGTTTGGGCTTCAATCCCCTGAGCCAACTCCATCTTTTCAGGATGAAGCGCGATTTGCCCTGTCAGGAAAACCAAATCCCCCATGTGGACTGCTTGCGAATACGGGCCGATAGCTTTCGGCGCCTGATCACTGTAGATAGCGATTCTGCTCATTAGAATTGATCCTGTCTTAGGGGGCGATCCAACCTGCCTGCCAATGCTCGCCTTGCCAAATGAAGCGTGCCCGCTGGTGGATATCCTGGGTAAGGTCGAGCCACTCGACTTTATTCAGGTGGACGGCCACCACAGCAAAGTTTTCAAAACCGTCCCTGTGAGTTTCATACGCAGTTGACGGTAAAGGGATCGACTCGCCTGGTATGTTCCCATGCCGAAAGAGCGCTTGAGTCCTGTCACGCGCGTGCACCCAGTGCTGGGCAAGCAACGAGGTATCCCTTAAAGGTTCGGCTAGGCCCTCACACCGAAGCTGGAGCTTGCCTGTGGGGTCAATGGAAGCGATGCCGACTCGAGGTTCAGCAAGCATCTCTGTGTACTTCGCCGACCGTTTGTCCACATAAAAAAAGATCGACCTGGTTAACGTATCCGCATCACGCAAAACAACAGTGCTTACCTTGGGTTGCCCGTCGGCATCAACCGTGGCCAGTTGTATCAAGCGAAACGGATTCGGACTATTACCCACAGGGATAGATAAATCCGACCATACCTTGGCCAGAATCAGATCTAACATGACGATCCCGATGAATTAAGAAGGGTCGCGTAATGCACACGACCCTGAGGCCATCAGACGCTGCGGGTAACCCCGCCGTCGACCTTGATGTTCTGGCCGGTAATGTAGGCGGCCCCTTCGCTCGCAAGGAAGGCGATAGTGGCGGCGATTTCCTCGCTGGTGCCATAGCGCTTGAGCGGCACACCGTCACGGCGTTCCTCTGTCGCTGGGAGGCTGTCGATCCAACCAGGCAGCACGTTGTTGATGCGAATGTTGTCGGCCGCATACTTGTCAGCAAAGATTTTGCTAAACGATGCCAGGCCGGCACGGAATACCGCCGAAGTGGGGAAGAGTTCGCTTGGCTCGAACACCCAGGCAGTAGAAATATTGATGATCGCACCGCCGTTTTGACGCTGCATGTATGGCGTCACCAGTCGCGTAGGGCGGATCACATTGAGCAGGTATGTTTCCATACCCTTATGCCAATCCTCATCGCTGATCTCGAGAATCGGCGCACGAGGGCCGTGACCGGCGCTGTTTACCAGTACGTCAATACGACCCCATTTATGAATGACTGCGTCGACCAGGCGTTGCAGGTCTTCATTCGACTGGTTACTACCGGTTATCCCAATACCTCCCAGTTCTTGCGCCAATGCTTCCCCTTTGCCTGAGGATGAAAGGATACCGACCTTGAAGCCGTCAGCAGCCAGTCGACGGGCTGCTGCTGCTCCCATGCCGCTGCCACCGGCCGTGACGATTGCTACTTTTTCTACTGACATACATCCTCCTGAGTGAGGCGTGGATGGGTGGTTGGTGAATGGAGACTAGCACCGCCCAGCACTCAGCAGAGAGACATCAACGCTTCTTCGATTCAGTAGATTTTTTATAGGCTGGCTTGCTCCATGAGCCATTCCCGCACCGTTTCAAGGGCCGCCGGCTGATGGGCGTTTCGTGGCCAGATCAAGTAGTAGGCTTTCTCCAAACTCATCTGATGAGTCGTCGCCAGCGCTAATCTGCCTGCTTCTATATCGTCTTTGACAAAGTAGTAGCTAGCCAAGGCCAACCCTTGTCCTGCTGCTGCTGCCTCGATAGCTAATACCGTCTGATTGAACCGCATATTTCTGAAGGGCAGGGGCAAGGCACTTTCGAAGGCCTGTTCAATGAACGCTGGCCAAAAATTGTGTGCGTCATGCAGCAGGGTGTATTCCTGGAGCTTCTCTACGCTCTCCGGACTACCGAGTTTTTCAATTAATGCCGGACTACCTACCGCAACGATACGCTCAGGCAAGAGAAGTTCGGCATTGAGCATGTTCTCGAAAGGCGCTCGCCCGTAACGGACAGCGAGGTCCGCTCCATCAGGTCGGAAGTGCGAAATTCGGTCAGTGGCTAATACCTGCAAATTGATCTGAGGGTACACAGCTGAGAACGAAGACAGTCTAGGTATCAGCCACTTCGCCGCAAACGTAGGCGTGACACTCACCGTCAGATCCTGATCATCTGGTTTGAGCGCCTCAGTAGCTGTGCTGATCAAGGCGAAGGCCTCACGAATGGCAATGCTGTAGGTCCTGCCCGGATTCGTCATACGCAACCCCCGGGGCAGTCGCTCGAACAGCTTCAGCTCGAGCATCGCCTCAAGCCCTCGAATTTGCTGCGCCACAGCAGCCTGCGTCACTCCCAGTTCCTCGGCGGCCAGCCGGAAATTCAAATGGCGGGTCACCACTTCAAAGACCCTTAGCGCGTTAAGGGGCGGTAAGGACGAATGGCTGTTCATGATGATTTTTCTACTGACACTCGAATGATCTCCCGGCTCGCTGGGAACGATTGAACGCAGTCCTACAGTTTCAGAGGCTACGTCGAAGACATATGGAAAGGAACCAGTGTCAGCAGAAAACCAGCAGAGGGCTTCATGAAGCAATCAGCCACCTTCACGTCCTTGATCGAGCTGGCCCTAACTCGCGTGCTTTTCCAAGCCTCCGGCCACCGCCTTGGCCAGTTCGATGAACGCCCGTGCTGCCGCGCTCTGGTAGGCGCCCTTGCGCTGCATGAGCACGGCGGTGCGCTGGAGTCGCAGCGGGTCCAGCTCGAGGGCGATCAAATCGCCGTGGGCGAGGGCGATGGTGGCGGGCAGCAGGGTGGATAGCGTTGTCCGACGGACCACTTCGATGACCGCGCTGATGGCGTTGGCCTCCATCAACACGCGAGGGTGAATGCCGTGCTGGCGGCAGTAGCGGTCGATCTGTTCGCGGGTGGCGAACTCGCTGCTGAGCAAGATCAGCGATTCAGCATTCAAGGCCTCAGGCCCGATGGCGCGTTGCCCGGCCAGGGGATGCTTTTCACCCACCACCAGGGCGAGGGTTTCGACCAGCAGCGGGTAGGCTTCGATGTCCTGGGCATGCACTTCTTCGAAGGCGATTCCCACATCAAGCTCGTCGGCCAGCAGGCGTTCTTCCATGTGCTCCTGGGCGATTTCGCGCACGTTCAAGGTGATGTTCGGATAGCGGCTGTGGAAGGCTTCGACCAATGGGCCCACCAAGTAGGTGGTGAAGGTCGGCGTGACGGCCACCCGCAGCGAACCTCGGCTCAGATCAGCCACGTCATGAATGGCGCGCTTACCTTCCTGCAATTGCTCAGATGCCTTTTGTGCATAACGCAGATAGACCTCTCCGGCGTCGGTCAGCCGGGTCGTGCGGCCAGAGCGGTCGAACAACAGCGCACCGAGGCTTTCTTCCAACTGCCTGACCTGCTGCGACAGGGCCGGCTGTGAAACATGCAGGGCTGCGGCAGCGCGGGTGAAGCTCCGGTGTTGTGCCACGGCTAGAAAGTACTGAATGTGCCGAGCCAGCATGTGTCGATCTCATAAGATTTTCTGATGCTGTGCATCATAAATGAGACTTTTACCTTATCAAATGGGCTGCGTAACCTCTGCCTCATCGCATCGCGACCTGAGGAGTCAGCCATGAAAGACATCATCGACGGTTTTCTGAAATTCCAGCGAGACGCCTTTCCCGAGCGTGTAAGCCTGTTCAAGAACTTGGCCACCCAGCAGAACCCGCGGGCGCTGTTCATCTCTTGCTCGGACAGCCGGCTGGTACCGGAGCTGGTCACTCAGCGCGAGCCGGGTGATCTGTTCGTCATCCGCAACGCCGGTAACATCGTGCCTTCTTATGGCCCTGAGCCTGGTGGTGTGTCGGCTTCGGTGGAATATGCCGTCGCCGCCTTGCAGGTCTCGGACATCGTGATTTGTGGCCACTCCGATTGCGGCGCCATGACGGCCATCGCCACCTGCAAATGCCTGGACCACATGCCAGCCGTGGCCGGCTGGCTGCGCTACGCCGACTCCGCCCGAGTGGTGAACGAGGCGCGCAGCCACAAGGATCCCCAGACGAAGGTCGAGGCCATGGTGCGCGAGAACGTGATTGCCCAATTGGCCAACATCCAGACCCACCCATCCGTGCGCCTGGCCCTGGAAGAGGGGCGTGTGGCGCTGCATGGCTGGATCTACGACATCGAGAGCGGCTGCATCGACGCCTTCGATGGCCATACCGGCCGGTTCGTTTCCCTCGCCAGCAACCCCAATGTTCGCGCCGTCGCTCCTCAGCTGCAGCGCGCTGTGTGAATTCCTTACATCCACCACGGAGATATCACCATGATCCAGTCTCAAGTCAGCCAGAATGCCCGCGTTGTCCTGACCGAAGTCATCCTTCTGTCCAAGGCTCGCAAGGATCTGTCCTTCGCCCAGATCTCCGAAGGCACCGGCCTGTCCGAAGCGTTCGTCACCGCCGCGCTGCTCGGCCAGCACCCGCTGCCTGCGGACGCTGCCCAGGTTGTGGGTGACAAGTTGGGCCTCGACGCCGACGCCGTGGCGCTGCTGCAGACCATTCCGCTGCGCGGCAGCATCGAAAATCGCGTACCCACCGACCCGACCATCTACCGCTTCTACGAGATGCTGCAGGTCTACGGCACCACCCTGAAAGCACTGGTCCATGAGAAGTTCGGCGATGGCATCATCAGCGCCATCAACTTCAAGCTGGACGTGAAGAAGGTCGAAGATCCAGAAGGTGGCTCCCGCGCGGTGATCACCCTGGACGGCAAGTACCTGCCGACCAAGCCGTTCTGATCCGTTCGTAGGCAAAGCGCAGCTAAAAAAGGAAAAGGGCGAACAGTGATGTTCGCCCTTTTCTCGTCTACCGGTTGACGCGATCTGTTTGTCGTCAGATCTGCATCGCCATCCCGTCGACGTTCATTGCCGCCTGGCGCAAGGCCTCGGAGCGGGTCGGGTGCGGGTGGCAGGTGAGGGCGATGTCTTCGGCCGAGGCCGAGAACTCCATGGCCACGCAGAACTCGCCGATCATCTCGCTCACGCTTGGCCCGACCAGGTGCACGCCGAGCACTTCATCGGTATTGGCATCGGCGATGACCTTGGCGAAGCCTTCGGTCTCGTGGTTGATCTTGGCGCGGCTGTTGGCGGTGAAGGGGAACTTGCCGACCTTGTAGGCGCGGCCCTCGGCCTTGAGCTGCTCCTCGGTCTTGCCGACGCTGGCCAGCTCCGGACGGGTATAGATGACGCCCGGGATCAGGTTGTAGTTGACCTCGTGGGCCTTGCCAGCGATGCGCTCGATGCACGATACCGCTTCGTCTTCGGCCTTGTGCGCCAGCATCGGACCGGAGGTGACGTCGCCGATCACCCAGATGCCGGGCACCGAGGAGCGATGGTGGTCGTTGGCCAACATGCCGCGCTTGTCGGTGGCAAGGCCTGCGCTTTCCAGGTTCAGGCCTTGGGTATAGGGGCGACGGCCGATCGCTACCAGCACGTAGTCGGCTTGCAGGGTCTCGGCAGCACCACCGGCGGCAGGCTCGAGGGTCAGGCTGACGCTGTCGGCGGACGGCGTGGCTTGGGTCACCTTGCTGCCGAGCTTGAAGGTCATGCCTTGCTTGGCCAGGGCCTTCTGCAGGGTCTTGGCAGTTTCTTCGTCGGTGCCAGGGCAGATGCGGTCGAGGTACTCGATCACAGTGACCTCGGCGCCCAGACGACGCCAGACCGAGCCCAGTTCCAGGCCGATCACGCCAGCGCCGATCACCACCAGATGCTTGGGCACCTGGGGCAGGGACAGGGCGCCAGTGGAGTCGATGATGCGCTTGTTGTCGATGGTCACGCCGGGCAGCGGCGTCGGCTCGGAACCGGTGGCGATGACGATGTCCTTGGCTTGCAGGGTGGTCTCGCTGCCGTCCTCGGCCTTGACGATCACCTTGCCCACGCCGTCGAGACGGCCCCAACCCTTGACCCAGTCGACCTTGTTCTTGCGGAACAGGTACTCGATGCCCTTGGTCAGGCCGGTCACGCTTTCGTCCTTCTGCTTCATCATCTGGGCCAGATTCAGCGTTGGCTTGACCTCGATACCCAGATGGGCGAATTCCTCGCCGCTGGCAGCCTCGTAGAGCTCCGAGGCGTGCAGCAAGGCTTTGGATGGCATGCACCCAACGTTCAGGCAGGTACCGCCGAGGGTCGAGCGGCCTTCGACGCAGGCGACGCTCATGCCCAGCTGGCCGGCGCGGATCGCTGCGTTGTAGCCGCCGGGGCCACCGCCGATGATCACCACATCATAGGATTTCATGGGTTTTACTCCAGGAGTGAAGAAGCGCAAGAGGGGCACAAGATTAGTCTGCGAAATCAAGGTTGTATACAATCTTGAGTGCAATTCGTACTGAATAGCTCTAGACCATGGTCTTGATAAACGGAAACTTCTGGTGAATGAACTACCCTTGCCCCGGTGACGTCCCAAATATGAGATGAGGCGTCCGGAACACCTGAAGGGAGGGACATTCATGCTTGCGCAACTTCCACCTGCGTTGCAGAGCCTGCACTTGCCTTTGCGTCTGAAGCTGTGGGATGGCAACCAGTTCGATCTGGGGCCGAGCCCGCAGGTCACCATCCTGGTCAAGGAGCCGCAGCTGATCAGCCAGCTGACCCATCCGAGCCTGGATGAACTGGGTGTCGCTTTTGTCGAAGGCAAGCTGGACCTGGAAGGCGATATCGGGGAAGTCATCCGCGTCTGCGACGAGCTCAGCGAAGCCTTGGTCGAGGACGACGATGAAGTATCGCCAGAGCGAATTTCGCATGACAAAGCCACGGACGCCGAAGCCATTTCCTACCACTACGACCTGTCCAACGAGTTCTACCAGCTGTGGCTTGACCAGGACATGGCCTATTCCTGCGGCTACTTCCGCGAACCGGACAACACCCTCGACGAAGCCCAGCAGAACAAGTTCGATCACCTGTGCCGCAAGCTGCGCCTGCAGGCCGGGGATTACTTGCTGGATGTGGGCTGCGGCTGGGGTGGTTTGGCGCGTTTCGCCGCGCGTGAGTATGGCGCCAAGGTGTTCGGCATCACCCTGAGCAAGGAGCAGCTCAAGTTGGGCCGCGAGCGGGTCAAGGACGAGGGGCTGACCGATCAGGTCGAACTGCGGATTCTGGATTACCGCGACCTGCCTCAGGATGGCCGCTTCGACAAGGTCGTGAGTGTCGGTATGTTCGAGCACGTTGGCCATGCCAATCTGGCGCTGTATTGCCAGAAGCTGTTCGGTGCAGTGCGTGAAGGCGGCTTGGTGATGAACCACGGCATCACGGCCAGGCATGTCGATGGCCGTCCGGTCGGGCGAGGTGCGGGCGACTTCATCGACCGCTATGTTTTCCCCCATGGCGAACTGCCCCACCTGTCGATGATCACGGCGAGCATCTGTGAAGCAGGGTTGGAGGTGGTGGACGTCGAAAGCCTACGCCTGCACTACGCCAAGACGCTCAATCACTGGAGCGAAAATCTCGAGAACCAGCTGCACAAGGCCGCCACGCTGGTGCCGGAGAAAACCCTGCGCATCTGGCGCCTGTACCTGGCCGGGTGCGCCTATGCCTTCTCCAAGGGGTGGATCAACTTGCACCAGATCCTGGCGGTGAAGCCCTACGCCGATGGGCACCATGACCTGCCCTGGACCCGCGAGGACCTCTACCGCTGACTCAAAGGATCGGGGATATCAGCCGGGCGATACGCATCCCGAGTTGTTGCAGGCGATGCGTGTCGCGGCTGTCCTCGGCAGTGATCTCCCGGGCTTGGGCAAAGTCGTCGAGCAGCATCGACTCGACGTGGTCGGCGAAGGTCCGGTCGACAGTCAGCAAGGTGATCTCGAAGTTCAGGCGGAACGAACGGTTGTCCAAGTTGGCACTGCCGATCGCACTCACCTCGTCATCCACCAGCACCACCTTCTGGTGCAGGAACCCTGGCTGATAGCGGAACATCCTCACCCCGGCCCGTACCGCTTCGAAGGCGAACAGACTGGACGCGGCATAGACGATGCGGTGGTCCGGCCGCGAAGGAATGAGAATTCGCACATCGACGCCGCGCAACACCGCCAGGCGCAGGGCGGCGAAGATCGCCTCATCGGGAATGAAATACGGGCTGGTGATCCACACGCGCTGCGTGGCGGAATGGATGGCTTCCAGGAAGAACAGCGCGCAGGTTTCCTGAGGATCTGCCGGGCCGCTGGCCAATGCCTGGCAAAGCACGCCGTTGTCCGGATAGGTGTCGGGCAGGATCAACGGCGGCAGTTGGCGGGTGGCCCAGTACCAGTCTTCGGCGAACGATTCCTGCAAGCAGGCAAGCACCGGGCCGCTGACCTGGACATGGGTGTCGCGCCAAGGCGACAGGCGAGGGTGGCCACCGAGGTACTCGTCCCCCACGTTGTGCCCGCCTAGAAAACCCAGCAGTCCATCGACCACGACGATCTTGCGGTGGTTGCGGAAGTTCACCTGGAAGCGGTTGAACCATCCACGGCGTGTGGCAAAGGCATGGATCTGCACACCACCTTCGCGCAGGGTCTGGCTGTAACTGGCGGGCAGCGCATGGCTACCCACCCGGTCATACAGCACGAAGACCTGCACCCCCTCCGCTGCCTTGCGCAGCAGCAGTTGCTGCAGTTTCTTGCCGATGTCGTCGTCATGGATGATGAAGAACTGCACCAGCACGGCCTGACGGGCATCGGCGATCGCCGCGAAGATGGCGTCGAAGGTGGCCTGGCCATTGATCAGCAACTTCACTTCGTTGTTGGCCAAGCAGGGCATGCGCCCCAGTTTCGGCATGGCTCGCAGGGCGGCATAGCTCTCTGATTCCCTCGCTGTCAGTGCCTCTTCGACCCAGGGGCGCCAGTTGAGGTTGGCCATGGCCACGTGCATTTCCTGGTTGGCCTGGCGCCTGGCCTGGATATAGGCATAGAAGGAGCGAGCGCCGAAGATCAGGTAGGGGATGAGTGTGAAGTAGGGGATGAAGATCAAGGACATCGCCCAGGCGATGGCCCCTTGGGCAGTACGTACGGTGAACACCGCATGCAATGCGGCAATGATGCCCAATAGATGAATCAGACCGAGCACATAGCCGAAGAAGTAGGGGCTGTGGTAATCCATATGCATCCTGCTTGCTGAGAGCCTGGCGATAACAGAGCATGTTCATGACCCGCCTTGCAACCCGGAAGCGGAAATAGCGTCTAAGGCTCAACCGGCCGGTAGCCGGTATATCGAGGAGCATTTATCCATGAAGATTCGTCTGCCACTGCTGGCGCTGGCATTGGGCCTGAGCGCACCATTGGTACATGCGCAGATGCTGCAACCGGGCTTGTGGGAGCTGACCACCAGCAACATGCAGGTCGATGGCAAGCCATTACCGGACATGGAGTTCATGCTCGGGCAATTGAAGAACCTGCCGCCTGAGCAACGCGCCATGATGGAAGGCATGCTGGCCAAGCAGGGCATCACCGTGGGAGGCAAGGGTGTGCGCTCCTGCCTGACTCCGGAGCAGGTCCGGACCAATGATATTCCGCTGCAGGACCCTCAGTCCGGCTGTACGCAGAAAATCACCGACCGCACCGGCAATGTGTGGAAGTTCCAGTTCAGCTGCCCTCGTGCCCAGGGCACTGGCCAGGCGACCTTCCTCAGTGACCGTGAGTTTCATACCCAGGTCAGCGGCACGTTCAACGCCTCAGGGGTTCAGCAACAGGGCAGCATGAACACCAAGGCGGTCTGGTTGGGCAATGACTGCGGTTCGGTAAAGCCTCGCAGTTGAGGTGTCATAACCGATAGCGACTGATTGCCACTGCATCGTGGGCATGCAGACTTTCTGCATGTTCCACGCGCAGGCTGAATCCTTCTACCCATTCCACCTCCCGCAGCGCCTGATGAAGGCGCCTGGCGGCGTCCTCACAGAACATCAGATTCTGTCCATTGGCCAGGGCGAACGCCTGTTCGTCTGCGCGCTTCACTGCTGTTTGCACCGCCGTTCCCAAGGCACTCTCCATGTTGTCGATAAGTTCGGTGATCGGTAAGTGTTGCAGATTGTCTTGTAGTCGCACCTGAACGTGGGCATGGCTGCGCTGACTATGCGGCGTGGCGACGATACCCTGGCTGCTGCCGAGCCATTCCAACAGGGTTGATTGATCGGGCACCTGCTCTGGAAAATCCTTGAGGAACTGCTGCTGAATCAACTGTCGGGCTAGCGCGGCGGAGCACGGGCAGGTCGAGGAGTAGGGGACCGCTACGGAAAGTTCCACGTGGAACATTTCACGTTCGAGCTTTGCATCCAAGGTGACGGGATAGCTTTTCCAGCCGGCCAAAGGGCTGACTAGCGCAGGCCTTTTCAGCAGATGCTCGAAGCGGAAACTTACCTGTGCCGCTGAAGAGAGCCCGCCATGAGTATCGAGGAAACGCATCAGCAACTGTCGTAGCAGCAGTGGGCTGAGCTCCGTGTTTTCCATCGTTTCCAATGCCAGGTACAGCCGCGACATGTGGATTCCGCGTGCGGAGGCCGCCTCGAGATTGACGCCAGCATCGGCTTGCGCACGGACGGTGCGCCCTTCCAATCGCAATGGCACTGCGAGGCCGCACATGCCAACCCAGTCCAAGTGGATGGCGTGCGGATGGGACTGGGTAGCAATGTCAGGAAGCGTCAGGCTGGTCATCATGGATTCTCGGGGAAGGGTCGACAAACGCGGCTTGGCGAAATTGTATTGTTATATTATAACGATGCGCAATGCATCGTTTCGAATGCGTTTGCCTGCCGAGGATCGACCATGCCCAACCGTTTACCTGTCACCGTGCTTTCCGGCTTCCTGGGAGCCGGAAAGAGCACGTTGCTCAATTACGTCCTGCGTAATCGCGAAGACCTGCGCGTCGCTGTGATCGTCAACGACATGAGCGACATCAACATCGATGCGAGTGAAGTGCAGCGCAACGTCAGCCTCAATCGAGCAGAAGAAAAGCTGGTGGAGATGAGCAACGGCTGTATCTGCTGCACGCTCCGAGAGGACCTGCTCGAGGAAGTCGCGCGGCTGGCACGCGATGGGCGCTTCGATTATCTGCTGATAGAGTCCACGGGTATTTCCGAACCCTTGCCGGTGGCCGAGACGTTCACCTTCCGTGACGAGCAGGGCCGCAGCCTGTCGGACATGGCGCGTCTTGACACCATGGTGACGGTAGTCGATGCGCTCAATTTTCTCCGTGACTACCAGGCCGCCGACAGCCTGGCCAGCCGGGGTGAGTCCTTGGGCGAAGAGGACGAGCGGTCCATCACCGATCTGTTGATCGAGCAAGTGGAGTTCGCCGACGTATTGCTGCTGAGCAAGATCGACCTGGTCAGCCAGCATGATCGAGATGAACTGACGGCCATCCTGCGCAGCCTTAACCCGCGGGCGCACATCGTGCCGATGGTCATGGGCCAGGTGCCGCTGGCGCGCATTCTCAATACCGGCCTTTTCGACTTCGAGCAAGCTGCCCAGGCGCCGGGCTGGTTGCAGGAAATGCGCGGCGAGCACGTGCCGGAAACGGAGGAATATGGGATCACCGCAGTGACATGGCAGGCCCGTCGCCCCCTGCATCCGCAGCGCTTCCACGATTTTATCCACAAGTCCTGGAGCAATGGCAGGTTGCTGCGTTCGAAGGGGTTTTTCTGGCTGGCCAGCAAGTTTCAGGACGCCGGAAGCTGGTCCCAGGCGGGCGGCATGATGCGCTATGGCTTCGCCGGCCGCTGGTGGCGTTTCGTACCGCAGGAGCAGTGGCCGCAAGATGCCGAGAGCACTCAGGCAATTCTCAGCCACTGGACACAGGAGAGCGGCGATTGCCGGCAGGAACTGGTGTTCATTGGGCAGAACATCGATTTCGCGCAGTTATCCACAGAGCTGGATGCATGCCTGCTGAACGACGAGGAATGGGCACAGGGCGAGATGGCTTGGCTGCGTCTTCCCGATCCGTTCGGGCCTTGGTACGAAGAGGTGGCGTGAGGCTGTGGATAACATTCGCACCTTGACGGGTGGATACGAGGGCGCATAGTTGGAGGCCATTTCCAAGGTGTGGCCCATGCTCCAGAACATCCCGACTCACGTGATCGCAGGCCCACTGGGCGCCGGCAAGACCAGCCTGATTCGTCAGTTGCTGGCCCAGCGCCCGCCAGGTGAGCGCTGGGCGGTCCTGATCAACGAGTTCGGCCAGATTGGCCTGGATGCGGCGTTGCTCAGCCGCGACGAGGATGGCATCGCCATTGGGGAAGTGGCCGGGGGCTGCCTGTGCTGCGTCAACGGCATGCCGTTCCAGGTCGGTCTGGGCCGCTTGTTGCGCAAAGTGCGGCCTGATCGGGTGTTCATCGAGCCGTCCGGTCTGGGCCATCCCCAGTCATTGCTGGCCCAACTTGGCCAGGCGCCCTGGCTGGGCGTGCTAACCGTGCAACCGTTGGTGATGGTGCTGGACGCCCAGGCCCTGGCCCGTGGCGAGGCGTTGCCCGACGCGCAACAGCAGGCGTTGCCTGCGGCGGCGCTGGTTGTCTTCAACAAATCCGGGGCTGTGGATGAAGCACAGCGCTTGTTGATAACCGCACAGTTCCCTGCCGTGGCGCACCTGTGGACAGATCAGGGGCGTGTGTCGGTCGACCAGTTGCCCGTCACAACTCGCGCAACCCTGCTCGAGGCTGTGGACAACCTGCCGCGAGAGTCGCCAGCGAACCCCGCTGGCGCCCTGTGGACAGATCCTCGGCAGCCGATCTGCCTCGCCCAGCAAGGCGAAGGTGGCTGGAGCGTTGGCTGGCGCTGGCACCCCTCGCAACGTTTCGACGCAATGCGGTTGCTGGAAAGGCTTCAAAGCTGGCCATGGCGCCGGGCAAAAGGGGTTATCCACAGTGAGGGTGGCTGGCAGTCCTTCAATGCTCTGGAAGGCGAGGCGTTGGTCTGGCAGCCGAGCGAATGGCGCAAGGATTCACGTCTTGAATTGATCTTCGATCAGCCGCAGCCTGTGGACACCCTACAGGCTGCCTTGGTCGCCTGCCGCCTGGAGGATTGATCAGTTGCGCCAGCGGTTGTGCTCCTGGCGCCACTGCTGCATCTCGATGACGTTGTCCGCTTTTGGCGGCACCTTGATTTCGAACGGGTAGGGCGCCAGTTCGATCTGCATGGTGTGGGCACCGAACTGCGTCACCGTCCCCGGGTGGCGTTGCTCGCCGGTCACGGTGAACTCGAACCCATACACCCGCGCCAGGCGCTTGCGCCCATTGGCGTCGCGCACGAAGGCAATGCGCTTGAGCGCGACGTTGTCGTCGAGCAGTGCAAGATCAAGCTTGGTGCAATGCTGCTTGACCCGCTCAAGGGCCTTTTCGCGCAGCCCATGGTTGTGCCACAACCAGGCACCGGCGGTTGCCACCACCATCAGGACGAAGAGGTTCTCCAGGGTCAACATTTGCATATGCTCCAAAACGGTAGATCCAGCTTAACTGTGTCCCTGGCCTGTCGTACAGGTGGCAAACGGGTTCATACTGCGCGGCGCACACTTATTGAAACAGCTTTGGGATTTTCCGCATGAAACGTACGCCGCATCTGCTTGCTATCCAATCCCACGTGGTCTTCGGCCACGCCGGAAACAGCGCTGCGGTGTTTCCCATGCAGCGGGTCGGGGTCAATGTCTGGCCGCTGAACACTGTGCAGTTCTCCAACCATACCCAGTATGGACAGTGGGCCGGCGAAGTGCTTGCTCCGGCGCAAATTCCTGCATTGGTGGAAGGCATTTCCAACATCGGTGAGCTGGGCCATTGTGACGCCGTGCTTTCCGGTTACCTGGGCAGCGCCGAACAGGGCCGGGCGATCCTGGCGGGGGTCCAGCGGATCAAGGCGGTGAATCCCAAGGCGTTGTATCTGTGCGATCCAGTCATGGGGCATGCGGAAAAGGGCTGCATCGTGCCGGTCGAAGTCAGCGAATTCCTCTTGGAGGAAGCGGCGTCGGTGGCGGATATCCTGTGCCCCAATCAGCTCGAGCTGGACAGTTTCTGTGGTCGTCGGGCGGAGTCCCTGGACGATTGCGTGGCCATGGCGCGTGGCCTGCTCGAGCGCGGTCCCCAGGTGGTACTGGTCAAGCACCTGTCCTATCCAGGGCGCGCCGAGGATGCTTTCGAGATGCTGCTGGTGACCCGGGAGCAGAGCTGGCATCTGCGCCGCCCGTTGCTGGCCTTCCCGCGTCAGCCGGTAGGGGTCGGTGACCTGACTTCCGGCCTGTTCCTGGCCCGGGTGCTGCTGGGTGATAGCTGGGTCCAGGCATTCGAGTTCACCGCCGCGGCAGTGCACGAGGTGTTGCTGGAGACCCAGGCCTGTGCCAGTTATGAACTGCAACCGATCAGGGCACAGGATCGCATCGCCCACCCGCGCGTGCGCTTCGAGGCGCAGCGGTTGGCGGGCTAGTACCTTGAAAGGGCTGTTGCGCAGCCCTGTCGGTCGCTCGGTGTTTAAATCGAATCGGTCTTGAGGTTCTGGTAGCGCTGTTCCAGTTCCTGACGGATCTGCCGACGCTGCTGCCCCTGCAGGAAACGGCGCTTCTCTTCGCTGCTCTGGGGCTGGCGTGGCGGGACCTGCACCGGGCGGCGGTTGTCGTCGACCGCGACCATGGTGAAGAAACAGCTGTTGGAGTGTCGTACGGAGCGCTCGCGGATGTTTTCGGTCACGACCTTGATGCCCACTTCCATGGACGTATTGCCGGTGTAGTTGACCGAGGCGAGGAAGGTCACCAATTCGCCCACATGCACAGGCTCGCGGAAGATCACCTGGTCCACCGACAGGGTGACCACATAGCTACCGGCATAGCGGCTGGCGCAGGCATAGGCGACCTCGTCGAGGTACTTGAGCAGGGTGCCGCCATGGACGTTGCCGGAAAAATTGGCCATGTCCGGGGTCATCAGGACGGTCATCGTCAGCTGGGCGTTTCCAGGTTCCATAGTGTGCTCACGGGTTGGTTGCGCTGAAACGGGGCGGGTATCTGCGGACACTTCTATTTCCCCCTCATATGGTTTCCCATCCTGGTACGGGACGTCGCCTGACGCGCTGTCGTCACGCGGATCGTGCCATCAATGGCAGCAAAATCGCCGATCTGTTTCTGCATATTGCATCGGCTATTCACGCAAAGGCGCGATGTTAACCTGAGCAAGCCCATGCAACATGGGCTTTCCTGCTTTGAACACAGTATGTACGTGCTGCTCGCTCGGGTTTGCCTTGGCAGAGGAGCGGTCTGCCCGGGCAACGAGAAAAGGAGTACCTCGCCATGCATGCCATCAGTTTCATCCAGGATCTGGCCGTGATCATGCTGGTCGCCGGGGTAGTCACCATTCTTTTCCACCGATTCAAGCAGCCGGTGGTGCTGGGCTACATCGTTGCGGGTTTCATCATTGGGCCGCATACACCGCCCTTTGGCCTGATCCATGACGAAGACACCATCAAGACCCTGGCTGAGCTTGGGGTGATCTTCCTGATGTTCTGCCTGGGCCTGGAGTTCAGCCTGCGCAAGTTGTTCAAGGTCGGCGCCACGGCGTTCATCGCGGCTTTCCTGGAAATCGTCCTGATGATCTGGATCGGCTTCGAGATTGGCCGCTGGTTTGGCTGGAACACCATGGACTCGCTGTTCCTGGGAGCGATCCTGGCCATCTCTTCGACCACCATCATCGTCAAGGCGCTCAATGACCTGAAAATGAAGAACGAGCGCTTCGCCCAGTTGATCTTCGGCGTGCTGATCGTCGAGGACATCCTGGGCATCGGCATCATCGCACTGCTGTCGGGCATTGCCGTCAGCGGAACGGTCAGCTCCGGCGAAGTGTTTTCCACGGTCGGCAAGCTGTCACTGTTCATGATTGTCGCCCTGGTGATCGGCATTTTGCTGGTCCCGCGGCTGTTGGCCTACGTGGCGAAGTTCGAAAGCAACGAGATGTTGCTCATCACGGTATTGGGGCTTTGCTTCGGCTTCTGCCTGCTGGTGGTCAAGCTCGAATACAGCATGGTCCTGGGCGCGTTCCTGATCGGCGCGATCATGGCCGAATCCCGGCAACTGCTGAAGATAGAAAGCCTGATCGAACCGGTACGCGACCTGTTCAGCGCCATCTTCTTCGTCGCGATCGGCCTGATGATCGACCCGCGCGTGCTGGTCGACTACGCCTGGCCCATCGCGGTGATCACCCTGGCGGTGGTGCTGGGCAAGATGCTGTCGTGCGGCATGGGGGCCTTCATCGCCGGCAATGACGGACGCACCTCACTGCGTGTTGGCATGGGGCTTTCACAGATCGGCGAGTTTTCTTTCATCATCGCCGCCTTGGGGATGACCTTGCAGGTCACCAGCGACTTTCTCTATCCGGTGGCGGTGGCCGTGTCGGCCATCACCACCTTGCTGACGCCCTATCTGATTCGCGCCGCCGATCCGCTCTCGCTCAAGCTCGGCAAAGTGGTGCCCGGGCGCCTGGCGCGGGTGCTGTCGTTGTACGGGGAATGGCTGCGCAGCATCCAGCCCCATGGGGAGGGGGCGATGGTCGCGGCGATGATCCGGCGCATCCTGCTGCAGGTGGGGGTTAACCTGGCGCTGGTTATCGCGATTTTCTTCAGCGGCGGTTATTTTGCAGGGCGCATCGGCAACTGGTTGAGCGAATGGGTCAGCGATGTCAGCCAGCAGAAGGCGTTGATATGGGGGGCTGCACTGTTGCTGTCGCTGCCTTTCCTGATTGCGGCCTACCGCAAGCTCAAGGCGCTATCGATGCTGTTGGCGGAGATGGGCGTGAAGCCGGAGATGGCTGGACGGCACACTCAACGTGTCCGTCGGGTGATTGCCGAGGTGATTCCGTTGCTGTCGCTGCTGGTGATCTTCCTGCTGCTGTCGGCGCTTTCGGCAAGCATCCTGCCGACCAACGAGTTGCTGTTGGTCATCGCGGTCGTTGCAGCGGTGGTGGTGGCCTTGCTGTGGCGATGGTTCATTCGGGTGCATACCCGCATGCAGATCGCCTTGCTGGAGACGTTGGAAAACAACCGGGATCAGTCCCACTGAGGGCTTGCGCACTCTGCGCAAGGCGACGTCGCAGTCCGAGGGGATGGAACGGTAACGCCGCCGCCAGGCGCAGAACGCCTGGCGATTCTACGTTGAGTGATGGCCATGAGCCACCTATGGGTGCAGAAAATCCTATTGCACCGGGGGGCAGGCGGTTTGTCAGCCAGGAGACTCAGCTTTCCAACCACACGTCCCGGACCCAGTGCCAGACGGTTTCCCAGTTGTCTTCGCTGATCGCTTCTTCCTCAGCCTCCCACAGCACCACAGTGCCGTCTTCTTCGACACAGTAGTAGTTGTCGCCGTCCTGGCAGAGCGGGACCAGGTCGCGTGGCACGCCGGCGTCCCAGGCGTTGGCAGCAACTTCGGGCAGGTAGGTGTGGGACTGAGGATCGGTGACGGTTACCGGCTCCAGGCTACCGTAGACCACGTCGCTGACCGTCAGTAGGAATTCACGCAGGCCGAACGGCATGTTGATCAGCAATTCTTCCTCGATCTCTACCAACAGGTCCTCGTCGGGCAATTCCAGCGGCACCGGTACGGGTTCATTGGCTTCACGGAGCTGATCGATCACTTCTTCCACGGCTTACATCCTCTGGCCTTGATGACAACGCTGCGGTTTATACCCTAGTAGCCCACTCTGCCAAAAGCAAAACCCCGGGCAAGCCCGGGGTTTTGTACAACGTGGTGGATCAGCCGTTCTGGCGGATACCGGCGAGCAGCCAAGGTTGGTTTTCGCCCTGGGCACGCTCCATGTGCCAGCTTTCGCTGAAGGCTTCACCCTGGTCGAAGCGCGAGGTCTTCGATACACCGTGGAAGGTCAGGGTGGCGACAGTCTTGTCGGCACGGTCGTCGACGCCTTCGAGCTGCACATCGAGGTTGTCGATGTAGGTGGACTGGAAGCCATCACCCAGGTCGGCACGCTCACGCTTGAGGAAGTCGAGCATCTGCGGGGTGACGAACTCGGCGATCTTGTCCATTTCGTTGGCATCCCAGTGCTGCTGCAGCGACATGAAGTGGGTGCGGGCAGCGGACAGGAAGCTTTGCTCGTTGAACCAGGCCGGGGCATTGATGACCGGGGCGGCGGCAGCTGCCGAAGCACCACCGAAGACCGACGGCTGGGCTGGTTGGGCATGGGTTTCACGCTGGTACGGCGCATGGCTGGCGCCGGCCATCTGCGGCTGCTGCTGGCGGCGGCGAGCTGCGATGAAGCGGAACACCAGGAAGGCGATCAGGCCCATGATCAGGAAGTCGAAGATCTGCATGCCCTGGAAGCCGTCGCCCATGAACATGGAGGCCAGCAGACCGCCAGCGGCGATACCGGCCAGAGGGCCCAGCCAGCGCGAAGCACCGCTGGCGGCGGCCGGTGCGCGGCCAGGAGCGGTCGGCGCGGCGGCTGGGGTGGTTGGCGCAGCCTGGCGGGTCTGGTGGATAGGCGCGGAGCCCGAGCTCTTGCCGCCGCCGAAACGCTTGGCGTTGGCATCCAGGCTCAGCGTCAGGCCGACGCACAGCGCCAGTACGATGCTAAGAAAACGTTGCATAGATGGGATATCCCCTGTGGGTGGATTGCACGCGCGTCATGTTGCACATGTTGTAGGAGACATGACCAGCGCCATAATGTTTCCAGCTTTTGCCTGAGTGGTCTGAGACACGCCTGATTGGGGTGTGGGACCATTCGTCAACATCTGTAAGAGTCGGCTGGTAGGGTGGCACGGAACCTGTGGAAGCCTGCGAGAGGCCGCTCAGCGGCCCCATTTCTGAACAGGTTGTACTCGATCTCGGAGGGATCCAGCGCCTGTGGGCCTCAGATCGCTTCCAGCTTGGCATACCCCAGCATCAGCCATTTGCTGCCTTCGTCGAAGTTGACCTGCACCCGTGCCTGGGCGCCGGAGCCTTCGAAGTTGAGGATCACACCTTCGCCGAACACCGAGTGTTGTACGCGCTGGCCCAGGGTGAACGCGGTCTGTGGGATGCTGGCGTTGGCGAACAGGCTGCTCGCTTGGCTTTGCTTACCGCCGAAGGGACGGCTGACCGAGTTGGACAGGCGCACCTCCTGAACCAGACCTGCCGGAATTTCCCTTACGAAACGCGACACCTTGTTGTAGGTCTCGCTGCCATATAGGCGGCGGGTTTCGGCATAGGTCATGATCAGTTGGCGCATGGCCCGGGTGATGCCCACATAGGCCAAGCGACGCTCTTCCTCGAGACGGCCAGGTTCTTCCAGGCTCATCTTGTGGGGGAACAGGCCTTCTTCCATGCCCACCAGGAACACGTAGGGGAACTCCAGGCCCTTGGCACTGTGCAGTGTCATCAGCTGGATGCTGTCCTCGTGCTCGTCGGCTTGGGCGTCGCCAGCCTCCAGCGAGGCGTGACCCAGGAAGGCGGAGAGCGGGGACAGGTCGGCGTCGTCCTCGCTGGTCTCGAAGTTGCGCGCTGCGCTGACCAATTCCTCGAGGTTTTCTACCCTTGCCTGGCCCTTTTCGCCTTTTTCTTCCTGGTGATAGAGGATCAGACCGGACTGCTCGATGACGGTTTGGGTCATCAGGTGCAGGGGCATTTCCAAGACCTTGGCCGCCAGATTCTCGATCAACTCGATGAAAGCGCCCAGGGCGCTGGCGGCACGGCCTTTGAGGGCCTTGGCCGCCAACAGCTGACACATGGCTTCCCACATCGACAGCTGGCTGTGCCGGGCATGTTCGCGGATCGCCTCGACGGTCTTTTCGCCGATGCCGCGCGGCGGCACGTTGATCACCCGCTCCAGGGCGGCATCGTTGCCGCGCCCTTCGAGCAGGCGCAGGTAGGCCATGGCGTTCTTGATCTCGGCGCGCTCGAAGAAGCGTTGGCCGCCATAGATCCGATAGGGAATGCGCTCGCGCAGCAGGGCTTCTTCGAGCACCCGCGACTGGGCGTTGGAACGATACAAAATGGCCACATCGCTGCGGGCATTGCCCTGCTTGATGAAGCTCTCGATGGTTTCCACCACGTAGCGCGCTTCGTCATGCTCGTTGTAGGCGGCATAGAGGGTCAGCGGCTCGCCTTCGCCCATGTCGGTCCACAGCTCTTTGCCCAGGCGCCCGCTGTTGTTGGCGATCAGGGCGTTGGCCGCCTTGAGGATGCCGCCGGTTGACCGGTAGTTTTGCTCCAGGCGAATCAGCTCGGCGTCGGGGAAGTCTGCGGTGTACTGGTGGATGTTCTCGATCTTGGCGCCGCGCCAGCCGTAGATCGACTGGTCATCGTCGCCCACCGCCATCAGGCTGCTGCCGCCAGCGGCGAGCAGGCGCAGCCAGGCGTACTGCACGGCGTTGGTGTCCTGGAACTCGTCCACCAGCAGGTGGCGGAAGCGCCGCTGGTAGTGTTCGAGCAGGCCAGGGTGGTCGCGCCACAGGTCCAGGGCGCGCAGCAGCAATTCGGAGAAGTCGATGACGCCGGCGCGCTCACACGCCTGTTCATAGGCCTCGTAGATGCTGCGCATGGTGCCCAGGAACAGGTCACCACCGGCCTGGATATGTTGTGGGCGCAGGCCTTCGTCCTTCTGGCCATTGATGAACCATTGGGCCTGGCGGGCCGGCCAGCGCTGCTCGTCGAGGCCGAGCTCGCGGATCACCCGCTTGATCAGGCGCTGCTGGTCGTCGCTGTCCAGGATCTGGAAGTTCTGCACCAACCGGGCTTCCTGCCAGTGGGCGCGCAGCAGGCGGTGAGCCAGGCCGTGGAAGGTCCCCACCCACATGCCGGCCGGATTGATGCCCAGCAATTGCTCGATCCGCTGGCGCATTTCCGCCGCGGCCTTGTTGGTGAAGGTCACCGACAGGATCGAGTGGGGGGAGGCCTGTTCGACCTGGATCAGCCAGGCGATACGATGCACCAGCACGCGGGTCTTGCCCGAGCCGGCGCCGGCAAGCACCAATTGACGCCCCAGCGGGGCCGCTACGGCCTGGCGTTGGGCATCGTTGAGGGAGTTCAGCAGGAGGGAGAGGTCATCATTGCGCATCCGGCCATTCTAGGGCCGCGCAGGGGGCAGGGGCAAACGGCCCCAGGAGAAATCTTGCGGGTCGTGCCAGGCCGTTCATCGGCTGCCTGGGCAGAGGCTTGTTCTTGAGCGGTCTGGGTAAATGAGCGCAGGTATTTTTGAAAAGATGACGTAGAGCAGTTTGGCCCAGGCCATGGCTTGTGTATGCTCCCTGCACTTTTGCGGTCTGCCAATACAAAAACACAACAAGAACACGACCCTATGACCCAGGATTTCGCGGCGATCGGAGCATCGCCGGAGACGGCAAGGAGTGTGCGCAGGCAATTTGCGACCCAGCTCTCCATCGAGCGCACCCGTCTTCTCTATCAGGGCTCATTGCTGCCCACCCTGCTGATGCTGATCAACGGCCTGCTGTGCGCCTGGCTGCTGTGGAGTCCTGAGCGCTATTTGCTGGTCAGTGTGTGGCTGGCCTGGCTGCTGGCGCTGGTGGCGCTGCGGGTGATTCAGGTCGCGGCCTTCGATGCGGCGACGCCGGCACGTCAGGCCAAGGCGTCCTGGCAGCACATGTTCCTGTCCGGCTCGGCCTTCAGCGGCCTGACCTTGGCCTGCGCGGCGATCGCCCTGGTGCCGGTGGACGACTTCGTGCAGCAGGCCTGGGTGTTCGGGCTACTGGGAGCGGCGGCGTTGTCGGCCAGTGTCGCCTATGCCGTGAGTCTGTCGGCGTTTCTCAGTTTTGCCTTGCCCTGTCTGCTGCCGCCGATTGTGTTCCTGTTCTACTTCGACGCCGGCGCTCAGCGCGGCTGGGGCTGGCTCGGCCTGATTTTGCTGGGGGCATTGATGGTGGTGGCCTGGCAGGTGAACCGTCTGATCGAGCGCAGCTTGTTGCGTCGTTTCCAGAACCAGGCACTGATCGAACACCTGCAGAGCGCCCAGCAGCGTGGCGAGCAACTGAACCAGGCGTTGCTCGTCGAAGTGCGTCAGCGTCGTCACGCTGAAGAGCAACTGCGCCAGGCCCAGGCTGGGCTGGAGCAACGCGTGCTTCAGCGCAGTCATGAGCTGGACCTGGCCAACCAAGCCCTGGGCAAGAGCGAACAGCGCTTGGCCCTGGCGCTGGAGGCCAGTGAGCTGGGACTGTGGGATTGGAACCTGCTCACCGACGAAGTCCACCACACGCAGCTGCACGCGTTGTTCGGCCTGGACCCCGAGCAGGTCCGCTCGGTACGCGCTGACCTCAAGCCGCGCCTGCACCCGGACGATCTGCCGTTGCTGCGCAGAACGCTGGTCGAACACCTCAAGGGCCGCACCGAGGATTACCGGGTCGAATACCGCATCCGGCATACCCAAGGGGATTGGCGTTGGATCGAAGACCGTGGCCGGGCTGTGGAGCATGCCGCCGACGGCCGTGTCCTGCGCATGCTTGGCACGCGGCGCGACATCACCGGGCAAAAGGAGCAGGAAGAACAACAGCGGCTGGCGGCGACGGTGTTCGAAGCGGCCAGTGAAGGTATCGCGATCCTCGATGCGGGCTTCCAGTTGCTGGCCGTCAACCAGGCTTTTTGTCAGATCACAGGCTTCGACCGGGAAGAGCTCTTGCAGCGCAATGCCCTGGAGCTGCCCTGCAGCCGCGACGCCCGGCGCCACAGCCAGGCGATCAGTCAGGCCCTGGAGCACCAGGGGCGCTGGCAGGGCGAGCTGGTCGAGGCACGACGCAACGGCGAGCTCTACCCCCAGTGGTTGCAGCTCAATGGCGTGCGTGACGCGCGGGGTAACATCAGCAATATCGTGGGCTTCTTCACTGACCTGTCGGCCCGACGGGAGTCGGAGGAGCGGCTGCGCTATCTGGCCCACTACGACGATCTCACCGGCCTTGCCAACCGGGCCTTGTTCCGTCTGCGCCTGCACGAGGCCGGGCAGCGGGTGCGGGTGAACGGGCGCAGCCTGGCGTTGCTGCACATCGATCTGGACCGCTTCAAGTTGCTCAACGAGAGCCTTGGCCACGAATTGGCCGATCAGCTGTTGAAGAAGATGGCCCTGCGCATCGCCAACGCGGTGCCCGAGGCGGACACTGTCGCACGTCTGTCCGGCGATGAATTCGTCGTGCTCTTCGATGGCTACAGCAACCTTTCCAGCCTGGTGCGGGTGACCACCCGATTGCTCGACAAACTGCGCGTCCCGCAGCGTCTGGGCGGGCATGAGCTGGTGATCAGCGCCTCGGTCGGCATCAGTTTGCTGTCAGACCCCAGTTTCGACCTCAATGCATTGCTCAGCCAGGCCGACATGGCCAAGCAGCATGCCAAGCACCTGGGTGGCGATAACTTCCAGTTCTATACCGAAAGCCTGCGTGCCAGCACCCTGGAGCGCCTGCAGCTGGAAAATCACTTGCGCAAGGCCATCGATGAAGGCCAGTTGCTGGTCTACTACCAACCCAAGCTGTGCCTGCGCAGCGGCCGCTTGCTTGCCGCCGAAGCGCTGGTGCGGTGGCAGCACCCGCAGTGGGGGATGGTGCCGCCAGGCGACTTCATTGGCCTTGCCGAGGAGACCGGGTTGATCGGGCCGATGGGCGAGTTCGTCTTGCGTGAAGCGTGCTGGCAGGCCTGTGAATGGCGTCGCCAGGGCATGAGCGTGCGGGTGTCGGTGAATCTCTCAGGCTATCAACTGCGCCAGGGCAAGATCGTCAGCCTGGTGCGCCAGGTGCTGACAGAGACGGGGCTTGCGCCGCAATTGCTGGAGCTGGAGCTGACCGAAAGCCAATTGCTCGACAGTGTCGAACACATCATCTCGACGTTCCAGCAACTGCATGAGCTGGGGGTCAAGCTGGCGATCGATGACTTCGGCACAGGCTACTCCTCGCTGAGCTACCTCAAGCGCTTCCCGGTGGACTACGTGAAGATCGACCAGGCGTTCATTCGCGGCTTGCAGGAGGGCAGTCAGGATGCGGCGATCATCCGCGCGATCATCGCCATGGCCAAGAGCCTGGGCCTGAAGGTCGTGGCCGAAGGGGTGGAAACCCAGGAGCAGCTGGCATTCCTGCACGACCATGGGTGCGATGAAGCGCAGGGTTATCTGATCAGCAGGCCGCTGGATGCAGAGGCGTTCGAGGCCTTGCTGGAGCAATCCCCCAGCATTCTGATGACCTGATCGTTTTCAGCTATGCCAATGCCTGCCCTGGTGGGCCAGCAGGCTATTGGCCTGCTCCGGGCCGTTGCTGCCGGCGGGGTAGGGGCGCGGCGCCTGGAAGTGCTCCTCCCAGCCTTGCAGGATCGGGTCGATCCAGGCCCAGGCGGCTTCGACCTCGTCGCGACGCATGAACAACGTCGAGTCGCCCGCGAGCACATCCAGCAGCAGCCGTTCGTAGGCTTCCCAGCGACGGGTCTGGCCGAACACCTGGGCCAGGTTCAGGTCCAGCTCCACCGGCTCCAGGCGCATGCCTTTGCCCGGGCTCTTGGTCATCATGCGCAGGCTGATGCGTTCATCGGGTTGTAGCTGGATCAGCAACTGATTGACCTGTCCGCCACTGAACAGCTCGTGAGGCACGGGTTTGAACTGGATGACGATCTGCGAGGAGCGTCGCGCCATGCGCTTTCCGGTACGCAGGTAAAAGGGCACGCCAGCCCAGCGCCAGTTGTCGATCTGTGCCTGCACCGCGACGAAGGTCTCGGTGTCGCTGTCGTTGTCCACGTCCTTTTCGAAGTAATACGCCGGCACTTCCTGGCCGCCGATCCGACCGACGCCATATTGCCCGCGCACGGTCTTGTCCTGCACGTCCTGGCCGGTGATCGGCTTGAGGGCACGCAGAATCTTCACTTTCTCGTCACGCACCGCCTCGGCCTCGAACTGCGCCGGTGGCTCCATGGCCACCAGGCACAGCAGCTGCAGCAGGTGGTTCTGCAGCATGTCGCGGGTCGCGCCCGCACGGTCGTAGTAGGCGCCGCGGTTTTCTACGCCCAATGTCTCGCAGACGCTGATCTGCACATGGTCGACCTGGCCATTGCGCCATACCGGCTCCAGCAGGGCATTGGCAAAGCGCAGCGCCATGAGGTTCTGCACGGTCTCCTTGCCCAGGTAATGGTCGATGCGAAACACCTGGGACTCGTCGAACACCGCGCCGATCGCCTCGTTGATGGCTGTGGCCGACTCGAGGGAGTGACCGATGGGCTTTTCCAGCACGATGCGCGCCTCGCTGTCGGCCAGGCCTGCGATGCGCAGATGGTTGGCGATGGGCACGAACAGGTTGGGCGCGGTCGCCAGGTAGTAGATGCGCGCCAAGCCTCCAGGCTCGCCCAGAAAGCGTGCCAGGCGAACGAAGTCGGCACTTTGCGAAGCATCCATGGCGAAGTAGTCCAGGCGCGCGCAGAAGCGTCGCCAGACCTCCTCGTCGAAATCCTGGCGGGCGATCTGCGCCCGGCAGTTGCGTTCGGCGAGCTTGAGGTATTCGTCCCGGGGAAGGTTGCGCCGCGCCAGGGCGATGATCCTCACGGCATTGTGCAGGCGGGCCTCGCGATACAGGTGGTAGAGCGCCGGCAGTAGCTTGTGCAGGGCCAGATCGCCCGTACCGCCGAAGACCAGGATGTCGCAAGGAATAGTCAAAACCACCACTCTCCACATTGGTTTAGCTGGGCGGGTCGCTGGTCATGTAGTATAACTACAAGAAAGCTACATCCCGGCCAGCCGATCATAACCGAGTCCAGCCTGTGAATCTGTTGCAACATATCGCCCAATCGCGCCATTTGCTGCGCAAATCGGAACTGAAAGTGGCCGACCATGTGCTGCTCGATCCGGCTGCCGTCATGCACAGCTCCATGGCCGATCTCGCCCACAGCGTGGGGATCAGCGAACCGACCATCGTGCGCTTCTGCCGCGCGATCGGTTGCTCAGGCTTTCAGGACCTCAAGCTCAAGCTGGCCCAGAGCCTGGCCGCAGGCGCCAGTTTTGGCCAGTTCGCCATCCATGAAGACGACTCGGTCGCCGACTACAGCCTGAAGATCTTCGATACCACCCTGCACACCCTGATGGAAGTGCGCGAGCACCTCAACCCCCAGGCCCTGCAGCAGGCGGTGACGGCCATGGCCCAGGCCCAGCGCGTGGAGTTCTATGGTTTCGGTGCCTCCGGCGCGGTGGCCGCCGACGCCCAGCACAAGTTCTTCCGTCTATTGCTCAGCGCAGCGGCGTATTCCGACCCGCACATGCAGGCCATGTCGGCGGTGACCCTCAAGCCTGGCGACGTAGCGGTGTGCATTTCCCAGTCGGGCCGTTCCAAGGACCTGTTGATCACCGCCAACCTGGTGCGCGAAAGCGGCGCCAACCTGATCACTCTGTGCCCGAGCCAGACGCCCTTGGCCGAGTTGTCCACCGTCAACCTGGCCATCGACGTGCACGAAGACACCGAAATCTACACCCCCCTGACCTCTCGCATCGCTCACCTGGTCGTGATCGACGTATTGGCCATGGGCGTGGCCATGGCCCGCGGGCCAAGCCTGGTGAACCACCTCAAGAGCGTGAAACGCAGCTTGCGTAGCCTGCGCCTGTCGCCCAAGTCGATCAAGGCGACCGACGACTGACACACTGTTTGCGCTGGCTTGTTCGCGGGTAAACCCGCTCCTATCAGGCATCAGCGCGAACCCTGTGGGTGCGGGTTTACCCGCGAAAGGGCCAGAGCAGGCAAAGCAAATTTCACGGTTTTGTCACCAATCCACAGCCAAACCGTAAACCCCTGCGGCCAACCTGAAGCTCCCCGCATCCTAACTGGGAGACAGGCAATGGCACGTGATCATGACGGTTCGTTCCAACCCACCGCCAAAGCTCGCAAGCAGCAGGAAAAGGACCAGCGCCGCATGGAGTTTCGCCGCGCGATCGAAAGCTACTGCGACCAGCGTCAGTTACTGCGCGAAATCACCGACTACCCCGACCTGCGGGACATCACGGTTTGGCAGGTATCGGCGGCATCTTCCCCGAAAATCGCTCCACAAGCCCGCTGATTTTCGCCCGTTCGTTGCGAATGAACGCAAGGAACGCCAACGCTACGGGTGATTGTCGCTTGGCTTTGGACTGCACCACGCACCAACTGCGGTAAAGCGGCAGTTCCTCCACCGGCAGCTCCTTGAGCACGCCGGTGGCCAGCTCCAGGTTCAGCGCATGGCGCGTGAGCAGGGCGATACCCAGGCCGGCGATCACACATTCGCGCTGGGCATCGGCCGAGGCGACTTCCAGCGTCTGGGTGAAGTGCACGCGCTTGTCCTTGAAGTATTCCTCACAGGCCTTGCGGGTGCCCGAACCCTGCTCGCGGATCAGCAGCGTGTGAGGCTCGAGATCCTGCAGGCGCAGTGTCTCCAGCTTGCACAGAGGATGATCGGGTGGCGCCACGGCCACAATCGGGTTGTTCAGGAACGGCATGAACTCAAGGCCCATGTCCTGGGGCACCATGGACATGATGATCAGGTCGTCGCGGTTATCCGAGAGCCGGCGGATCGCCTGGGCCCGGTTGACCACCGTCAGGGTCAGGTTGACCTCCGGGTGACGTTGCTTGAAGGCGGCGAACAGGTGGGGCACGAAGTATTTGGCGCTGGACTCGATCGCAAGTTTGAGCTGGCCCTGCAGTGACCCCTGCATGTCCGAGAGCTGCATGTCGAGGTTTTCCAGACGCCCGAAGATGTCCCGGCTGGCACGCTGCAGGGCTTCGGCCGCTTCGGTCAGGTAGAGCTTCTTGCCCACGTACTCGAACAACGGCTGGCCGACCAGCTCTTCGAGCTGGCGGATCTGTAGACTTACGGCGGGTTGCGTCAACGCCATCTCCTCCGCCGCCCGGCTATAGGAGCGCAGATCACACACCTCATTGAAGATCTGCAACTGACGCAATGTCATACGCATCAATGACTTACGCATTTTCTCCCCAGCCTTCGCAAAACCTTGTTACGGCACTATAAGCTTTTGCTTATGTCGACCCTAACAAATATTGATTTTTGTTTATCAACCTACAGCGATAGGGTTGGTTTGCGACTGGCCAGCAACCTCTGGCCACGCGCCGACCGGTAAAACCGGCTCGTGTGTTCCATCGGCTTTGGGAAGACTCCAGTGATAAAAAAAATCCTGATCGCCAACCGGGGTGAAATCGCAGTTCGGATCGTGCGTGCCTGCGCCGAGATGGGCATTCGCTCTGTGGCGATCTATTCCGACGCCGACCGTCATGCCTTGCACGTCAAGCGCGCCGACGAGGCCTACAGCATCGGTGCCGAGCCTCTGGCCGGTTATCTGAACCCGCGTAAGCTGGTCAACCTGGCCGTGGAAACCGGCTGTGATGCCCTGCATCCAGGTTACGGCTTCCTGTCGGAAAACGCCGAGCTGGCGGAAATCTGTGCCGAGCGTGGCATCAAGTTCATCGGCCCTGCCGCCGACGTCATTCGCCGCATGGGCGACAAGACCGAAGCGCGCCGCACCATGATCCAGGCCGGTGTACCGGTAACCCCCGGTACCGAAGGCAACGTCGCCGACATCCACGAAGCGCTGGCCGAGGGTGACCGCATCGGTTACCCAGTGATGCTCAAGGCCACTTCCGGTGGTGGTGGGCGCGGTATCCGTCGCTGCAACAGCCGCGAGGAGCTGGAGCAAGCCTTCCCCCGTGTGATTTCCGAGGCCACCAAGGCCTTCGGCTCGGCGGAAGTGTTCCTGGAAAAATGCATCGTCAATCCCAAGCACATCGAGGCGCAGATCCTGGGTGACAGCTTCGGCAACGTGGTGCACCTGTTCGAGCGTGACTGCTCGATCCAGCGCCGTAACCAGAAGCTCATCGAGATCGCCCCAAGTCCGCAACTGACCCCGGAGCAGCGCGCCTACATCGGCGACCTGGCGGTCCGCGCGGCCAAGGCCGTGAACTACGAGAACGCCGGTACCGTGGAGTTCCTGCTCGCCGATGGCGAGGTGTACTTCATGGAGATGAACACCCGTGTGCAGGTGGAACACACCATCACCGAGGAAATCACTGGCATCGACATCGTGCGCGAGCAGATCCGCATCGCCTCGGGCCTGCCTCTGTCGGTCAAGCAGGAAGACATCCAGCACCGGGGCTACGCGTTGCAGTTCCGTATCAACGCCGAAGACCCGAAGAACAACTTCCTGCCCAGCTTCGGCAAGATCACCCGTTACTACGCGCCCGGCGGCCCAGGCGTGCGTACCGACACCGCGATCTACACCGGCTACACCATTCCGCCGTTCTACGACTCCATGTGCCTGAAACTGGTGGTCTGGGCGTTGACCTGGGAAGAAGCCATGGACCGCGGCCTGCGAGCCCTGGACGACATGCGCGTGCAAGGTGTGAAGACCACCGCCGCGTATTACCAGGAGATCCTGCGCAATCCGGAATTCCGTAGCGGCCAGTTCAACACCAGCTTCGTGGAAAGCCACCCGGAACTGACCAACTACTCGATCAAGCGCAAACCCGAAGAGCTGGCCCTGGCCATCGCCGCCGCCATCGCCGCCCACGCAGGCCTGTGAGGAACCCCATAATGTCCAAGAAAATCCATGTAACCGACACAATCCTGCGCGACGCCCACCAGTCCCTGCTGGCCACCCGCATGCGCACCGAAGACATGCTGCCGATCTGCGACAAGCTCGACAAGGTGGGCTACTGGTCCCTGGAAGTCTGGGGTGGCGCGACCTTCGACGCCTGTGTGCGCTTCCTCAAGGAAGACCCGTGGGAGCGTCTGCGCAAGCTGCGCGCCGCACTGCCCAACACCCGCCTGCAGATGCTGCTGCGTGGCCAGAACCTGCTGGGCTACCGCCATTACAGCGACGATGTGGTCAAGGCCTTCGTCGCCAAGGCTGCGGTCAATGGCATCGACGTGTTCCGCATCTTCGACGCCATGAACGACGTGCGTAACCTGCGTGTGGCCATCGAAGCGGTCAAGGCTGCCGGCAAGCACGCCCAGGGCACCATCGCCTACACCACCAGTCCCGTGCACACCATCGACGCCTTCGTCGCCCAGGCCAAGCAGATGGAAGCCATGGGTTGCGACTCGGTGGCGATCAAGGACATGGCCGGCCTGCTGACCCCGTTCGCCACTGGCGAACTGGTCAAGGCGCTGAAGGCCGAGCAGTCGCTGCCGGTGTTCATCCATTCCCACGACACTGCTGGCCTGGCCGCCATGTGCCAGCTCAAGGCCGTGGAAAACGGTGCCGACCATATCGACACCGCGATCTCCAGCTTCGCTTGGGGTACCAGCCACCCGGGTACCGAGTCGATGGTCGCCGCGCTCAAGGGCACCGAGTTCGACACGGGCCTGGACCTGGAGCTGCTGCAGGAGATCGGCCTGTACTTCTACGCCGTGCGCAAGAAGTACCACCAGTTCGAAAGCGAGTTCACTGCGGTGGACACCCGCGTTCAGGTCAACCAGGTGCCAGGCGGCATGATTTCCAATCTGGCCAACCAGCTCAAGGAACAGGGCGCACTCAGCCGCATGAACGAAGTGCTGGCGGAGATCCCGCGCGTGCGTGAAGACCTCGGCTTCCCGCCGCTGGTGACCCCGACCTCGCAGATCGTCGGCACCCAGGCGTTCTTCAACGTGCTGGCTGGCGAGCGCTACAAGACCATCACCAACGAGGTGAAACTGTACCTGCAGGGCGGCTACGGCAAGGCGCCAGGCGTGGTCAACGAACAACTGCGTCGCCAGGCGATCGGCAGCGAAGAAGTGATCGACGTGCGCCCGGCCGATCTGCTCAAGCCGGAAATGGCCAAGCTGCGTGCCGATATCGGCAACCTGGCCCGCTGCGAGGAAGACGTGCTGACCTTCGCGATGTTCCCGGACATCGGTCGCAAATTCCTCGAGGAGCGTGAAGCCGGCACCCTGACCCCTGAAGCCCTGCTGCCGATCCCGGAAGCTGGCGCTGTGGCAGGCCCGGGCGGCGAAGGTGTGCCGACCGAGTTCGTCATCGACGTGCACGGCGAGACCTACCGCGTCGACATCACCGGCGTGGGCGTCAAGGCCGAAGGCAAGCGCCACTTCTACCTGTCCATCGACGGCATGCCGGAAGAAGTGGTGTTCGAACCGCTCAACGAGTTCGTCAGCGGCGGCGGCAGCAAGCGCAAACAGGCCAGCGGCCCAGGCCATGTGAGCACCACCATGCCGGGCAACATCGTCGATGTGCTGGTCAAGGAAGGTGACACCGTCAAGGCTGGCCAGCCGGTGCTGATCACCGAAGCCATGAAGATGGAGACCGAAGTGCAGGCCCCGATTGCCGGCAAGGTCACTGCCATCCATGTGGCCAAGGGCGATCGCGTCACGCCGGGCGAGATCCTGATCGAGATCGAAGGCTGATCGAAGCCTTCGACTACAAGCGGTTTACCTCATGGGGAGCGATAGGCTCCCCTTTTTTTGTTCTGGATTTGTCGAGCTCTCTCGCGAGCAGGCCCGCTCCCAGAGGGATAACGCATCCCCGTGGGAGTGGGTGTACCGCCGGCATTCTCAGCCTTTACGGCAGGCCTCCAAGGTCTTCACTTGCCCCTCGGGCTGTTGGTTCTCTGCGCTCAACCAGCGCTCGAAGCCGGCCGCCACGCTTGGCCACTCATCATCGGTGATCGAGTACCAGGCCGTATCCCGGTTGTGATCCTTGACCACCATGTGTTTGCGAAACACCCCTTCGAAGACAAAGCCGAAGCGTTCGGCGGCGCGTTTGGAGCGGGCGTTGGCGTTGTTGCACTTCCACTCCAGACGACGATTGCCCAGGGCAAAACCGAGTTGGCTCAGCAAGTAGACGGCCTCGGTGCCCCGAGGTGTGCGTTGCATGGCGGCGCCGAAGGCGATGTGGCCGATCTCGAAGCGGCCCTGTTCGGGGACGATCGACATGTAGCTCAGGATGCCCTGGACCTGGCCGTTGGCGCGGTCGATGACGCTGTAGAACAGCGGGTCGCGGCCGGCGGCGTTGCCTTCGAGCCAGCGGTCGAAGTTCGAGCGCTCGGTGAAGGGCCCATAGGGTAGGTAGTCCCACAGCACCGGGTCCGAGCCGGGGCCTTGCAATACCTCCCAGAGGTCGTCGCCGTGGCGGGCCGGGTCGAGCTTTTCCAGGCGGATGAAACGCCCTTCGATGGGCTCGGTCTTTGGCGTTGCCGCAGGTTTCCAGTTCAGTGCGTCGGACATGGGCCTACAACCCTTTGCGAAATTGAATGAAGCCCGGCCGTTCGGCGACCTGTTCGTACAGGCGGATGGCGGTGGCATTGGTTTCATGGGTCAGCCAGTGCACCTTGATGCAGTTGGCTGCCTTGGCGACCCCATAGACGTGCTCGATCAGTTGGCGACCGATGCCCAGGCCACGCTGGTCTGTGTTGACGTACAAATCCTGCAGGTAGCAGGCGTTCTCGATGCTCCAGTTGGAGCGATGATAGATCCAGTTGACCATCCCCACCGCCTTGCCATCGACCCAGGCCAGGGCCGAATGAGTGGGTTCGTTCGCATCCAGCAGGCGCTGCCAGGTGCTGGCGCTGACCTCATCGGCCAATTCGGTTTCGTAGAAGCGCAGGTAGGCCTGCCAGAGGGCGAGCCAGGCGGCATGGTCGTTGGCGCTCACGGGGCGCAGGGTAACGCTGGGCATGGTCTTTTCCTTCAGAGTGGGCGCATGTGCGCCGCGAGTTGGTTGTCCAGGTAATCGGTGCTGCTGCCCAGGCCGTCACGTACGCCGGCGATGTCTTGCGCCGAGCGGTTCTGGCTGAGCTTGCGCGCGCCTTGCAGGCGGGCGATGGGCATGCGGATGCCGACGATGGCGCGCAGCATGCCGTCGATGTAGTCGCTGGGTGCGTCGCTCACTTTCCAGGGCTCGGTGCGGCCTTGCTCGTGTCGATCGCTCAGGCGGCTGACGATCTCCAGCAAGCGTGGGGCGTCATGGATCACCTGCACTGCGCCGTAGGCATGCACGGCCAGGTAGTTCCAGGTGGGCACGACCTTGGGATTATCGGCCTTGCTGGGGTAATAGCTCGGGCTGACATAGGCATCCGCGCCAGGGAACACCAGCAAGGCTTCGCCGCCCTGTTGCAGGACCTGCCACTGGGGGTTGGCCCGGGCCAGGTGGGCATAGACGGTGCCGTATTCGCCTTCAGTGGCATCGAGCAGCACAGGTAGATGGGTCGCCAGCAAACCGTGTTCGCCATGGCTGACCAGGACGGCGAGACGGGTTTCACGCATCTGCTGGTGCAGGCGCCCGAGGTCATGTTCCTGGTGGGGTTTGGCGTTGTACATGCGAGGTTCCTTGTCCAATGGCTCCATCCTAGGCAGGCTATTGGTACTCGGTAAGAGCCAATACAGACTCTTTTTATAGGTCCAATGCCATGAACGAACGTGCCCTCGCGTTGCCCTTCGACCCCACTGGTATCGTGCTCGATCGTCGGCGCGGGCTGAGCCAGCAGCTTTACCAAGCGTTGCGGGCTCGGGTGCTGGATGGCCGCCTGGGCAGCGGCACGCGCTTGCCTGCCACCCGAGACTTGGCCGGCATGTTGTCGCTGTCGCGCAACAGCGTGGTGCGGGCCTACGACCAGTTGTATGCCGAGGGCTATATCGAAAGCCGAGTCGGCGACGGGACCTACGTCAGCCAGCTGCCTAAACTATCCACACAAGTATCCACAGGGTTATCCCTGGGGTTATCAACACGGTTATCCACATTTTCATCATCTGATACTGAGGATTTATCCAGTTCAGAGCGCTCGAGCGAACCTTTGCAGCGCTTGAAAAACAACCATCTTCCGCCCCCCAAGGCCGGCACTCCGCGCGCTTTTCGTGTCGGCGTGCCGGCGTTCGATTTGTTCCCGTTCGAGGTCTGGGCCAGGCTGCAAGCGGGTTTCTGGCGAAATCCCGACCCTGCCTTGTTGGGTTACGGCGACCCGGCGGGGGAGCCGCAACTGCGCGAACTTATCGCTGCCTATTTGCGCCGTTCACGTGGGCTCTCGTGTGGCGCTGAACAAATTGTGATCACCAGTGGTGCCCAGCAAGCCATCAGCCTTTGTGCACAGTTGCTGTTGCAGCCGGGCGATGGGGTGGCTGTGGAAAACCCGGGGTATCGGGCGGCTGGCCACACCTTCGCGCTGGCGGGGGCGAAGGTCAGGGGTGTGCCGGTGGACGATGAAGGCCTGGATTGCGAGCAGCTGGCGCAGCTTCCCGATTTTCGGATGGCCTATGTCACGCCGGCGCACCAGTATCCCACCGGCGTCACCATGAGCCTGGCCCGGCGCCTGTCCTTGCTGGACTGGGCGCAGCGCCAGGATGGCTGGATCATCGAAGACGACTACGACGGCGAGTACCGCTATAGCGGCGCGCCGCTGGCACCCTTGGCCTCCTTGGACCGGCAGGGGCGGGTGCTCTACGTGGGCACGTTCGGCAAGATCGCCTTTCCGGCCCTGCGCCTGGGTTACCTGGTGCTGCCTCGGCAGTTGGTGGAGGCGTTCAGCCAGGGGCGGGCACTGGCGGTGCGCCATTCAGAGGTCGGCACCCAGTGCGTCATGGCGCAGTTCATGGCCCAGGGGCACTTTCAACGGCATATCCGGCGCATGCGCAAGGCGGCGCTGGCGCGGCGCAATGTCCTGAAGGCCGGGTGGCCCGAGGATGTGCCAGGGCTGGGTGGCATGCCGGAAGTGGCGGCAGGACTGCATGTGAAGGTGGCTGTGGATAACCTTGCCCGTGAGCAAGAATTGGTGGCCCTGGCAGAGGCGGTGGGCGTTGAGGTCAACCCGCTGAGCAGCTACTGGCTCGAGGACGGTAATGTGCCTGTGGATAAGCGCGCCGGACTGGTGCTGGGATTCGCAGCGGTGCCTGAAGCGCAGATTGCGGATGCACTGATGCGGTTGCGCAGGGCTTGGCGGCCTCTTCGCGGGTAAACCTGCTCCCACAAGGATCACCGCCAGCCCTGTAGGAGGGGGTTTACCCGCGAAGCATCCCACTCAAGTCCCGGACTTGATGCGTGTCCAGGCCCGGGTACGCGCCCGTTCCGCCTCGCGGGGCAGTGGCTTGAGGGTGTACAGCTTGGCCATTGCCTCGGCGGTCGGGTACAGGTTCGGGTTGTTGCGGATCGCCGGGCTGACTTTGTCGGTGGCGTCCTTGTTCGGGTTGGGGTAGCCGACGAAGTCGCTGATCGGTGCGATCACTTCAGGGCGCAGCAGGTAGTTGATGAACGTATGTGCATCCCCAGGATTGGCGGCGTTCTTGGGGATCGCCAGCATGTCGAACCAGATCGGTGCACCTTCCTTGGGCAGGCGCATGTCCACCACTACGCCATTCTTGGCATCGCGTGCGCGGTTGGCGGCCTGGGAGAAGCTACCCGAATATCCCACCGCCACGCAGATATCGCCGTTGGCGATGTCGGCCATGTACTTCGAGGAATGGAAGTAGGTGATGTGCGGGCGGATCTTGAGCATCAGCTCCTCGGCTTTCTTGTAGTCAGCCGGCTTCTCGCTGTTCGGTGGCAGCCCCAGGTACTGCAAGGCCAGGGGCAGGATCTCCGACGGCGAGTCGAGCAGTGCGACGCCGCACTGCTTGAGCTTGGCGATGTTCTCTTCCTTGAAGATCAGGTCCCAGCTGTCCACAGGCGCCTTGTCGCCAAGCACCGCCTTGACCTTGTCCGGGTTGAAGCCAATCAGCACGGTGCCGTACATGTACGGCACGGCGAACTTGTTGCCTGGGTCGTTGGCTTCGATCAGCTTCATCAGCGCCGGGTCCAGGTGCTGCCAGTTGGGCAACTTGGCGCGGTCCAGGGGTTGGAAGACACCGGCCTCGATCTGTTTGGCAAGGAACACGTTGGACGGCACGACCACGTCGTAGCCTGAGTTACCGGTGAGCAGCTTGGCTTCCAGGGCTTCGTTGGTGTCGAAGATGTCGTAGATCAGCTTGACGCCGCTGTCCTTCTGGAAGTCCGTCAAGGTCTGCGGCGTGATGTAGTCGAACCAGTTGTACACACGCAGGGTGCGCTGTTCGGCCTGGGCCTGGAGGGCACCGGTGAACAGGGTGGCAGCGATGAACGGGGCTAGCAGACGCTTGAGTCGGACCATTACCGGGCTCCTGGCTGGGCATGCTGGAAGCCTTCCAGCACGTTGACTGCGTTGATACCGATTTCTTCAACAGCGTAGCCACCTTCCATCACGAACAAGGTCGGCTTGCCGAGCTGGCCGATACGCTTGCCCATTTCCAGGTAGTCCGGGCTGTCCAGCTTGAACTGGGAGATCGGGTCATCCTTGAAGGTATCCACACCCAGGGACACCACCACCACGTCCGGTGCGTAGGCATCGATGCGCTGGCAGGCATCTTCGAGGGCCGCGCTCCAGGCGGCCCAGTCGCTGCCGGCGGGCAATGGATAGTTGATGTTGCAGCCTTCGCCTGCGCCTTCGCCGGTTTCGTCGGCATAACCCAGGAAGAACGGGAACTCATCCTGCGGGTCGCCGTGGATCGAGGCGAAGAACACATCGCCGCGCTGATAGAAGATGTCCTGGGTGCCGTTGCCGTGGTGGTAATCGACGTCGAGGATGGCGACTTTGCGATGGCCTTGGTCAAGGAATGCCTGGGCAGCGATGGCGGCGTTGTTGAGGTAGCAGTAGCCACCCATCACTTCGGCCGCCGCGTGGTGTCCTGGTGGGCGGCACAGAGCGAATGCCGAATGGGCGCCTTGCTGGATCGCGGCCTGGGCGGTGAGGGCGACTTGGGCGGCGCTGTAGGCGGCCTGCCAGGTACCGGCGGTGATCGGCGCGCCGGCATCGAAGCTGTAGTAGCCAAGCTCGCCATGCAGGCCGGTCGGCTTGACCTTGCGCAGCGTGCGGGCTGGCCAGGTAAAGGGCAGCAGGTCACCTTCCTGGCCCATCTGCGCCCAGCGCGCCCAGGCCCCTTCGAAGAAGTCCAGGTAGTCGGCGCCGTGGACCCGCAGCAAAGGTGCGCGGCCAAAATCACGTGGCCCTTCGACGGGGCCGAGGTTGCGCTTCTTGACTCGCTCCAGGACATGGTCGGCGCGCGAAGGCATCTCGAAGCAAGGCATCAACTTGCCGTCGATAAGCTCGCAGCGGCCGTGGTGCAGGCGATGATCATCGGAATAGATCGTCAGCATTTTTATTCTCCGGGTTTACTGGCGTGCCTCATTGTGTGAGGGGGCGTGCCGGTGGAGAACGACGCAAACGGCCAAAAGGGGATCGATGTGGCCAAAGACAGTGTCCGGTGTGTGGTCTTGTTCGAGGTAAATCCGCAGGTATCCCGCTGATTTTGAATTCAGCGCAAAACCTGTGGGAGGGGGTTTACCCGCGAGAAGGCCGGCACCGGTCAGCCGCGAAAATGACTGGGCGCCACGCCACTCCAGCGCTGGAAGGCATGGCGAAAGCTTGCGGTCTCGCTGAAGCCGAGTGTCTCGGCGATGCGGTAGATCGGCATCTGATCCTCGGCCAGCAGCTGCTTGGCCCGCTCGAAGCGCAGCTCGTCGAGCAACTGCTGGTAGCTGCAGCCCAAGGCCTGTAGGTGCCGGCGCAAAGTGCGCGAGGAGCAGTTCATCTGGCGGGCCAGGCCTTCGAGCCCGGGGGCGGCGTCGAGCTGCTTGATCAGCAGTTGGCGAATGCGCCCCAGCCATGCCTGACGCCCCGTGAACTCCAGGTTCAGCTGGCGACAGCGTTCGGCCATGGCCTTGTGGGTGATGGGATCGGCCAAGGGCAGGGGCATGTCGAGCCAGCGGCGCTCGAAGGCAAAGGCATTGTCGTTGGCCTCGAAACCCAGGGGGCACTGGAACGCATCGGCATAGAGCGCGTGGTAGTCGGGCCGAGGATGCTCGAAGCGCGCCGCGAGCAGCGGCAGGGTGCGGCCCAGCAGGTCGTCGCAGATGACCTTCAACGACACCAGGCAGAATTCGGCATTGAAGGCCGCCAGCGCCGGGCTGTCCTGGTAGTCGCTGGCGCTGAACCAGATTCGCTGGCCGTCATCCTCCAGGCGCAACTGAAAGGCTGTGCCCAGCAGTGCGGGATAGCGCAGTGCCAAGCGCAGGGCGTCACCCAAAGTGGCACTGGAGAGCAGGGCGTAACCGAGCATCCCGTAGCACGACACATGCATGCGCCGGCCCAGCTCCAGACCGATCTCTTCGCGAAGGGCCACGGCATTGGCGCACACCTGCAGTTCTTGCTGGGTCGTGATGCGGGCATCGGCATGGCCCAGGTCCGCTGCACCAATGCCGCTGCCGCAAAGCAGCCGCTCGGCGTCGCAGCCTTCTTCCTGGAAGACTTTGAGAATCAGCGAAACTGCGTTGAGGGTGGTCAGGTGGCTGTGCAGCATGCTCGGTATCCCGTGGGGCTGGGGAGCATTATGGAGCAAGTTGTGTGCCCGGTTGGGTCCTTCGGGCTGTTGAGCAGCCCTTTCGCGGCACAGGCCATGAAGCGGCCCCTTGTGGTTTTGCGCATAAAAAAAGGGCCCGTCGCGTGCGCTCGGGCCCTTGAAAGGTTGAGAGGTGTCTAGTCCCTCGACCTGGTGAGACGTTTTACAGCAGCCTGGTTATGCCTTCAGCGGAACCAGACGTGGAGCGATCATGTTTTCCGGACGCAGGATGTCGTCTAGCATCGCGTCGTCCAGCAGCTTCTCTTCACGCACCAGTTCCAGTACGCCGCGGCCGGTTTCCAGGGCAACGCGGGCGATACGGGTGGCGTTTTCGTAGCCGATGTACGGGTTCAGTGCGGTGACCAGGCCGATCGAGTGCTCGACCAGTTCACGGCAGCGCTGTTCGTTGGCAGTGATGCCGACGATGCAGTGCTCGCGCAGCATGTCCATGGCGCGCTGGAGCAGGCGGATGGAGTCGAAGATCTTGTAGGCGATCAGCGGTTCCATGACGTTCAGCTGCAGCTGGCCACCTTCGGCGGCGACGGTCAGGGCCAGGTCGTTGCCCATGATGGCGAAGGCCACCTGGTTGACGGCTTCCGGAATAACCGGGTTGACCTTGCCTGGCATGATCGAGCTGCCTGGCTGACGCGCCGGCAGGTTGATCTCGTTGATGCCGGTGCGCGGGCCGCTGGACAGCAGGCGCAGGTCGTTGCAGATCTTCGACAGCTTGACCGCGGTGCGCTTGAGCATGCCGGAGAACAGCACGAAGGCGCCCATGTCGGAGGTGGCTTCGATCAGGTCGGCAGCCGGGACCAGTGGCTGGCCGCTGATGGCCGCCAGGCGCTGCACGGCCAGAGCTTGGTAGCCAGGGTCGGCGTTGATGCCGGTGCCGATGGCGGTACCGCCCAGGTTGATTTCGGTCAGCAGTTCCGGAGCCAGCGAGCGCAGGCGCTGCAGGTCTTCGGTCATGGTGGTGGCGAAAGCACGGAATTCCTGGCCCAGGGTCATCGGCACGGCGTCCTGCAGCTGGGTACGACCCATCTTCAGTACGTGGTCGAATTCCTTGCCTTTGGCCGCGAAGGCCTGGATCAGGCTGTCGAGGCTGGCCAGCAGGGCGTCGTGACCCAGCAGCAGACCCAGGCGGATCGCGGTCGGGTAGGCGTCGTTGGTCGACTGCGCCATGTTCACGTCGTTGTTCGGGTGCAGGTGCTGGTACTCACCCTTCTGGTGGCCCATGACCTCCAGCGCGACGTTGGCGATGACTTCGTTGGCGTTCATGTTGGTGGAGGTACCCGCACCACCTTGGATCATGTCCACAACGAACTGGTCGTGGAACTCGCCACGGATCAGACGGGCGCAGGCCTCGCTGATGGCGGCGTGTTTGGCATCGCTCAGGTGGCCCAGCTCACGGTTGGCGTCGGCAGCGGCCTGCTTGACCATGGCCAGGGCCACGACCAGCTTCGGGTAGTGCGACAGCGGAACACCGGAGAGGTGGAAGTTGTTGGCAGCGCGCAGGGTCTGGATGCCGTAGTAGGCATCGGCAGGGACTTCAAGGGTACCAAGCAGGTCTTTTTCGACGCGGAACGATGCAGCGGAGGACATGACGGATATCATCTCGATTTAAACCCGGCACCTGCCGGAATGCCGCCAATCCTAGGCCTGCCCGGATTTTGCGGCCAATGCTGTTGCACGCTAACCTATGCACAAACGGCATACCGATTCATGTGACGCCAATTGACAAACGAGCGTGTTCCATTTTGGTGCGCGCTGGGAGACCCGCTTCATGAACCTCGAAAGCAAGTGGCTGGAAGACTTCAGCGCCCTGGCCGCCACCCGTAGTTTTTCCCAGGCGGCGGAGCGCCGTTTCGTCACCCAGCCGGCGTTCAGCAGGCGCATTCGCAGCCTGGAAGCGGCGCTGGGGCTGACCTTGGTGAATCGTTCCCGCACACCGATCGAACTGACCGAGGCTGGGCAGCTGTTTCTGGTCACTGCGCGCACCGTTGTCGACCAGTTGAGCGAAGTTCTCCGCCATTTACATCACCTCGAAGGCGGGCAGGGTGAGGTCGTCCAGGTGGCCGCTGCGCACTCCCTGGCGTCGGGGTTCTTCCCGCGGTGGGTGGCCCAGTTGCGCAACGATGGTCTGAACATCGCCACCCGCCTGGTGGCCACCAACGTGGGCGATGCCGTGCATGCCCTGCGTGAGGGGGGCTGTGACCTGATGCTGGCGTTCTATGACCCGGATGCGGCCTTGCAGATGGATGCCGAAATCTTCCCCTCGCTGCACATGGGTACCACCGAGATGCTGCCAGTGTGCGCCGTGGGCAGCGACGGCAAGCCGCTGTTCGATCTTGAGGGCGAGAGCAGCGTGCCGTTGCTGGCCTACAGCGCCGGGGCCTTCCTCGGTCGCTCGGTCAACCTGCTGCTGCGCCAGCGCAACCTGCGCTATACCACTGTCTATGAAACGGCCATGGCCGACAGTCTCAAGAGCATGGCCCTTGAAGGCATGGGGATCGCCTGGGTGCCGCGGTTGTCGATGCGCGGCGAGCTGGAGCGTGGCGAACTGGTGATCTGCGGGGGCAGCCAGTGGCACGTGCCGCTGGAAATTCGTCTCTATCGCTGTGCCTTGGTCCGCAAGGCCAACGTGCGTCTGCTCTGGCGCAAACTGGAGGGCGGCACGACGACCGCACCTGTTGACTCGAAAGTCAGCCAAAGCCCCGAAAAATAAGGCCGACAGTTGGTCGCCGGGGGTGCCTGGATGGCCTCGCGTTACGTTATACTTCGCGGCCCCCAGGCCGGATCGATCCGGCCATGATCAGCAAACAAGCCACGCCGGTCGTCCCGCGTGGCTTGTTGTTTTTTGACGCGCCCAAGGGCGCACAAGCGAAGAGGCTCGACGATGAGTGCACTGGTTGGCGTGATCATGGGCTCCAAGTCCGATTGGTCCACCCTTAGCCACACCGCCGATATGCTGGAAAAACTCGGCATTCCCTACGAGGTGAAGGTGGTTTCCGCCCACCGTACGCCGGATCTGCTGTTCCAGTATGCCGAAGAGGCCGAAGGCCGCGGCATCGAGGTGATCATCGCCGGTGCCGGCGGTGCTGCCCACCTGCCAGGCATGTGCGCCGCCAAGACCCACCTGCCGGTCCTGGGCGTGCCGGTGCAGTCCTCGATGCTCTCGGGTGTCGATTCGCTGCTGTCGATCGTGCAGATGCCTGCGGGCGTGCCGGTCGCCACCTTGGCCATCGGCAAGGCGGGCGCCATCAACGCGGCGCTGCTCTCGGCCAGTATCCTGGGTGCCAAGTACCCGCAATACCACGCGGCGCTCAAGCAGTTCCGCACGGAGCAGACCGAAACCGTCCTGGACAATCCGGACCCGCGCCAGGCCTGAGGCTATAAACATGAAGATCGGTGTAATCGGTGGTGGCCAGCTCGGCCGCATGCTGGCCTTGGCGGGGACTCCGCTGGGCATGAACTTCGCTTTCCTCGACCCGGCCCCGGATGCCTGCGCGGCAGCCCTGGGCGAGCACCTGCGCGCCGACTACGGCGATCAGGACCACCTGCGTCAGCTGGCCGACGAAGTCGACCTGGTGACGTTCGAGTTCGAAAGCGTTCCGGCCGAAACCGTGGCTTTCCTGTCGCAGTTCGTTCCGGTCTACCCCAGTGCCGAGGCCCTGCGCATCGCCCGTGACCGCCTATTCGAAAAGAGCATGTTCCGCGACCTGGGCATCCCGACGCCGGCGTTCGCTGACATCCTCTCCCAGGAAGACCTGGACGCTGCCGTGGCCAGCATCGGCCTGCCGGCGGTGCTCAAGACCCGTACCCTGGGCTATGACGGCAAGGGCCAGAAAGTCCTGCGCAGTGCCGAGGATGTCGTTGGCACCTTCGCCGAGCTGGGCAGCGTGCCTTGCCTGCTCGAAGGCTTCGTGCCGTTCACCGGAGAGGTCTCGCTGGTGGCCGTGCGTGGACGTGATGGCGAAACCCGCTTCTACCCGCTGGTGCACAACACCCACGAGAGCGGCATCCTGCGTCTGTCTGTGGCGAGCGATGCGCACCCGCTGCAGGCACTGGCCGAAGACTACGTGGGTCGTGTGCTGCAGAAGCTCGACTACGTGGGCGTGATGGCCTTCGAGTTCTTCGAGGTCGACGGTGGCCTGAAGGCCAACGAAATCGCTCCGCGGGTTCACAACTCCGGGCACTGGACCATCGAAGGGGCCGAGTGCAGCCAGTTCGAGAACCATCTGCGCGCCGTTGCCGGCCTGCCACTGGGCTCGACTGCCAAGGTCGGCGAGAGCGCCATGCTGAACTTCATCGGCGAAGTGCCGGCGGTGGACAAGGTCGTGGCCATCGATGACTGCCACCTGCACCACTACGGCAAGGCCTTCAAGGCCGGCCGCAAGGTGGGCCACGCCACCCTGCGCTGCGCCGACATGGCTACCCTCAAGGCCAAGATCGCCGACGTCGAAGCGTTGATCGCCGGCTGATTGAACCTCTGCCCTGTGCAGGCCCTCTGAAATGGCAACAAGCCAAAGTGCTGTCTAGGCTTTGGCTTGTTCCATCTTCAAAGCAGAGGGATTGCCATGGGTATCATTGGAACCATCTTCATCGGCCTGATCGTCGGCCTGCTGGCCCGTTTCCTCAAACCAGGGGACGACAGCATGGGCTGGATCATGACCATTCTTCTAGGTATCGCCGGATCCCTGGCCGCAACCTATGGCGGGCAGGCGCTGGGTATCTACCAGGCGGGGCAGGCCGCAGGTTTCTTTGGTGCCCTGGTCGGAGCCATCATCCTTCTGGTGATCTACGGATTCATCAAGAAACGCGGATGACTGGTTTAGAATGCTCGGCAATTCACCTGAGTTGCCGAGCATTTTCATGCGTGCGTTTTTCCTTGTTCCCTTGCTCCTGGCCAGCGCGCTGGCCCATGCCGAACTGCCCGAAACCGACTGGCTGGAGCTGATGCCCAAGTCGGACCAGAAGGCGCTCGAGCAGATGCCCGAGATCGATCACAACTCTCCCGAAGCCATGGGCACCTTTACCGACAAGGGTGGGCTCAAGCAGGCCAAGGGTTTGCCCGCGGTGATGTATTCCACCAAGACAGTGGCCGCCATGAACGGCAAACAGATCCGCCTGGGCGGCTATCCGGTGCCGCTGGAGAGCGATGCCAAGGGCAACAGCACCTTGTTCTTCCTCGTGCCATACCCCGGCGCCTGCATCCACGTGCCACCGCCACCGCCCAACCAGCTGGTGCTGGTGCGCTATCCCAAAGGGATGAAGATCGACGACATCTACACGCCGCTGTGGGTCAGTGGCACGTTGAAGGTGGAGAAGGTCAGCAATGACCTGGCCGATGCGGCCTATGCGCTGGAGGCAGGGAAGGTGAGGGTGGTGGAGGACGCGGACCTCTGACGAGGGCCTTGTCGGCCCCTTCCCACCGGGATTGCGCCGCTCTGAAGACTTGCGCAATCCCGGTGGCGGGTTTTTCCGCGAAAAGGATCAGAGTGCTTCACTGGCGATGGTAACGCTCAGCGAATGACTCGCCCCCGGCGCCAGGGTCACCGCGTCATCCCACACATTCGCCGTTTCGATGCACAGCATTCGCTGCCAGCCGTCGTCCGCCATGTCTGTCAGCTCCCGGGCACGTTCGGTCCAGGGGTTCCAGATCACCGCCGAGCGTGAACCTGTGCTGTGCAGCGTGATGCGCCGGTTCCATTGCGGGTCGACAATCTTGAGCAGATCGGGCGTCTGCAGGTAGATCCGGTCGGTCTCACCGGCAAAGCCGAGAGCGCCATGCTGCTGGCGCAGTTCCCAGTCGGCGAGGGTCTCGATGTAGCCGAGGTTATCCACACCCTCGACCCGTGCCTGTCGCACATCGCTGACCGCGAAGTAACTGTGCAGGGCCTGGCTGATGGTGACGCTGTCATTGCCCTGGTTGAGGCTGCTCAAGGTCATCTTCAGTTGTGTACCCATTTCGATCAGCAGCTTGAGCTCGACCTCATGGGGCCAGCCGGGCAGATCGCCCAGGGCCTGCGGCAGGCTGAACTCGATGCGCAGGCCTTCTGCGGCCTCCTCGATACCCAGCAGTTGCCAATCACGGGTGCGCGCCAAACCATGGGCCGGTGCCTGTTCGCCGTGGTACATGGCCTGCACGGCCTGCGGGTTGCGCTGCAAGTTACCGAACCAGGGCCAGCACACCGGTACTCCGGCGCGCACGGACTTGCCCTGGCGGAAGATGGCCTGGTCGCTCAGCCACAGCAGAGGCGGTTCGCCCAGCCGCTGGTAGCTCAGGACCTGTGCGCCCTGTTGGGCGATCAGCAGTTCGGCGTGATTGCTGGTGATACGCCAGCAGTTGAGTTCGCCGTGTTGTTCCGTTTCGACCTGGAAGGTAGCCATGCGCTTGTCTCGTCGTGGTGCATATCAGGCCTTGGACCTCATGCCTTGCAACGAGTTTACCGCGCCCCTGGCTCAGCGACGAGGGACGGAGCGGGTACGGCCACTGCCGTCGATGGCGACGAAGACGAACACGGCCTCGGTGACCTTGCGCCATTCGCTGGACAGCGGGTCGTCGCTCCACACTTCCACCATCATTTGGATGGAGCTGCGGCCGATCTCGAGGGTCTGGGTATAGAAAGAAAGCTGTGCGCCCACGGCCACCGGCACCAGAAAGGCCATGCGGTCGATCGCGACGGTGGCAACCCGGCCGCCCGCGACGCGGCTGGCCATGGCGGTGCCGGCCAGGTCCATCTGGGCGACCAGCCAACCGCCGAAAATATCGCCGAAACCGTTGGTTTCACGGGGCAGGGCAGTGATCTGAAGGGCCAGGTCGCCCTGTGGGATAGGATCTTCTTGTTCGAGCTCAATCATGCGGTGGGGCCTCGGACCCGTGACGCTTCGTTGGTTGGCGCAAATGACGGACGCCGGGAAAACGATTCAGCTTGAAACATACTACGCTGATTTCGCTTTGGAGGGCGGCCAAGGGAGACTCTGCGAAACCGCCTGCAACATTGACCGACGTTTTCGCACAGCATCCCACGTGTTGCTCAACCTTTTCCTACGAACGGTCAGTATATAGACCTGCACAGCCAGCGACGACCGCGCATTCGTGAATATCTGTATGGATTTTGTACCGCTATGAGGCGGACGCGGCAATTTGTTATCTTCGCTGGCTACTGAGCCAGAAGCCGCATGACCAACGGCCTGCAAGTCCAATAAGAGAACATCCCATGACTTCCGTGCAGAGCAGTATCGAGCAGCCGTCGCGGCCGCTGACCCGCAGTGACTACAAGACCCTTTCACTGTCCGCCCTCGGCGGAGCACTGGAATTCTACGACTTCATCATCTTCGTGTTCTTTGCCACGGTAGTCGGCAAGTTGTTCTTCCCCGCCGACATGCCCGAATGGCTGCGCCTGATGCAGACCTTCGGCATCTTCGCCGCCGGCTACCTGGCTCGGCCGCTGGGCGGCATCATCATGGCCCACTTCGGCGACCTGCTCGGGCGCAAGAAGATGTTCACCCTGAGCATCTTCATGATGGCGCTGCCGACCCTGGTCATGGGCCTGCTGCCGACCTATGCGCAGATCGGCCTGTGGGCGCCGGTGCTTTTGCTTCTCATGCGTGTCGTGCAAGGAGCGGCCATTGGTGGGGAAGTGCCAGGGGCCTGGGTATTCGTCTCCGAGCATGTGCCGGCGCGCAACACCGGCTATGCCTGCGGCACCCTCACCGCTGGCCTGACGTCGGGCATCCTGCTCGGCTCGCTCGTGGCGACCTTGATCAATACCCTCTATAGCGCCGACGAAGTGGCGGACTATGCCTGGCGTATTCCATTCCTCCTCGGGGGTGTGTTCGGCCTGTTCGCCGTGTACCTGCGCCGCTGGCTGCACGAGACGCCGGTGTTCGCCGAAATGCAGCAGCGCAAAGCCCTGGCTGAAGAACTGCCGCTGCGTGCGGTGCTGCGGGATCATCGTGGTGCGATCATTCTCTCGATGCTGCTGACCTGGCTGTTGTCGGCGGGCATCGTGGTGGTGATCCTCATGACCCCGGCGCTGCTGCAGAGCCTCTATCACGTCAGCCCCACCGACTCGCTGAAGGCCAACAGCCTGGCCATCGTCCTGCTCAGCTTTGGCTGCGTGGGGGCTGGCAGCCTGGCCGATCGCTTCGGCGCCGGGCGTGTGTTCATCGTCGGCAGCCTGGCGTTGCTGGCGTCGTCCTGGGCCTTCTACCACAGCCTGCCGACACGGCCGGACCTGCTGTTCCCGCTGTATGCGCTGACCGGCCTGTTCGTGGGCATCGTCGGCGCGGTGCCCTATGTGATGGTCAAGGCGTTCCCGCCGGTGGTGCGCTTCAGTGGCCTGTCGTTCTCCTACAACCTGGCTTACGCCATCTTTGGCGGGCTGACGCCGATGGTGGTTACCGCGCTGCTCAAGTTCAGCCCCATGGCGCCGGCCTATTACGTGGCCTGCCTGTGTGCCGTTGGTCTGGTGGTGGGTGTGTACCTGCTGGCGAACAAGCGCTGATCGGCGGCGGCTCTGTTCGCGGGTGAGCCCGCTCCAAGGGCCCGTGCGGAAAGCGCGAGCGGGTTTACCCCAGGCCCCTTCTTCCCGTGCCGCAACATCCTGTAAAGGCCATCCCGGGCGACCGTGATGGCCTTTCATCCAATTGTCATATTCAAGTCATAGAGTGTTCATGCGGCCTGCAGATACTTGGGCCCGATCCATCTCACACCCCAAATATTCCTGCTAGGAGTTAGGCATGAAACTGAAGCGTTTGATGGCGGCCCTCACGTTCGCCGCCGCTGGCGTAGCCACCGCCAATGCGGTTGCCGCCGTCGATCCTGCAATCCCGACCTACACCAAGACCACTGGCGTATCGGGCAACCTCTCCAGCGTCGGTTCCGATACCCTGGCGAACCTGATGACTCTGTGGGCCGAGGCCTACAAGAAGGAATACCCGAACGTAAACATCCAGATCCAGGCTGCCGGCTCTTCCACCGCGCCACCCGCGCTGACCGAAGGCACCGCCAACCTCGGCCCGATGAGCCGCAAGATGAAGGACGTCGAGCTGCAGGCCTTCGAGCAGAAGTACGGCTACAAGCCGACCGCCATCCCGGTCGCCGTCGACGCCCTGGCTGTCTTCGTCCACAAGGACAACCCGATCAAGGGCCTGACCATGGCTCAGGTCGACGCCATCTTCTCCTCCACCCGTCTGTGCGGCGGCAAAGCCGACGTCAAGACCTGGGCCGACGTGGGCGTGACCGGCGATCTGGCCAACAAGCCAATCCAGCTGTTCGGCCGCAACTCGGTATCCGGCACCTACGGCTACTTCAAGGAAGAAGCCCTGTGCAAAGGCGACTTCAAGCCTAACGTCAACGAACAGCCTGGCTCGGCTTCGGTCGTGCAGTCGATCAGCAGCTCGCTGAACGGCATCGGCTACTCGGGCATCGGCTACAAGACCGCCAGCGTCAAGACCGTGCCTCTGGCCAAGAAAGAAGGCGGCGCCTTCGTCGAGGACAACGAAGCCAACGCACTGAACGGCACTTACCCGCTGTCGCGCTTCCTGTACGTCTACGTCAACAAGGCCCCGAACAAGCCTCTGGCCCCGCTGGAAGCCGAGTTCGTGAAGCTGGTCCTGTCCCAGGCTGGCCAGCAGGTCGTGGTGAAGGACGGCTACATCCCGCTGCCGGCCAAAGTGGTCGACAAGACCCTGGCTGACCTGGGCCTGTCCCACGCCGGTAACGTTGCAAAGAAATAAGTAACTGAGGAAGAGGCCGGTGCCAAATGCCCGGCCTCCTCCACGAATTCCTCGTCCGAAGCCAGGGCTCCTGAGCGGCGGGCTTTTTTGCGTCACTGCATTGTCATGTTTTTGTCATACGGGACCGCTAGGGTGTGCGCATGAATGATCTGGCCAACTCCACAATGACCCAAAATTCTCCCCCCGTGCGGATTGACTTCAATACGCCCGAGCTGCAACGCAAGCGTCGTCTGCGTGCGCTGAAGGATCGCCTGACCCGCTGGTATGTCCTGGTGGGCGGGCTTGCCGTGCTGGCAGCCATCACCCTCATCTTCTTCTACCTGGCCTACGTGGTCCTGCCCCTGTTCCAGGGCGCCGAGTTGACCAGCAAGAAGGCGCTGGAGCCGACCTGGCTGCAACAGGATGCCGGCAAGCCGCTGATGATCGCCCTCGAGGAGCAGAACCTCGTGGGCATGCGTGTTTCCGATAAAGGCCAGGCGCTGTTCTTCGATGCCAAGACCGGTAACGAAGTCGAGCACGTCGACTTGCCGCTGCCGGCAGGCACCCAAGTGACCTCGATCAGCGCCGACCAGCCGGGTAGCCCGCTGGTGGTCCTGGGTCTGTCCAACGGCCAGGCGCTGGTGTTCCACCACACCTACAAGATCACCTACCCAGACAACAAGAAGACCATCGATGCGGGTATCGACTACCCCTATGGTCAGGCGCCTTTCGCCCTGGACCCACAGGGCCGCGCGCTGGAGCACGTGAGTGTCAACGTCAACGGCGACACCTTGCTGCTGGCCGGCTCCACCGGTTCGCAACTGCACGTGACCGAGCTGACTCGCCAGGAAAATATGATGACCGGCGAAGTCACCACCGAGCAGAACCGCATCGAGCTGCCGCAGATGACCGAGCCGGTGAAGGCCATCTTCGTCGACCCACGCCAGCAGTGGCTGTACGTGGTCAACGGTCGTGCCATCGCCGATGTGTTCAGCCTGCGCGACAAGAGCCTGAACGGGCGCTACAAGCTGTCTGAAGATGGCGACACCGAAATCACCGCCAGCACTCAGCTGGTCGGCGGTATCTCGCTGATCTTCGGTGACTCCAAAGGTGGCCTGAGCCAGTGGTTCATGGCCCGCGATCCGGACGGCGAATCGCGGTTCAAGCTGATCCGCAGTTTCCAGCTGGGCAAGGCGCCGATCGTGCAGATCGATGCTGAAGAGCGCCGCAAGGGCTTCATCGCCCTGGACAGCGAAGGCAAGCTGGGCGTGTTCCACAGCACTGCCCACCGCACCCTGCTGGTCGAGCCGGTCGCAGAAGGCGCCGGTGTGCTGGCCCTGTCGCCACGTGCCAACCGCATCATCATCGAGCAAGGCGGCAAGCTGTTGCCCCTGAGCCTGAAGAACCCGCACCCGGAGGTTTCCTTCAGCGCGCTGTGGGGCAAGGTCTGGTATGAGAACTACGATGAGCCGAAGTACGTCTGGCAGTCCACGGCCTCCAACACTGACTTCGAGCCCAAGCTGAGCCTGTCGCCGTTGACCTTCGGCACCCTTAAGGCTGCCTTCTACGCGATGATCCTGGCTGCGCCCCTGGCCATTGCCGCCGCGATCTACACCGCCTACTTCATGGCCCCGGGCATGCGTCGCAAGGTCAAGCCGGTCATCGAGCTGATGGAAGCGATGCCGACGGTGATCCTCGGCTTCTTCGCCGGCCTGTTCCTGGCACCATACTTGGAAGGCCACCTGCCAGGCGTGTTCAGCCTGCTGTTGATCCTGCCGATCGGCATCCTTGCCGCAGGCTTTGCCTGGAGCCGTCTGCCGGAGTCGATCCGCCTGCGTATCCCGGATGGCTGGGAAGCGGCGATCCTGATCCCGGTGATCCTGGTGATCGGTTGGTTCGCCTTGTTCATGAGCCCATTCATGGAGAACTGGTTCTTCGGCGGCGACATGCGCCTGTGGATCACCAACGATCTGGGGATCACCTACGACCAGCGCAACGCCCTGGTGGTCGGCATCGCCATGGGCTTCGCCGTGATCCCGAACATCTACTCCATCGCCGAAGACGCCGTGTTCAGCGTGCCGCGCAGCCTGACCCTGGGCTCGCTGGCCCTGGGTGCGACGCCCTGGCAGACCCTGACCCGCGTAGTCATCCTCACCGCAAGCCCCGGCATCTTCTCGGCGCTGATGATCGGCATGGGCCGTGCGGTGGGCGAGACCATGATCGTGCTCATGGCCACCGGCAACACCCCGGTCATGGAGCTGAACCTGTTCGAAGGCATGCGCACCCTGGCCGCCAACGTGGCGGTGGAAATGCCCGAATCCGAAGTCGGTGGCAGCCATTACCGTGTGCTGTTCCTCGCCGCCCTCGTGCTGCTGATGTTCACCTTCATCATGAACACCTTGGCCGAGCTGATTCGCCAGCGTCTGCGCAAGAAATACTCGTCGCTTTGATAGAAAGGTAGAGATCCGTGAAAAAGGATTCCCTCAAAGGCTGGTTCAAGAGCGGCGCCCCTGGCGTCTGGATCAGCGGTGGCGCGGTCGCCATGGCGGTGATCATGACCGTCGGCCTGCTCGCCGTGATCGCCGTCCGCGGCCTGGGCCACTTCTGGCCGGCCGACCTGATCCAGGCCACCTACAAGGTGCCTGGCCAGGGTGATCATGTGATCATCGGTGAGGTGGTGCAGAAGGAAGAAGTGCCACGCGCCCGCCTCAAGGGTGCCGGCCTGCCGGTGCCTGACGAAGGCCCGGAGTTCATGACCCGTGAGCTGGTCAAGGTGGGTAACCGCGACCTCAATGGCAGCGACTTCACCTGGGTGGTCGGCGACTGGCTGGTCGACCAGCAGAAACCGGCCGACCTGATCGCCTTGGAACGCCGCGAATGGGGCAACTTCTACGGCTACCTGGCGAGCGTCAAGGAAGAGGGCCGTGTGGTCGCCGAAGGCCCGGCTGCCTGGGCCGAGCTGCAGACCCGCCTCAAGCGTGCCGACCAGTTGGCCCGTGAGCTGCAATCGCTGGAAAAGAAAGACATCGGTGCCATCAACCATGGTCTGGAGCGCCTGCGTCTGCACGCTCGCAAACTGGAGCTGGACGGCAAGCTGGACGCCGCCGCCCAGGCGGACATGGACGCCGAGCGCGCCGAGCTCAATGCTCGCTACAAGGCCATCGAGGAGCGTCTGACCGGCCTGCACCAGGCATTCGCCCGCGACAGCCTGGTGGCTCGCGATGGCAATGGCCGCGAAGTGGAGATCAACCTGAGCAAGGTGGTACACGCCTACCAGCCCAACGGCATGTCCATCGTGACCAAGCTGGGTGTGTACTTCAGCAAGGTGTGGGAGTTCCTGAGCGACGACCCGCGTGAGGCCAACACCGAGGGCGGTATCTTCCCGGCGATCTTCGGCACCGTGATGATGACGCTGATCATGGCCGTGATCGTCACCCCGTTCGGCGTACTGGCGGCGGTCTACCTGCGTGAATACGCCAAGCAGGGCCCGGTGACTCGCCTGATCCGCATCGCGGTGAACAACCTGGCGGGCGTTCCGGCGATCGTCTACGGCGTGTTCGGCCTGGGCTTCTTCGTCTATGTGCTGGGTGGCTCGATCGACCGCTTGTTCTTCCCTGAGGCCCTGCCGGCTCCGACCCTTGGTACCCCGGGCCTGCTGTGGGCTTCGCTGACCCTGGCGCTGCTGGCGGTGCCGGTGGTGATCGTGGCCACCGAAGAAGGCCTGGCGCGTATCCCGCGTACCGTGCGCGAGGGCTCCTTGGCCCTTGGCGCGACCAAGGCCGAGACCCTGTGGAAGATCGTTCTGCCCATGGCCAGCCCGGCCATGATGACCGGCATGATCCTCGCCGTGGCCCGCGCCGCGGGCGAAGTGGCGCCGCTGATGCTGGTCGGTGTGGTGAAGCTGGCGCCATCGCTGCCGGTGGACGGTAACTACCCGTATCTGCACTTGGACCAGAAGATCATGCACCTGGGCTTCCACATCTACGACGTCGGCTTCCAGAGCCCCAACGTCGAGGCCGCGCGGCCGCTGGTGTACGCCACGGCGCTGCTGCTGGTGCTGGTGATCGCGACCCTCAACCTCTCGGCGGTGTGGATCCGTAACCACCTGCGCGAGAAGTACAAGGCCCTCGACAGCTAATTAAGCATTAAGCCATAAGCGGCAAGCTCCAAGCAGATTGCCGCTTTGCCCAAACTTGCAGCTAGCAGCTTGAAGCTCGCAGCTTCAAATGGAGTGAGAACATGCAACACGAAACTCATGCCCACGGCATCGACATGTCTGCCCTTGGCCGCGACAAGCAGAGCCTGCGCCTGGCCGAAGAAACCGTGGCCATCGAAGTCCCCGGCCTGTCCCTGTTCTACGGTGACAAGCAAGCGCTGTACGACGTGAAGATGAACATCCCCAAGCAGCGCGTGACCGCTTTCATCGGCCCGTCCGGCTGCGGCAAGTCGACCCTGCTGCGTACCTTCAACCGCATGAACGACCTGGTCGACGGTTGCCGTGTCGAGGGCGCGATCAACCTGTATGGCAACAACATCTACCGCAAGGGCGAGGACGTGGCCGAGCTGCGCCGCCGCGTCGGCATGGTGTTCCAGAAGCCTAACCCGTTCCCCAAGACCATCTATGAAAACGTGGTCTATGGCCTGCGTATCCAGGGCATCAACAAAAAACGCGTGCTCGATGAAGCCGTCGAGTGGGCCCTCAAGGGCGCGGCCTTGTGGGATGAAGTCAAGGACCGCCTGCACGACTCGGCCCTGGGCCTGTCCGGTGGTCAGCAGCAGCGTCTGGTCATCGCCCGTACCATCGCCGTGGAGCCGGAAGTACTGCTGCTCGACGAACCCTGCTCGGCCTTGGACCCGATCTCGACCTTGAAGGTCGAAGAACTGATCTACGAATTGAAATCCAAGTACACCATCGTCATCGTGACCCACAACATGCAGCAGGCGGCGCGCGTCTCGGACTACACCGCCTTCATGTACATGGGCAAACTGGTCGAATTCGGTGATACCGACACCTTGTTCACCAACCCGGCGAAGAAGCAGACCGAAGACTACATCACCGGTCGTTACGGCTAATCCTTGCTCTTGAGGAGCATTGGGGCCGCTGTGGGCGCGGGTTTACCCGTGAGTACCGGCCAAGCCGGTGCCCTGCAGCGCAGTGCCTGTTTCGCGGGTGAACCCGCTCCCACAGGTACAGGCGAGGCCGGAAAGCCAGGGAACGATACGAACTACTTGAAGCTTGCAGCTTCTTCGCGGAGCGAAACGATGATCAACAAAGAAAGCCTTACCCATCACATCTCCCAGCAGTTCAACGCCGAGCTCGAGGAGGTTCGCAGCCACCTCCTGGCGATGGGCGGCCTGGTCGAGAAGCAGGTCAACGACGCCGTCACTGCACTGATCGAGGCAGACTCGGGCCTGGCCCAGCAAGTGCGTGAAGTCGACGAGCAGATCAACCAGATGGAGCGCAACATCGACGAGGAGTGCGTGCGCATCCTCGCCCGTCGTCAGCCGGCGGCCTCCGACCTGCGTCTGATCATCAGCATCTCCAAGTCTGTGATCGATCTGGAGCGCATCGGCGACGAATCGACCAAGATCGCCCGCCGCGCCATCCAGCTGTGCGAGGAAGGCGAGTCACCACGCGGCTACGTCGAGGTGCGCCACATCGGCGACCAGGTCCGCAACATGGTGCGCGATGCCCTGGATGCCTTTGCCCGCTTCGATGCGGATCTCGCCCTCTCGGTGGCCCAGTACGACAAGACCATCGACCGCGAGTACAAGACAGCACTGCGCGAGCTGGTCACCTACATGATGGAAGATCCGCGTTCGATTTCCCGCGTGCTGAGTGTGATCTGGGCCCTGCGTTCGCTGGAGCGTATTGGCGACCATGCGCGCAACATCTCGGAACTGGTGATCTACCTGGTGCGCGGTACCGACGTACGCCACATGGGCCTCAAGCGCATGAAGGCCGAAGTGCTCGGCGAAACGGGCGACGATGCTGAAATCGCTAATGTTCCGGCCGAATCGGACGATAAATAAGATTGCTCCGAGCATCGACGCCCGGCTCCGGCCGGGCGTTTTCGTTTGCGGTCGAGCAGCCAGCAGGCACCCGCGAATGATCAGAGAAGTCCCGGCGTGACCAGTGGTTTGGCAAATGGCCATCAGTCAGCGGTATGCTAGTCGGGGTTCAAGAGGAGTATCGATGAGTAAGGTCAATGTGCTGGTCGTGGATGATGCGCCATTCATTCGTGACCTGGTGAGGAAGTGTCTGCGCAATGCCTTCCCAGGCATGGTCATCGAAGACGCGGTCAACGGTCGCAAGGCCATGGCCATGCTGGGCAAGGAGCGGTTCGACCTGGTCCTGTGCGATTGGGAAATGCCAGAGATGTCAGGCCTGGAACTGCTCACCTGGTGCCGGCAGCAGCCAGAGTACAAGGACCTGCAGTTCATCATGGTGACCAGCCGTGGTGACAAGGAAAACGTGATTCAGGCCATCCAGGCCGGCGTCTCGGACTTCGTCGGCAAGCCGTTCACCAATGAGCAACTGCTGACCAAGGTGAAGAAGTCCCTGACCAAGCTTGGCAAGCTCGACAGCCTGATGGCCAGTGCGCCAGCGCGGGTCAATTCGGCATTTGCCAATGACTCGCTCAGTGCCTTGACCGGCGGTCGCCCCGAGGCAGTCAAGGCGCCGGTGGCTGCCGCTGCGCCTGCACCTGGCAAGCCGCTGATCAATGCCCCGACGCCCAAGACCGCCGCCGCCGCATCCCAGAGCGGGCGTGGCCAGGGCCAGCTGCGTTTGGCCAGCGGTACCCAGCCCTGCGTGATCAAGGCCCTTAGCCTCAAGGAAGCGCTGCTGGTGGTTCGCCGCAGCACGACCCTGCCGCAGGTGCTAGAGGGCGCGGTGCTGGACCTGGAGCAGGGCGAGAGCGCCGAGGTTGCGCGGCTCAATGGCTATCTGCACGCCATTGCCGCTCTGGAGCCCAAGCCTGAAAGCGACTGGCTGCAACTGACGTTCAAGTTCGTCGACCAGGACGCGCAGAAGCTCGACTACCTGTCGCGCCTGATTGCCCGCGGCACCGCGCAGAAGCACTTCACCCCCGGCGCCTAGATCGCCAGTCCGGGGCGCCACTGACTTGCTCCGTGGCGTCCTCGCGAATACCCGCAGCCCATCGCGGGCTATGCCAGCCCATCGGGACTGCACTGCTCTCAAGGCTTGGGCAATCCCTGTGGGGTTTACCCGCGAAGCAGCCACCTCGATGGAGGATGCGGGCGTTGCCCGTGTTGGCCGGTGAAGCAAGGCGTCAGAGATGGCCAATTGCTCATTTCCCGACCAACTGCAATACCCCTTAGAAATCCGACTGCTAGGCTTGCAGACATAATAACTGTCAAAAAGCCACCGCCATGCCAACTCGTCTGATGCTGTTCTGTGCCTTGCTCACGGTCTCGGCGTCGAGCGTGGGCATGACCCTCTACAAGACCACCGATTCCTACGGTGTGGTCTCCTACTCCGAACAGCCAAGCCCTGGCGCCAAAGCGTTCGTGCTGCGCGAGCCGATGTTCGAGCGCCTGGAGCGCCAGGTGCGCTTGCGTACCGTGGATTTTGCGGGCGGAACGCGTTTCTTCGCACGTAATGACCTGTTCGCACCCGTGGAGGTCGAATTGCGCTTGCAGCGCCTGGCCAACGCCCAGGGCGGTAACGCGCCACGGATCGTCCGGCGTGTGGTGCCGCCGCGTTCGACCCAGGTCCTGACCGTGTTGGCGGCACTGCCCGGCGAGCAGGTGAAGTACGAGTCGAAACTGCGCTATGCCTTGGGCGACCCAGCCCGACGGCCACAGGCGTTCCAATATCCATTCCCCTGGCGAGGGGGGCCGTTCCGCCTGAGCCAGGGCCCGAATGGACGTTTCAGCCACTTCGGGCCCAAAGGGCGCTACGCCATGGATATCGCCATGCCTGAGGGCACGCCGATTGTCGCGGCGCGGGGCGGGGTGGTGGTGAAGATCGAGAACAACCAGACAGGCCGTGGCAACAACCCGGCGGGCAACTTCGTCAGGATCCTGCACCCGGACGGCACCATGGGCGTCTACCTGCATCTGATGCGCGGGTCGGTGGTGGTCAGCGAAGGGCAGCGAGTGCTGCAGGGGGCGCCGTTGGCGAAGTCAGGCAACACCGGCAACAGCAGCGGGCCGCATTTACATTTCGTGGTGCAGCGCAACGTGGGGTTGGCGTTGGAGTCCATTCCCTACCAGTTCGACCGGCCGATTGGCGGGATGCCTGACTTCACGGCGGGGAACCCGTGATAGCGCTGGGGCTGCGTCGCAGCCTTTCGCAGGCTTCGTCCGAACACCGGCAAAGCCGGTGCCATCCACCGCATTGCATTCTTCGCGGGTACAACCGCCCCCACAGGACCACGTAAGTCTTAGGTACGACGCAATCCCGGTGGGAGCCTGCGATGGGGCGCAGAGCGCCCCAGGCTGGTCAGACGAGCTTGAGCACCTTGGCCAGCACGATCTTCGGCCCTTTCATCTTCTTGATGATGATGCGCAGGCCTTCGACTTCCAGCACTTCCTCTTCCTCGGGTACGCGCTTGAGCGTTTCATAGACCAACCCCGCCAGGGTCTCGGCCTCGATGTGGTCCAGGTCCACCCCCAGCAGTCGCTCGACCTTGAACAGCGGCGTGTCGCCACGTACCAGCAGCTTGCCCGGCTGGTAGGCGAGGATGCCGCGCTCGGTCTTGCGGTGCTCGTCCTGGATGTCGCCGACCAGCACTTCCAGCACGTCTTCCATGGTCAGGTAGCCGATCACCTTGCCGTCGGCCTCTTCGACCAGCACGAAATGCGCGCCGCCCTTGCGGAACTGCTCCAGCAACTGGGACAGCGGCATGTGCCGCGAGACGCGTTCCAGCGGGCGGGCCAGGTCGTCCAGATCCAGGGTCTCAGGGAAGTGGTCCATCTCGGCCAGCTCCAGCAGCAGATCCTTGATGTGCAGCAGGCCGATGAACTCTTCGCGCTCGGCATCGTAGACCGGGTAGCGGCTGAACTTGTGGCGACGGAACATCGCCAGGATTTCCTTGAGCGGCGCCTTGGCATCGAGGCTGACCATGTCCTCGCGGGAGTTGGCCCAGTCGACCACTTCCAGTTCGCCCATCTCCACGGCCGAGGCCAGCACGCGCATGCCTTGGTCGCTCGGGTCCTGGCCACGGCTGGAGTGCAGGATCAGCTTGAGTTCTTCGCGGCTGTAGTGATGCTCATGATGCGGCCCAGGCTCGCCTTGGCCGGCGATGCGCAGGATGGTGTTGGCGCTGGCATTGAGCAGGTAGATCGCGGGGTACATCATCCAGTAGAACAGGTACAGCGGCACCGCCGTCCACAGCGACAGCAGCTCGGGTTTGCGGATCGCCCAGGACTTGGGCGCCAGTTCGCCGACCACGATGTGCAGGTAGGAGATCACGAAGAAGGCGACGAAGAACGAGATCGCCTTGACCAGCTCAGGCGTATCGACCCCCACTGCAGCCAACAGCGGCTCGAGCAAGTGGGCGAAGGCCGGCTCACCGACCCAGCCCAAGCCCAGGGAGGCCAGGGTGATGCCCAGCTGGCAGGCCGACAGGTAGGCGTCCAGCTGGTTGTGAACCTTGCGCAGGATGCTGCCGCGCCAACCGTGCAGTTCGGCGATCGATTCGACGCGGGTTGCACGCAACTTGACCATGGCGAACTCGGCGGCAACGAAGAAGCCGTTGAGCAGCACCAGAAGGAAGGCAAAGAGAATCATGCCGAAGTCGGCAAAAAGGGAGATGAAGCTGAAACCAGGGGAAGGGTCCATGATGGAGTTTTTACAGGGTCCGTCTTTGAATTAGGAAGAAAAAAAGTGCCAGCGTTGGCTGGCACAGGGGATCCAATGTAGCGGCTGAAGCTGCAAAAGCAAAGGGCGCGGTATCACCCCGTCGCGGGCAACCCCACGTGTACGCCTGGCACGCACCTTGTGGAGCGGGTTTACCCGCGAACCAGGTGTGGCACCGATGCACCGGTGTTCGCAGGCAACCCCACGTTCAGGCTTTGTTCGTCACCACCTGAGCGGGTGCGAAATGGCAGGTGAAGGTGCTGCCATGGCCTGGCACGCTGCTGATTTCCAGACGTGCGCGATGGCGCAGCAGTACATGCTTGACGATCGCCAGGCCAAGGCCCGTACCGCCGGTGTTGGAGGCGCGGCTGGAGTCGACCCGGTAGAAGCGCTCGGTCAGGCGTGGCAAGTGCTTGGCGTCGATGCCGATGCCGGAGTCCTGCACCGACAGGTGGGCGCCTTGTTCGTCCGCCCACCAGCGAATGCGGATGTTGCCTTCGTCCTGGGTGTACTTCACGGCGTTGAACACCAGGTTGGAGAAGGCGCTGCGCAGTTCCGACTCGCTGCCCTTGAGGCGCACGCCAGGCGCTGCCTCCAGCGTGATGCGCTGGTTGCGTGGGCCGGACAGCGCCTGAGCGTCGCCCTTGATCGATTGCAGTAGGGCCTCGACGGCCACGGGCTGGTTGTCGGAGGGGTAGTCGGTGGCCTCGAGCTTGGCCAATAGCAGCAGGTCGTTGAGCAGTGTCTGCATGCGCGCGCCTTGCTGGCTCATCTGCTGGAGCGCCCGGCCCCAACGCGGGTTCACGTCCTCGACGTTGTCCAGCAGGGTTTCCAGATACCCGGTGATGACCGTCAGGGGCGTGCGCAGCTCATGGGAGACGTTGGCGACGAAGTCCTTGCGCATCTGCTCGAGCTGATGGATGCGGGTGACGTCGCGTACCAACATCAAGTGCTCGTTGTTGCCATAGCGGGTGATGTGCAGTTGGACCCGCATGCGGTCGTTGATCGGGGAGGGGATCTCCAGCGGCTCGAGGTAGTTCTCCGACTCGAAGTACTCCTTGAAGCGCGGGTGGCGTACCAGATTGGTCACCGGCTGACCGCCATCCTGTGGGGTCTTGAAGCCCAGCAGGGTTTCGGCAGCGCGGTTCCACCACTCGAGGTTGCCTTCGCTGTCGAGCATGATCACCGCATCGCGCAGGGCCGCAGTGGACTCCTGGACCCGGTCGATCACCGCCTGCAGGCGTCCGCGCACGCGCTGGTCGCGACGTTGCAGGTGATAGATGCTGTCGAACACCTCGCCCCACAGGCCATAGCCATCGGGCGGGGCTTCGTCGGGCTGATGGTTGCGCAGCCAATCGTGCAGGCGCAGCAGTTGCTTGAGGGTCCAACCCAGGTAGAGCGCAAGGCCGATGGCCAGGCTCCAGCCGTAGTAGCCGCTGACCAAGCCGCCGATCAGGCAGACGGTGATCAGCAGCAGCATGTGGCGAATCAGGGTCGCGTGCCAGTTCTGGTTCAATTGAGGGGATCCTTCGGATCCGGCTGCAAGTTGCACGCTACGCGCGGCAAAAAGAAGCGGATCGGTGGTGCTTTAAGTCCATTTTTCGGCCTGACGCTGCCTGCTTCATCTTGCAGCTTGAGGCTGGAGGCTTTCAGCTGCTCTTAGCTCTTGGTCGAGAAGCGGTAGCCGGTGCCTCGGACGGTTTGTACCAGATTTTCGTAGGCTTCACCCAACGCCTTGCGCAGGCGACGGATATGCACGTCGACGGTGCGCTCCTCGACGTAGACATTGCCGCCCCAGACTTGGTCGAGCAACTGGCCACGGGTGTAGGCGCGCTCCTGGTGAGTCATGAAGAACTGCAGCAGGCGGTATTCGGTGGGGCCCATTTCGGCAGGCTTGCCGTCGATGGTCACGCGGTGGCTGATCGGATCGAGCAGCAGGCCGCCCACTTCGATGGGGGCTTCGCTGTCGCTCGGGCCAGTGCGGCGCAGCACGGCCTTCAGGCGCGCCACCAGCTCGCGAGGCGAGAACGGCTTGGTGATGTAGTCGTCGGCGCCGACTTCCAGGCCCTGGATCTTGTTGTCTTCTTCACCCTTGGCGGTGAGCATGATGATCGGGATGTCGCCGGTCAGTTCGTCGCGCTTCAGGCGACGGGCCAACTCGATGCCCGATGTGCCAGGCAGCATCCAGTCGAGCAGGATGAGGTCCGGCTTGCGGTCGACGATGATGGCGTGGGCTTGCTGGGAATTTTCGGCCTCCAGGCAGTCATAGCCGGCCATTTCCAATGCAACGGCGATCATCTCGCGAATGGGCGCTTCGTCGTCGACGATCAGAATGTTTCTGCCAACCATTGCTTAAAACCTCTCCCAGGAACTGTGTCTTGGCCCGCATTAGATAACGGAATTATTGCAGCTGTGTGACAGGACATTGGCGATTCTGGCGACATTCCATGACTGGACTAGGCTTTAACGGGCCGCCCAGGCGGTAGGTAAACCCACTACACCCCCCGAACCATGGTGATTCCAATGACACGACATACGCTGAGCTGGATGGCCCTTTTCGCTGCGCTGGCGCTACCGGGGGTGGCATCGGCCCACCACGCAATGGAAAAGGACGGCATGTGGGTCGATCATGCTGGCATGACCCTCTACACCTTCGACAAGGATGCCGATGGCAAATCCATGTGCAACGGCGAGTGCGCCAAGAACTGGCCGCCGCTGATGGTCAAGGCCGAGGACGAGGCCGCCAAGGACAAATGGACCCAGGTCACCCGGGATGACGGGACCAAGCAGTGGGCCTATGACGGCAAGCCGCTGTACACCTTCATCAAGGACAAGAAAGCCGGGGACAAGACCGGTGACGGTGTGAAGGACGTCTGGCATATCGCCAAGCCCTGAAACGTACAGCTGATTGAAGGATGCTGGACAACCTGTGGGAGCGGGGTTGCCCGCGAATGCGAAGGTGCAGTCACTCTCGATTCGCGGGTAAACCCACTCCCACAGGGGGCAGGGCTCAGCGCAACGCGTAGTCCAGCACCACGCCGATGAAGATCAGCAGCCCCGCCCAGTGATTGTGCAGGAATGCCTTGAAGCACGATTCCCGGTCCAGCTTGCGCGTCGACCAGTATTCCCAGACAAAGCACACGGCAGCGGCCAGCAGGCCCAGATGGAACCACCCGCCCATGTCGAAACGGCTGCCCGCCAGCAGCAGGCAACCCAGTGACAGCATCTGCAGGGTCAGGATGATCGTCCGGTCGGCCTCGCCGAAGAGGATCGCCGTGGATTTCACACCGATCTTCAGGTCGTCGTCGCGGTCCACCATCGCGTAGTAGGTGTCATAGCCCACGGTCCACAGCAAGTTGGCGATGTAGAGCAGCCAGGCGCTGGCCGGCAGCTCGCCCCCCGCGGCGGTGAACGCCATGGGAATGCCCCAGGAATAGGCCGCGCCCAGCACTACCTGGGGGTAGTAGGTGTAGCGCTTCATGAACGGGTAACAGAATGCCAGCGCCACCGCGCCGAACGAGAACCACACTGTACGGGCATTGGTGCACAGCACCAGCAGGAAACTGACCCCGACCAAGATGGCGAACAGCATCACGGCTTCGCGAGGCCTCACCCGGCCACTGGCCAACGGCCGGTCAGCGGTGCGTTTGACATGGCCATCGACCTTGCGGTCGGCGAAGTCGTTGATGCAGCAGCCGGCGGCGCGCATCAGTACCACGCCAAGGCCGAAGATCAACACGTTGGCCAGCGTCGGTGAGCCGTTGCCGGCGATCCACACCGCCGAAAGGGTGGGCCACAGCAGCAGGTAGATGCCGATCGGACGGTCCATGCGGCTGAGCTGGATGAAGTCCCAGGCCCGGGGGTGCAGGCGGTTGAATGACTTGAGCAGTTGCAGGTACATCAGCGGGTTTCCTCCTTGGCCGCTTGCCACAGGGCCGGCAGGAACACCTCGGCCACCAGCAGGTTCAGGCCATCGCGGGCAAAACGCGAACGCCGCCCCCACAAGTTGGCATGGCGCGCTTCGGGCGGCAGCCAGGCCTGTGGATAACCACAGACTTCGATGGGGTGGCGCGTGAAGGCCTGATCGCAGAACAGTAGCTCGCCCAGCGAGCGGCTGCCCAACGTCTCGAGATCCAGGCCGCCGCGCTCCAGGGCGCTGCGACTGGCCACGCTGCGGGCGAACACCCAAGGCTGGCCATGGCCGCGCAGGTAGACTTCGCGCACCCAGCCTTGCTCCCCAGGCGCCAGGCCCAGGGCTTGGCATTCATCGTCACGCAGGGGCTGCCAGCCCTCGAACAACGGGGTGACGGCGAAGTGATCGCGGGAGAGGTGGGTCAGGCGGCGGGTCAGGGAGCCTTCGTCGAAGAGCCAGTCGAGAATCGACGGTTCGATGCCGGCAGCAAGCTGTGAATACGGCAGCCACGCGACAGCGGCTGCTTGCGGGGTTTCGTACGGCACGTCGGTATGCTTGTTACAGCCAGAGAGGCGGCGAGCTTAGCATGATTGCCCCGACTGCTTGCATACTGGTCGCAGGGCCAGTACAAAGCCCCCACGAATTGCGCGGTAGCCCTTCGCGGTGGTTCGAGGTATCCCGGGGCTGCCCGCTATGACGAACGCCTGAGTCTGTACCGAGGAACGACCCCATGAAGAAGTGGCAGTGCATTGTCTGTGGCCTGATCTACGACGAGGCCGAAGGCTGGCCGGACGACGGCATCGCCCCGGGCACCCGCTGGGAAGATGTGCCGGAAGACTGGCTGTGCCCCGACTGTGGTGTCGGCAAGAGTGACTTCGAAATGATCGCCATCGGCTGATCACCCCCTGTTCAACGAGAGGAGCACGACATGACGTCCCCTGTGGTGATCATCGGTACTGGCCTTGCGGGCTACAACCTGGCCCGCGAGTTTCGCAAGCTCGACGGCGACACGCCGTTGTTGCTGATCACCGCCGACGACGGCCGCTCCTACTCCAAGCCCATGCTTTCCACCGGCTTTGCCAAGCAGAAGGATGCCGATGGCCTGTGCATGGCCGAGCCAGGCGCCATGGCCGAGCAGCTCAAGGCCGAGATCCGCACCCATACCACCATCAGTGGTATCGACCCAGGCCACAAGCGCCTGTGGATCGGTGAAGAGGCGGTCGAATACCGCGATCTGGTCCTGGCGTGGGGCGCTCAGACCGTGCAGGTGCCGATCGAGGGCGATGCGGCCGAGCTGGTCTTCCCGATCAATGACCTCGAGGACTACGCGCGCTTTCGCGCCGCAGCAGCAGGCAAGCGCCGAGTGCTGATTCTCGGTGCGGGTCTGATCGGTTGCGAGTTCGCCAATGACATGAGCCTTGGCGGCTTCGAAGTCGATGTGGTCGCGCCTTGTGAGCAGGTGATGCCAACCCTGCTGCACCCGGCTGCGGCCGGTGCGGTGCAGGCGGGCCTGGAAGGTCTGGGCGTGCGCTTTCACCTGGGGCCGGTGCTGACCCGCCTGCAGCGTGACGAGCAAGGCCTGCAGGCGCACCTGTCCGATGGCCAGGCGATCGCCTGCGATCTGGTGGTATCGGCCATCGGGTTGCGCCCGCGCACAGACCTTGCCGCTGCCGCGGGCCTGCAGACGAACCGGGGTGTGGTCGTGGACCGGCAGTTGCGCACGTCCCACGACAACATCTTCGCCCTGGGTGATTGCGCTGAGGTCGACGGTATCAACCTGCTCTATGTCATGCCTTTGATGACCAGCGCCAGGGCCTTGGCCCAGACCCTCGCTGGCAACCCTACCGCTGTCGCCTATGGGCCGATGCCCGTGACCGTCAAGACGCCGGCCTGTCCGCTGGTGGTCTCACCGCCCCCGCCAGGGCGCGAAGGTGTTTGGCAGGTCGAGGGGCAGGGCGCCGACCTCAAGGTGCTCTGCCACGATGCTGCCGGCCAACTGCTGGGCTACGCGCTGACCGGGACGGCGGTGATGGAGAAGTTGGCGCTGAATCGGCAGTTACCGCCCCTGATGGCGTAAATAGCTGGCGCTCTGTCGGGTATGCCCTGTTCTTGAAGCGACAATGGCCACCCAAGTACTGGCGCGGCTTCGGTGAGCGTGCCATCCTCACTCCCGTCTGCCGCAGATTAGAGCCTGCGGTGCCTTGAACGCTGCTTCGCGAAGCGGCACGGCAATAACAACAAGAAATCCCGTACAAGAGGCTTCACTATGCGTAAACCAGAACTCGCCGCTGTTATCGCCGAAAAGGCCGACCTGACCAAGGAAAAGGCCAACCAGGTCTTGAATGCGATCCTCGACAGCATCACCGGTGCGCTGGACAAGGACACTGTCACCCTGGTCGGTTTCGGTACTTTTGAAAAACGTCATCGTGGTGCCCGCACCGGCAAGAACCCGCAGACCGGTCAGCCCGTCAAGATCAAAGCCAGCAACACCGTTGCCTTCAAGCCCGGCAAGAACCTGCGCGACAGCGTCAATCAGCCCGCCAAGCCCGCCAAGAAAGGCAAATGACCCCTCATCGATAACAACGGTTATCCAAACGGGCGCCCTGGGCGCCCGTTGTGCATTCAGGCGCCAGGAAAATCGTCGAAACAGCAGATTTGTATTTCGCGACCGATAAAAGGATAAACTGCGCCGCTCAGTCACTTTTTAGTCGAGGCGTGTTGATGAAGTTTCGCTTCCTGCTCTGGGCCATGGGCCTGCTGATGGCCAGGGCCAGCCGCAACAATCCAGCGTTCCAGCAACAATTGCGCGACAAGGACCTGGTGTTCCAGATGCAGACGCTCGATGGTCGGATCGGCCGGCATTTCATCGTCAGCGGCGAGCGTGTCAGCAGCAAAGGGGGCCTGCACCCGCAGCCGGCCTTCGCCATCGCCTTCAAGGACGCCGCGTACGGTTTCGCGACGCTCCAGGCCAGCAACAAGCAACTGGCCTTCATGCAGGGGATTCAGGACAAGAGCATTCAGATCAAGGGCAATCCAGCCTTGGTCATCTGGTTCCAAGGCCTGATGAAATACCTCAAGCCCAAGAAGAAGGGCTGATTCGGCCTGTACCTGAGTGGGAGCAACGGTCTTGCCCGGTGGTGTCTTCTTCGCGGGTAACCCCGCTCCCACAGGGCTGCCGTGGGCCAGGTGGGAGCGGGTTTGCCCGCGAATAGGGCTGTGCGTTTACTGCGGGGCGTGGAACTGCGAGGCCAGTTCGCGCAGCAGCGCCTCGGCCTCCAGCACCTTGTTCACCACATCGTCGGCTTTTTCCCGGGTCAGGCTCAGCCGTTCCAGCAGAGCCTCGGGAATCTCCTCCTGAGGGCCCGAACCGATCCCGCGTGCGCGCAACAGGCGAATCGCCAGGCACACCAGGTTGGGGAACGCCGAGTTCTCACCCTCATAGCTCGGGTCGTGCTGGAAGCGCAGCGCCGTGCACAGCTCCTCGGGCATGTCCCACAGCTTCATCAGCCAGGCGCCGATCTGTTCGCGGCTGATACCCAGCAGGTGTTGCTCCACATAGGTGTGGCACAGGTGCGGGTTGACCTCCAGGTGGCGGCAGATCAGCGAGAAGTGCGGCGGAAACACATGCGCCAGCAACAGATAGCCGAAATTGTGCAGAAGGCCCGCAAGGTAGGTCAGCCCTGCCTCCGGACGTTCGGCCCGAGGCATGGCGCGGGTCAGGCCTTCGATCACCGCGGCGGTGTAGATCGACTGTTGCCAGTAAGGCGTGGCTTGCTGCGGGTGATCCTTGGGCAGGCTCAAAGTCTTGCCCAGCGCCAGGCCCAGGGCGAGGTTGATCACCAGGTCGAAGCCCAGCACGCGAACGATGGCGTCTTCCACCGAACGGATCTTGCCGGGTGAGGCGTAATAAGGCGATGCCGCCCAACTGACCACTTGGGCGGCCAGGGCAGGGTCGGTTTCCACGACGCCGGTGATGTCATCGATGCTGGCATTGGGGTCGACGCGCAGTTTGATGATCTTCTGCGCGGTGTCCGCCAGCGGTGGGATCTCGATGGTCTGTTCCAGGCGTTGCTGGATGCGTCGTGCGGTAAAGGCTTGGACGGCCTGGGTGATTTCCTTGGGGTCATCATCCGGTCGGTCAAGGTTGGGGCGGATGTCGTGGGTCTGTTCGCCGAAGTTGCCTGCGCTGGCTTTGTTCAACATGCCTTTGAACGCATCGCGTGGAATCTCCAGCAGCAAGCCGGGCTCACCAGACTGGATCAGCAGGTTGTCGACTTTCAGCAGGCTGGCTTCATAGAGGCACGGGTAGCTGGTCAGTGCCGGGATCCCCGGCAGGGTCTTGAGGGCATGCTTGTCGAGCATGTGCGCGAGGCGTGCGACCGGCACGGCCACCAGCTTGCGGCCGGTGAGTTCGGCCAGGCGGTTCAGGTCCAGCAACTGGCTCTGCGGAAACAGCACCATCAAGGCGCCGACTTCGTCGTCGAGAAGAATGGCCTGGACTCGTGCGTCGGCCGGCAGCCGTGCATGCTCGGGCACTTCGCGGTACGGCACGCCGAGCTTGTCGAGCAACAGCCGAATGACAGAGGGTGCGTGTGGGGTCGAAGTATCCAGGGCAACTTCAGTCATGGTCTGAGTCCAAGGTTTTCTTTTAAACGCGGAGTATAACCATCCGGCGCGATAACTGGATCCATTATGCGTGGATGGTGGCTCAGGCAGCGCGAGGCTGCAAAACAGCCTCGCGGGTTTGGGTGCATTTCGTGATCGGTATCACACCTGTCCATACTGCTGGCCATGGCGCAGCCAGCGATCCAGCAATGGGCTGACATGGTCGGGCCAACGGGCCAGCAGGGCCTGGGCTGCGTCACGTACGGCAGGGAGCAGATCCGCGTCACGCATGAGGTCGGCGACCTTGAACTGCAGCAGGCCGGTCTGACGGGTGCCAAGCATTTCGCCGGGGCCGCGCAGCTCCAGGTCCTTCTCGGCGATGACGAAGCCGTCGTTGGTTTCGCGCATGATGCCCAGGCGCTCGCGGCCGATCTGCGACAGGGGCGGGTGATAGAGCAGCACACAATGGCTGACCGCGCTGCCCCGGCCCACCCGGCCGCGTAGCTGGTGCAACTGGGCAAGGCCCAGGCGCTCGGGGTTCTCGATGATCATCAGGCTGGCATTGGGGACGTCCACGCCGACCTCGATCACGGTAGTCGCCACCAGCAGTTGGAGGTTGCCGGCCTTGAACTCGGCCATCACTGCGGCTTTTTCCACCGGTTTCATGCGCCCATGGATCAGGCCGACACGTAGCTCGCCCAGGGCGCTGCCCAGTTCCTCGAAGGTGCTTTCGGCCGCCTGGCAGGTCAGCTCCTCCGACTCTTCGATCAGGGTACAGACCCAATATGCCTGGCGCCCTTCGGCGCAGGCCGCTCGGACCCGCTCGACCACTTCGAAGCGCCGGCTGTCAGCTACCAGCACGGTGTTGACCGGCGTACGGCCAGGGGGCAGTTCGTCGAGGATGGACGTGTCCAGGTCGGCATAGGCACTCATGGCCAATGTGCGAGGAATCGGGGTGGCGGTCATGATCAACTGGTGCGGGCACAGCGCGCCGTCCACGCCTTTTTGGCGCAAGGCCAGGCGCTGCTGGACGCCAAACCGGTGTTGCTCGTCGATGATCGCCAGGGCCAGGCGGCGGAATTTCACTTCCTCCTGGAACAGCGCATGGGTACCGACCACCATCGGCACGCCGCTGGCGATCTGTTCCAGGGCGCTGGCGCGGGCCTTGCCCTTGAGCTTGCCGGCCAGCCAGGCCACCTCGATGCCCAAGGGCTCGAGCCAGCGTTTGAAGGTCAGGTAATGCTGCTCGGCGAGAATCTCGGTGGGTGCCATCAGGGCCACCTGATAGCCAGCTTCCAGGGCCTGCAAGGCGGCGAGGGCGGCGACCACGGTCTTGCCCGCGCCCACGTCGCCCTGAACCAGACGCATCATCGGCTCAGGCTGGCTGAGGTCGTAGGCGATCTCGTTGCCGACGCGCTGCTGCGCGCCGGTGGGGCTGAAGCCCAGGTTGGCCAGATACTGCGCCGGCAGGCGGCTGGCCTTGGGCAACACCGGGGCCCGCAGGGCGCGCAGGCTCTCACGCAGGCGTTGTTGGGAAAGCTGATGGGTCAGCAGCTCTTCGAAGGCCAGGCGGTGCTGGGCCCAATGCTGGCCTTCGGCGAGTTCGTCGAGGTCAGCGTCGGCAGGTGGGTTGTGCAGGTAGCGGATCGCATCGTCCAGCGGCGCCAGATGGTAATCCCGGGCCAATTCGTCGGGCAGCCAGTCTGGCAGGCTGCGCGGGCCGAGCATGGCCAGGCTCTGCTGGCACAGCAGGCGCAGGCGTTGCTGGGTCAGGCCTTCGGTGCTCGGGTAGATGGGCGTCAGGGTCTGTTCGACGGGCGGCGCGGGTTCGCTGCCATTGAGCGCGCGGTACTCCGGGTGATAGATCTCAAGCCCTGAGGCACCGGGGCGGGCCTCGCCATAGCAGCGCAAATGGGTGCCACGCTTGAGGCCTTCTTTCTGGGCATTGCTGAAGTGGTAGAAGCGCAGGCTCAGCACGCCGGTGCCGTCTCCCAGGCGCACCACCAGGCTGCGGCGCTTGCCCATGGTCACGTCGGCGCCGCTGACCACCCCTTCGATCACCGCATCCTGGCCCGGGCGCAAGGCTCCGATCGGCACCACGCGGGTGCGGTCCTGGTAGCGCAGCGGCAGGTGGAACAGCAGGTCCTGAAGATTTTCCAGACCGACCTTGGCCAGCTTCTCGGCCATGGCGTCGCCGACACCCTTGAGGGTGGTCACCGGGACAGTCGACAGCTCGGTCATGGGTCAGGCCGATTTTTCCGCAGGCGGCTTGGCTACCGAGCAGAGGCGAATCGAGTCGGCGAGGATCTCGATGGCCTTGGGCCGCGGGAAGCTGGCGCGCCAGGCGATGGCCACGGTGCGGAATGGCGAAGGCGCCGTGAGCGGGCGCACTTCGATCACGCCCGGGGCGTAATGGTGGCTGTGTACGGCCGAGAGCGGCAGGATCGACACGCCAAGGCCGGAGGCGACCATGTGGCGGATGGTTTCCAGCGAGCTGGACTCGACCGTGGTGTGCTTGGAGCCTTCGCCACCCTTGTTGATGGTCGGGCAGGCCTCCAGTACCTGGTCGCGGAAGCAGTGACCTTCGCCGAGCAGCAGCAGGCTCTTGTCATTGAGCATGGCCGTGTCGATGGTCTTCTTGGCGGTCCAGGGGTGATCGGCGGGCATCAGCGCGTAGAACGGCTCGTCGTACAGCGGCAGCGTCAGTACGTCAGCCTCGTTGAACGGCAGGGCGATGATCACGGCGTCCAGCTCGCCGTTGCGCAGCTTCTCGCGCAGTACGTGAGTGAAGTTCTCCTCGATGTACAGCGGCATCTGCGGGGCGACCCGGTGCAACTGCGGAATGAGGTGCGGGAAGAGGTAGGGACCGACGGTATAGATGGCACCGACTTTGAGCGGCGCGGTGAGCTGGTTCTTGCCGGCCTGGGCGAGTTCGCGAATACCCTGGGCCTGCTCCAGGACCTTCTGCGCCTGGGCGACGATGCTTTCGCCGACCGGGGTCAGGCGCACCGCGCTCTTGCTGCGCTCGAAGATCAGCACGCCAAGCTCGTCCTCGAGTTTCTTCACACCGACCGACAGGGTCGGCTGGCTGACATGGCAACGCTCGGCAGCGTGGCCGAAATGCTGCTCCTGGGCGAGTGTGACGATGTAGCGTAATTCTGTGAGGGTCATAACGTGCGTCCATGAAGTTGCGGCCCCAGCATAGCGGCTGCAATCGATAGACGCACGTTATCAGACTTGCTGTTTTGTGACAGAAACAAAAGTATCAGCGACGGTCCAGCGAGTAGACGAACGGCGCCACGACTTCGATCTGACCATTGTTCAGCAATTCCTTCGGCGGCTTGGGTACTGGCTGCGCCCGGCGGATCATCTCCAGGGTCGCCCGATCCAGCGCTGCGCTGCCCGAACCACCGGCCAGCGCGAACGACAGCACCTTGCCCTCGGCATCGACCACGAAGCGCAGCCGGTTGATCCCTTGCAGGCCTCGGCGGCGAGCGTCTTCCGGGTACCGCTTGTACTTGGCCAGGTGACGCAGCAAGTCGCTCTGCCAGGTCGGCAGGGCATTGCTGTTGGACGCGATGCTCGGTGCCGGTGCCGCCGATTTTTGCGGTGGTGTGTTGCTTGGCGGCGTGTCCGCGACTTGTTCCTTGGCCGGTGGCAGATCCTTTGGCGGCTCGGGCTGTTTCTCAGGCTTGGGCGGTTGAGGCTTGGCCTTGGGCTTGGGTGGCTTGGGGATGGCGATCTTCGGCTTGGGCGCTTCCACCAGCTTGGGCAGCGGCGGTTCTTCAACCGGTGCTGGCGGCTGTGGTGCGGCCTTGGGCGGTGGTGGTGGCGCCGGTGCGGGCAGCGGCGCCAGCTCGACCATCATGGCCGCCGGCGGCAGTTCCACGGCCTGGGGCACCGACCAGTTCAGGGTCAGCAGCACTGCCAGTACGTGCACGCCCAGCACGATCGCCAGGCTGACGCCGTAGCGCGCCAGGTTGGACCGTGTCGTTGTCATTGCTTGGCTGCCGTTTCGAGACCGACCAGGCCGACCTTGAGGTAGCCGGCGGCGCGCATGGTGTTCATGACTTCCATCAGGTCGCCGTAATCAACACCCTTGTCGGCCTGGAAGAAGATCGTGGTTTCCTTGTCGCCCTTGGTCTTGGCGTCGAGCATCGCGCCGAGCTGTTCACGCTGGGCCACCTCGTCATCACCGACATAGAGCTTCTTGTCGGTCTTGACGCTGACGAACACCGGCTTCTCGGGCCTCGGCGCCGGCTTGGCGGTCGAGGCGGGCAAGTCGACCTTGATGTCGACGGTAGCCAGGGGGGCTGCAACCATGAAGATGATCAGCAGCACCAGCATGACGTCGATGAAAGGCGTGACGTTGATTTCGTGGTTTTCGGCGAGATCGTCGCCACCTTCGTTGAGATGCAGGCCCATGGCTTACCCCACTTTCACCATGTGCGGGGCGACACGCTCGCCACCCTGGTGGTCCAGGTCGCGGCTGACCAGCAGCAGTACCTGGGCCGAGGCATCGGAAACCTGGGCCTTATAGCCGGCGATGGAGCGGGCGAAGACGTTGTAGATGACCACGGCCGGAATAGCCGCGACCAGGCCCAGGGCGGTGGCCAGCAGGGCTTCGGCGATGCCGGGGGCGACTACGGCCAGGTTGGTGGTTTGGGTCTTGGCGATGCCGATGAAGCTGTTCATGATGCCCCAGACGGTACCGAACAGACCGACGAAGGGCGCGGTGGAGCCGATGGTGGCGAGGACGCCGGTGCCGGTGCTCATGCTGCGGCCGCTGGCGGCGACCAGACGCTCCAGGCGGAAGCTGACACGCTCTTTGATGCCTTCCTTCTCGCGGGCATTGGCCGAGAGGCGCATTTCGTCCAGCGCATCATGGACCAAGGTGTGGGCCAGGGTGCCTGCCTTGTTGGCGACGTCGCTGGCATCCTTGAGGCTGGCGGCTTTCTTCAGCAGGGCGATCTCGCCACGCAGGCGACGCTTGGCGCCCATCAGCTCGAAGCCCTTGGCGATCCAGATGGTCCAGGTGATCAGCGAGGCGATGGCCAGGCCGATCATCACGGCTTTGACGACCACGTCGGCGTTCTTGTACATGCCCCAAGGGGACAGGTCGTGGGCCATGCCCAGGGAAGTGTCTTCGACCAGGGCCTGAACGTTTTCGTCCGCAGGTGCCTGAGCATTGGCAGCATCGGCGGGGGTCTGGGCTTCACCGGCCGCGGCCGGGGCGGCAGGTGCTGCTGGTGCGGTCGCCGCGGCCGGGGTATTGGTGGCCGGGGTGGCAGGCTCATCGGCCATGGCGGCTGGGGCCAGCACCAGGCTGAGGGTCAGCGCGGCGATGGCGCGCCATGCGCGCGATGTGGTTGGCGAAGCGGAGGGTTGAGTACGTGTCATGCTGGCCGGACCTGATGAAGAAAATGAGGTGACGTTCTCCAAGGCCTCGAGGCAGGCCGAGAACAGAATAGGGCGCCATTATTGCAAGTAATTCTTGTTAGCAGAAGTAATAATGTTGCCTTTTTTAACCATCGTCTAGCCGCCTATCGATTAGTCCGGCTAGCGTGACCATTGGCGCAGGGAGTTGAGAGATGTCAGAACCGTCCGTAATGATCGTGGGTTGTGGTGATGTCGGCGGTCGCTTAGCTCGCCAGCTGCTCGACCATGGCTGGCAGGTCAGTGGGCTGCGACGTTCGGTTGGGCAGTTGCCTGCGGGGGTGCTGCCGGTTGCCGCCGATCTGTCCGAGGCGGCCATTCCTGCAGCCTGGCCTGCACGTTCGCCTGATTACCTGGTGTATTGCGTGGCCGCCAGCCAGCACGATGAGGCTGGCTACCAGGCCGCTTATGTCGAAGGGTTGCGCCATGTGCTGGGTTGGCTGGCGGAACGTGGGCAACGGCCACGGCGGATAGTGTTCGTGTCCAGCAGCAGCGTGTATGGGCAGGCCGATGGCGAATGGATCGACGAGCGTGCGGCCACCGAGCCCCTAGGCTATTCGGGGCGGGTAATGCTGGAGGCCGAGCAGTTGGCGCTGCACAGTGGGCTGCCAGCAACCATCGTTCGTCTGACCGGCATCTATGGGCCGGGGCGCGAATGGCTGCTAAGCCAGGTGCGCCAGGGCTACCGCGTGGCCGAGGCGCCACCGCTGTACGGTAATCGCATCCACGCCGAGGATGCCGCGGGGCTGATCGCGTTCCTGCTGCAAGCCGATGCCCGGGGTGAGGCGCTGGACGACTGCTATATCGGCGTCGACGACGACCCTGCGCCCTTGGCCTCGGTCGTTGGCTGGTTGCGTGAGTACATGGGTGTAAGTGAGTGGTCGGACGAGCAACGCGTGCGGCGCACCGGCAGCAAGCGCTGCAGCAATGCGCGGGCACGTGCGCTGGGGTGGGCACCGCAGTATCCAAGCTACAAGGAAGGGTATGCCGCGATCTTGAAGGGTTAGGCCTTTATCGGAGCAGCTTCTTGCTAGGCTGCCTTGGGCCTGTTGCAGCTGAACCCCACAGGTACTGCGGTGTTGTCGAGGACACCGAAGAACCTGCGGGAGAGGGTTTGCGGGGTTGTATCAGTCGCGCTCAAGCACCCACTGCCGCGCACCCGGCGCCAGCTGTGGCTTTTCGTCTGGCTGGGCACGATTGACCGCTTGAAGGATCTCCAGCGTGTCGCCATCGCGCTTGAATACCCACGGCGCGCCGCGCTGGTTGCGCTCCAGCCACAGGCTGTCATTGCCGCCGCCCATGTCGGCGCAATCGCCCGCCAGGCACAGGGCATAGCGATCGAGGTTGGGCAGGCCGGTCACGCTGCCGTTGTCGGCGAAGCGCACCGTTGCACCTTTGCCCGGGCCCTCGACGATCTTCCATTCGCCGCCCAGATAGGCGGTATACAGCGCCTTTTCAAAGCTGCCGCCAAGTGGTGCATTGGCGGGAGCCGCCGGCGCTTTCACGAAGGTCTGTTTGTCGCCGGTTTGCGAGGTGACGCGCAGTTTGTCGCCACTTAGGCTCAGTTGCTCGGTCTGGCCGCCGGTGAAGCTGGCCTGCCACTGGTCTTCTTTCGCGCTCAGGTAACCATCGACTGCCTCGAAGCCGTTGCTGTAGCTGGCTTGCTGGTTGGCGGTGTCGATTTTCCATTCGAGAACCGGCCCCTTTTTGCTCAGGGCCTCGTGCAGGCTGCCACCGTCGGCGGCATCGATGGCGTCCTGGTTGATCCAGGTGCCGTTGTAGTCTTCGGGTTTGTGACTGGCACAGCCGCCCAGGAGCAGGGCTGCCAGTGCAAGGGGCAGGGCATGGCGCATGGTGTAAAACCTTGGGGCAGGGAAGGTGACGGGCATGGCGCCCGCCACCGGAGGCATCACTCGATGACCAGGATCGCGTCCATCTCGACCTGGGAGCCTTTCGGCAGAGCGGCAACGCCGATAGCGGCGCGCGCTGGGTAAGGCTGCTCGAAGTAACGACCCATGATCTCGTTGACCTTGGCGAAGTGGCTCAGGTCGGTGAGGAAGATGTTCAGCTTGACGATGTCCTTGAACGAACCGCCAGCGGCCTCGGCAACGGCCTTGAGGTTCTCGAAGACCTGGACGGTCTGGGCTTCGAAGCCTTCGACCAGTTCCATGGTTTTCGGGTCCAGCGGGATCTGGCCGGACATGTATACGGTATTGCCGGCCTTGATCGCCTGGGAGTAGGTGCCGATGGCGGCTGGGGCCTTGTCGCTGTTGATGACGGTCTTGGTCATGATGACTCCTTGGTTGACGGACTACGTACGCATGCGGGTGATGCGGACCACGCCGGTCAGGGTACGCAACTTCTTGATCACGCGGGCCAGGTGCACGCGATCGCGCACGCTGACCACCAGTTGGACCACGCTGATACGGCCGTCGCGTTCGTCCATGCTGATTTTTTCGATATTGCCGTCGGCGGCGTTGACGCTGCTGGCCAGCAGGGCGATCAGGCCACGCTGGTGCTCCAGCTCGACTCGCAGTTCGACATTGAACTCACCGGTGATGTCCTTGGCCCAGGAAAGCTGCACGCATTTTTCCGGGTTGTGGCGGATTTCACTGATGTTGCGGCAGTTCTCCAGGTGCACGACCATGCCTTTGCCCGCCGACAAGTGGCCGACGATCGGGTCACCCGGGATCGGGGTGCAGCACTTGGCATAGCTGAGCACCAGGCCTTCGGTGCCGCGGATGGCCAGCGGGCCTTCCGGTGCGGGCAGTTGCTCGCCTTCGGCGGACAACAGGCGACGGGCCACGACGTAGGCCATGCGATTGCCCAGGCCGATGTCTTCGAGCAGATCCTCGAGCAGCTCCAGGCGGTACTCGCTGAGAATCGACTGGATGCGCTCCGGCGGAATCTTCTCCAGGCTGCTGTCGAAGCCGGTGAGGACCTTGTTCAGCAGGCGTTCACCCAGGCTGATCGACTCGGACCGGCGCTGTTGCTTGAGTGCATGGCGAATATGCGTGCGCGCCTTGCCGGTGACCACGAAGTTGAGCCATGCGGGGTTCGGGCGGGCACCCGGCGCGCTGACGATTTCCACCGTCGAGCCGCTTTGCAGCGGTTCGGACAGCGGCGCCAGGCGGCGATTGATACGGCAGGCGATGCAACTGTTGCCGACGTCGGTGTGCACCGCGTAAGCGAAGTCGACGGCGGTGGAACCTTTGGGCAGCTCCATGATCCGGCCCTTGGGCGTGAAGACGTAGACCTCGTCCGGGAAGAGGTCGATCTTGACGCTTTCGATGAACTCCAGGGAGTTGCCGGCACGCTGCTGCAGCTCGAGGATGCCCTTGACCCACTGGCGGGCGCGGGCATGGTTGCCCTTGGGCTGTTCATCCTCGTTTGACTTGTACAGCCAGTGCGCAGCGATCCCGTTGTTGGCCATCTCTTCCATTTCGCGGGTGCGGATCTGGATCTCGATGGGTACGCCATGCATGCCGAACAGCGTCGTATGCAGGGACTGGTAGCCGTTGGCCTTGGGAATCGCGATGTAGTCCTTGAAGCGACCGGGCAGTGGCTTGTACAGGTTGTGTACGGCGCCGAGCACGCGGTAGCAGGTGTCGACCTTGTCGACGATGATGCGGAAGGCATACACGTCCATGATCTCGTTGAAGGCGCGGCGCTTGCCGCGCATCTTCTTGTAGATGCCATAGAGGTGTTTCTGCCGGCCGCTGACCTCGCCTTCGATGCCATCCGCAGCCAGGCAGTTGGCCAGCGACTGCTCGATCTTGGCGACGATCTCCTTGCGGTTGCCACGGGCGCTCTTGACCGCGCGGTGGATCAGCGAGGAGCGCATCGGGTGCATCGCCTTGAAGCCGAGGTCTTCGAACTCCACACGCACGTTGTGCATGCCCAGCCGGTTGGCGATGGGGGCGTAGATCTCGAGGGTTTCCTTGGCGATGCGCCGGCGTTTTTCGCCAGAGAGCACTTCCAGGGTGCGCATGTTGTGCAGGCGGTCGGCCAGTTTGACCAGGATCACGCGGATGTCGCGGGCCATGGCCATGGCCATCTTCTGGAAGTTTTCGGCCTGGGCTTCGGCCTTGGTCTCGAAGTTCATCTGGGTCAGCTTGCTGACCCCGTCGACCAGCTCGGCGACAGTCTCGCCGAATTGCTGGCAGAGGGCTTCCTTGGCGATGCCGGTGTCTTCGATCACATCGTGCAGCATAGCGGCCATCAGGCTCTGATGGTCCATGTGCATGTCGGCCAGGATGCTGGCCACGGCCAGCGGGTGGGTCACGTAGGGCTCGCCGCTACGGCGGCGTTGACCATCGTGCGCCTGTTCGGCGTAGAAATAGGCCCGGCGGACCAGATTGACCTGGTCGGGGCCGAGGTAGGTCGACAGCCGTTCGGCGAGGGCTTCTATACCCGGCATGGATTCACCTCCGGCCGAGGGAGAAGGCCTTGTGCCGCACGATGTCGACCGGGCATGGATCAGACAGCCTCGTTGTTCTCGTCCTCGAACGCTGCGAAGACCGGATCTTCGGTGACGATCTCTTCGGCGGCGATGAACTCAGGAGTGACGATACCTTCAGCGATTTCGCGCAGGGCGACGACGGTCGGCTTGTCGTTTTCCCATGCAACGCGCGGCTCTTTGCCGCCGGTGGCCAGCTGACGGGCGCGCTTGGTCGAGAGCATGACCAGCTCAAAGCGGTTATCCACGTGTTCCAGGCAGTCTTCAACAGTTACGCGGGCCATGGTCTTCCTCAGTAGCAAATGCGTTAGGCGTGCAGCCCAGAGTGGGCAGGCGGACTCGATAGTTTAAAAAATCACCAGCCAATAGGGAAGCGCTGTTTTGTCAGGTGGTGGTCTGTCGGGGCTGTGTTGGCTGCTTCGCGGGTAACCCCATAGAGACGCGGCGCTGTCTTTTGTGGGTGCGGGTTTACCCGCGAAAGCGCCGGAGCAGACACCGGCACGCTTGAGTCTGACGATAACGGGAGGCCGTGACTGGACACAAGCCTGCGTGGCGCGTTCTCACAACATGGCGTCGCGAAGACGTGGGGTCAGTTCTTCGAACAGCGTCTGTACCGAGCGCAGGGCCCGGCAATCCGGGCGGGTCAGCAGCCACAGCTGGGTGTCGCAGCCGGGCAGGGGGCCGCTCAGGGCCTCGACCTCAGGCAGCGCGTCGACCATGTAGTCCGGCAACGCCGCCACGCCCAGGCCGGTGCTCACGAGCTGAGCGATGGTCGACATGCTGCTGCACTGGTAGCGTGGATTCAGGCCTGGGTACTGCTGGTTGCGCCAGACCACCGTGGGGTGGTCCTGCATCGAATCGTCCGGGGCGATCCACGGTACGCTGTTGTGCGACTCGCCCAGGCGTTCGCGCCACTGAGGCTGGCCGCAGACCACGTAGGACGTGGAGCCCAGGCAGCGGCCGACAAGGTGCTCGGGCGGTGTGTTGGTCAGACGCAGGGCGATGTCGGCATCGCGTCGGCTGAGGTTGGCGAACGTGTTGGAGGTGCCCAGTTCCAGCGACAAAGCAGGGTAGTTCGACATGAAGTCGGCCAGCGCTGGCAATAGCAGGCTGTGCATCACGGCTTCGGTGCAGGTCAGACGAACGGTACCGCTGACCACCTGTTCCCCGCTGGTCAGGGCGATGCGCGCGGCATCGAGCGCCTGCTCGGCGCGCTCGGCCTGCTCTGCCAGGGCCTGGGCGGTGTCGGTGGGCAGGTAGCCTTTGCGGCTCTTGACGAACAGCGCCGTGCCCAGCGCCGACTCCAGTCGGCGAATCGAGCGAAACACCGTCGAGACGTCTACCTTGAGCAGTTCGGCGGCTTTGGCCAGCGAGCGACCACGTTCCAGGGCCAGGACCAGGGAAAGGTCGGCATGGGTAATCTGATATTGCATCGATGCACGCTCTGCTTGCCGAAATGCCAATGTCTGTTGCGTTGAGGCCATTTTATAGTGGAACGGCCCCCGGGAATCAATGCACACCGGGTCGCACCCTATCCCCACGATGGGACAGTGAAAAGAACAACAGTAGCAACCATCGCCGCCCGCGAGGCGCCAGCAGCCTCCCTCCACATCGCCGCCCCGAATCAAAGGATGTACAGCCATGACGTCGGTAATCCCGTGCGCCAGTTCTTCCAGCGAGATGAATGAATTCCTAGAGGCTCATCCGGACACGCAGTTCGTCGATCTGCTGATTTCCGACATGAACGGTGTGGTACGCGGCAAGCGCATCGAGCGCGCCAGCCTGCACAAGGTCTACGAGAAAGGCATCAATCTGCCGGCGTCGTTGTTTGCCCTGGATATCAACGGTTCGACCGTGGAGAGCACTGGCCTTGGCCTGGACATCGGCGATGCCGACCGCATCTGCTACCCGATCCCTGGCACTTTGTCCGACGAGCCTTGGCAGAAGCGCCCTACCGCCCAACTGCTGATGACCATGCATGAGCTGGACGGCGCCCCGTTCTTCGCCGACCCGCGTGAAGTGCTGCGCCAGGTGATCGCCAAGTTCGACGAACTGGGCCTGGATATCTGCGCAGCCTTCGAGCTCGAGTTCTACCTGATCGACCAGGACAACCTCAACGGTCGCCCACAGCCACCGCGCTCACCGATCTCCGGTAAGCGTCCGCAGTCGACCCAGGTGTACCTGATCGACGATCTGGACGAGTACGCCGACTGCCTGCAGGACATGCTGGAAGCGGCCAAGGAGCAAGGCATTCCGGCCGACGCCATCGTCAAGGAAAGTGCCCCGGCCCAGTTCGAGGTCAACCTGCATCACGTCGCCGACCCACTCAAGGCTTGTGACTACGCGATCCTGCTCAAGCGCTTGATCAAGAACATCGCCTACGACCATGAAATGGACACCACCTTCATGGCCAAGCCCTACCCGGGCCAGGCGGGCAACGGCCTGCACGTGCACATCTCGCTGCTGGACAAGAAGACCGGCAAGAACATCTTCGCCAACGAAGACCCGCTCCAGAGCGATGCGTTGCGCCACGCCATTGGCGGTGTGCTGGAAACCATGCCGGCATCGATGGCGTTCCTCTGCCCGAACATCAACTCCTACCGCCGATTCGGCGCGCAGTTCTACGTGCCGAACGCACCGAGCTGGGGCCTGGACAACCGCACCGTCGCCCTGCGTGTGCCGACCGACAGCAGCGAGAACGTGCGCATCGAGCACCGCGTGGCTGGCGCCGACGCCAACCCGTACCTGATGCTCGCCGCCATCCTGGCTGGCATCCATCACGGTCTGACCAACCAGGTCGAGCCGGGTGAGCCGATCGAAGGCAACTCGTACGAGCAGTTGGAACAGAGCCTGCCGAACAACCTGCGCGACGCCTTGCGTGCGCTGGACGACAGCGAAGTCCTCAACCAATACATCAGCCCGGACTACATCGATATCTTCGTGGCCTGCAAGGAAAGCGAGCTGGCCGAGTTCGAAGTGTCGATCTCCGACCTCGAGTACAACTGGTACCTGCACACGGTATAAGCCCATGAGCGCAAATGCGGTCCCTCTGATCGGTGTCAGCGCCTGCCGCCAGCAGGAGGGGAAGAACTCGTCGCACACAGTGGGCGACAAGTACGTGGAGGCGGCCGGCTTCGCGGGGCTGCCGCTGATCTTGCCGGCCCGTGACGGCGGCAGCGATACACAGGCGCTGCTGGCTCGGCTCGATGGCATTCTTTTTACCGGCTCGCCTTCTAATGTCGAGCCGCATCATTACAATGGCGCCCCCAGCGTGGAAGGGACCCGGCACGACGTCGCGCGTGACCGCCTGACCTTGCCGTTGCTGCAGGCAGCCATTGCCGCCGGTATTCCGGTGTTCTGTATCTGCCGTGGTTTCCAGGAACTGAACGTCGCCCTCGGCGGCACCCTGCACCAGCGCGTGCAGGAGCTGCCCGGCTACCTGGACCACCGAGAACCTGAGGATGCACCGCTTGAGGTGCAATACAGCCCTCGACACCCCGTCGGCGTTGCGCCGGGAGGGCTGTTCGAGCGCTTGGGCCTGGCTGAGCAGTTCGAGGTCAACTCGCTGCACAGCCAGGGCATCGACCGTTTGGCCCCTGGCCTGCGCGTCGAGGCACGGGCCCCGGATGGCCTGATCGAAGCGGTGTCCATGCCTGATGCGCCGGGTTTCGTGCTCGGCGTGCAGTGGCACCCGGAATGGCGTTTCGCCGAAAACCCGGTCTCGCGGAGCCTGTTCCAGGCATTCCGTGAGGCCTGCATTGCCCACGCTGCACGGGAGGGTTCACGCCAGAAAACACTCTGACGTTACCCGAAGGTCTTGGATGACCCGCTCCCTGCAACAGCTTTCAATGAGTGAAAGCGGGCCTTGTTCGCAAGGTCCGTGAAAACAATACCAATAGTTACGGCAAAGACTCATGAGCGAATACACCGAAGCCGGCCGCCCACCCGATGTGGCGACCGACGCAGGCAACACCCAGCGCGCCAGCAAAGGCCTGGCAAAAGGCCGTTTGGGCCTGCTGGCCAGCGTGGTACTGGGCATCTCCACGATTGCACCTGTCTACACCCTGACCGGTGCCCTTGGCCCCACCGTGCGTGAGGTGGGCGCCCACCTTCCCGCCGTTTTCATCGTTGGCTTCTTGCCCATGTTGCTGGTCGCGCTGGGCTATCGCGAGCTCAATGCCGCGGAGCCGGACAGTGGCACCTCGTTTACCTGGTCGGCACGGGCCTTCGGGCCGATGATCGGCTGGATCGGTGGTTGGGGGCTGGTCGTGGCCACCACCATCGTGTTGTCCAACCTGGCGGGTGTGGCCGTCGATTTCTTCTACCTCTTCATTGCGCAGATCACCGGCCAGCAGGAGCTGGCGGCATTGGCGGACAACTTGCTGGTGAACATCGCCACCTGTTGTGTGTTCATCGCCCTGGCGGTGTGGATCTGCTGCCGCGGCATGGGCACGACGATGACCGTGCAGTATGGCCTGGTGGCTTTGCAGTTGCTGGTGCTGATCGGCTTTGCGTTCGCCGCCTTCAGCGAGACCACCGCACCGCCACCGCTGGCATTCGACCTGGCCTGGTTCAACCCGTTTGGCGTGGAGTCGTTCTCGGCGTTCGCCGCAGGCTTGTCGTTGTCGATCTTCATCTTCTGGGGTTGGGACGTGTGCCTGACCGTGAGCGAAGAGTCGATCGGCAGTGACGAAGTCCCGGGCAAGGCGGCCACCTGGACGGTGTTGCTGATCCTGGGTCTGTACTTGGTTACCGCCATCGCCACCCTGCAGTTCGCTGGGATCAGCGATGTCGGCCTGGGCCTGGGCAATCCGCGTATCCAGGAGAACGTCTTCGCACACCTGGCCGGCCCGGTCATGGGGCCGTTGGCGATCCTGATGTCCATCGCCGTGCTGGCGAGCACCGCCGCGTCCTTGCAGTCGACCTTCGTGTCGCCGGCGCGGACCCTGCTCGCGATGGGTTACTACGGTGCCGTGCCGCAACGCTTTGCCAGCGTCTGCCCGCGCTCGCAGACCCCGCGCTATGCCACCATCTGCGCCGGTGTCGCTGCTGGTCTGTTCTACGTGACCATGCGTACCCTGAGCGAGAACGTGCTGGCTGACACCATCACCGCGCTGGGCATGATGATCTGCTTCTACTACTCGCTGACGGCCTATGCCTGTGTCTGGTACTTCCGCCACAGCCTGTTCGGCAGCCTGCGTCACTTCTTCATGCGCGGCCTGTGCCCGCTGGTGGGGGGCGTGATCCTGTCGATCATCTTCGTGCGCACCGCAATCGACAGCGCGTCGCCGGACTTCGGCAGCGGCTCGCACGTCGCCGGGCTTGGTCTGGTGTTCGTGATCGCGGCGATCATCTCGGCGCTGGGGATCGTTCTGATGGTGCTGTCACGTTGGCGTGCACCGGCCTACTTCCTGGGCGCGACCTTGCGCCAGCAGGCCAACCTGCAACTGCAGGAGTAAAAAAAAGGTTCTTCACGGATTGCCGGGAAAGTCATTCTTGATCTTCATGAAGAAGAATTCGCTGTCCCGGTAGCCGTAAGCCATCCGTTTGATGACCTTGATCCGATTG
>NZ_JBLUPV010000008.1:0-90000 GCF_048068075.1 Pseudomonas sp. NY15354
GTTGGTGAATCCACTACCGCATTCGCGGGTGAACCCGCTCCCACAGGACTGTGCAGTCTTTGGGTAACTCTGCTCTTGCAGAAGGCTGCGCCGTGCAGCGCCACAAAGCCTGCCCAGCGTTCACGGTGAATTTTTTTACGTTCCGCTGTATCTGATGCCTTAGAACATGCATCTGCGACAGGGACTGGCCATGAAATCACGGAAAAAGACCGTCAAGCCGATCGGCTTGCAGGACATCACCATCGTTGACGACGCCAAGATGCGCAAGGCGATCACCGCCGCGGCGCTGGGCAATGCCATGGAGTGGTTCGACTTCGGGGTCTATGGGTTCGTTGCCTATGCACTGGGCAAGGTGTTCTTTCCCAACGCGAGCCCCGGGGTGCAGATGATCGCGGCGCTGGCCACGTTCTCGGTGCCGTTCCTGATCCGTCCGCTGGGTGGGCTGTTCTTCGGCGCGTTGGGTGATCGCTACGGGCGCCAGAAGGTCCTGGCGGCGACCATCGTGATCATGTCGTTGAGCACGTTCGCCATCGGCCTGATCCCATCCTATGCCTCCATCGGCATCTGGGCGCCGATCCTGTTGCTGCTGGCCAAGATGGCCCAAGGGTTTTCGGTGGGCGGGGAGTACACCGGGGCGTCGATCTTCGTGGCTGAATACGCGCCAGACCGCAAGCGGGGTTTTCTCGGCAGTTGGCTGGACTTCGGCTCGATCGCAGGGTTCGTGCTCGGCGCGGGCCTGGTGGTGCTCATCTCCACGGCCCTGGGCGAGGAAGCATTCCTCGAATGGGGCTGGCGTCTGCCGTTCTTCCTGGCCTTGCCGCTGGGCTTGATCGGCCTCTACCTGCGCCACGCCCTGGAAGAGACCCCGGCGTTCCAGCAGCATGTCGACAAGCTGGAGCAGGGGGATCGCGAGGGCCTGGCTTCAGGCCCGAAGGTGTCGTTCAAGGAGGTCGCCACCCAGCACTGGCGCAGCCTGGTGACCTGCATCGGTGTGGTGATCGCCACCAACGTCACCTACTACATGCTGCTCACCTACATGCCCAGCTACCTGTCCCACAACCTGCACTACAGCGAAGACCATGGGGTGCTGATCATCATCGCGATCATGGTCGGCATGTTGTTCGTGCAGCCGATCATCGGCCTGTTGAGCGACAAGTTCGGGCGTCGGCCCTTCATCATTTGCGGCAGCGTGGGGCTGTTCGTGCTGTCCATCCCGGCCTTCATGCTGATCAACAGCGGCGTGCTCGGCGTGATCTTCGCAGGCTTGCTGATCCTGGCCGTGTTGCTCAACTTCTTCATCGGTGTGATGGCGTCCACCTTGCCGGCGATGTTCCCCACCCACATCCGCTACAGCGCCTTGGCCAGCGCCTTCAACATTTCGGTGCTGATCGCCGGGCTGACCCCGACGATCGCGGCCTGGCTGGTGGAAAGCACGGAGGATCTGTACATGCCGGCCTACTACCTGATGGTGATCGCGCTGGTCGGACTGGCCACGGGCCTGTCGATGAAGGAGACAGCCAACCAACCCCTGCATGGCGCCGCACCCGCAGCCTCGGACATCGAAGAAGCGCGGGAGCTGTTGCAAGAACACCATGACACCCTGGAGCAGAAGATCGAAGACATCGACGCGAAAATTGCCGAGCTGCAAGCCCAGCGCACGCGGCTGGCCCAACAGCATCCCCATATTGATTGAACGCCGTTGAATACCGTTGGGTTATTACAGTGCAACTGCAAACTATTCGCTGGGAGATAAATTTGACGCCATAAAATAATTGACACTTCACCGTTGCCGAGCGCTTGCAAAGTTAATTGTTGGCACCTTTACTTGTTACTGGATGTGAAGGGGCGTTTCATGCGTGAGACTCCGCTTTCATATCAATGGGTTAAGTGATGCGATTGACATTTCGCCTTGATATTCCGGCCTATTAGTCAGATCTATAAAGAATGCTAATACATTCTTGATAGTTTGGCGTTTCTGACAGGCCCTGCTCAATGGGGAGGACTGTTCATGGAAAGTGAGGTATCGGCATTCAGTCAATTGGACTCCCATCATCGTCGGCATTGGACCTTGGCCGCCTATAAATACATCGCGCGAAAACGGCTGGCCCGTCAGGTCGATATCAGTCTGAAAAGCATCGCGGAAAAAAGCTGGGACATCGCCCCCGGTTGCCTGTCGTTTTCCCCGCCGGCCATCGCGCTGCCCGGTCAGCTGGAGCGTGTCACTGGCTGGGAGGAAAAACGTTTCTATCCGTATGAACATCCCGCCCGCACCATGGCGGGGCTGGGCGAAGTGGTACAGGGCCCGACCCGTGGCTATCTGCTCAAGAATGTCTGGTTGATCGATGGCGTGCTGTACAAAGGCCGCGCCAATTTCTGGCTTTCCCAGCGGCCGCGTGCGTTTCCTCGGGTGGTGGTGGAGCATGAGATCGACCGTGGGGCCATCTACTGCTCGGTCAATGGCAACACCTGGTTCGGCAATTGGATGGTCGAAGACTGCGTGACCTATCCGCTGGCCGCCGACGAGGGCGTGCCGGTCACCGTTGGGCCGTCGGCGCGTTTTCCGATCTACACTCAGGCGCCGCCCTACGAAGACTGGCTCGGCATGAAGCCCAGTCGCTTGAGCGGCGCGTTTTTCCATGAGCTGGTGCTGTTCGATGACTTCTGCAACAACCGCAACAAGTACCTGCGTTTTCGTGCCTTGGGCGACAAGCTGCTGTCGCGGGTGAACTACCAGGCGCATCCCGGCGTGTTCCTGCTGCGTGGCGGCGACGGCGACCTGCGCTTGCTGCGTAACGAACTCGAGCTGGCCGAGCACTTGCGGCGGACCCGGGGCTTTCATGTGGTCGACCCGCTCAAAAGCGACGTGCCGTCCATTGTCGCCGCCTGCGCCGGGGCGCAGGTGGTCATCGGGGTCGAGGGCAGCCAGTTGGTGCATGGCGTCAACGTCCTGCAGCCGGGCGGCGCATTGCTCGCCCTGCAGCCGCCCAATCGCTTCGTCAGCTACTACAAGTACCACACCGACCGCGACAGCCAGCACTTCGCCTATGTGGTCGGCACCCCCGAGGGCGATGGTTTCAGGATCGACATCGAGGAAGTGGAGCGCACGTTGGACCTGATTCCACCGCCGTGAGCCGTGACCCAGAGTATGCTCAGGACGTGGCCAGGGCCAGGAGCAGGTTCGCGGCCCGCACCATCTGAATCCACTCCTGCTCGGTCACCAGCCCTTCCTGCCTGAGCAGCTGGGCCTCCAGGATGGCCACGTCGTATTCGGACTCGGTGAATCCCTGCAAATGCACGTGCCTGGACGACCACAAGACGAACTGAGGCGATTGGATGTCGTTCATCGGCATAGACCCTTCCGTGGTTAGATCTTGAAATTCCCTACCAGGCCGTTGAGTTCGATCGCCAGCTGGGACAGCGCCTGGCTGGCGGCGCTGGTCTGGTTCGCACCTGCAGAGGTCTGCATCGACAGGTCGCGGATATTGACCAGGTTGCGATCGACTTCCCGGGCGACCTGAGCCTGTTCTTCGGAGGCGCTGGCAATCACCAGGTTGCGGCCGTTGATGGTGGACATCGACTGGGAAATCACCGTCAGGGCTTGGCCCGCCGCCTGGGCGATCTCCAGCGTGCTGTTGGCACGGCTCTCACTGGCGCGCATGGCATCGACCGCCTGCACGGTGCCGGTGCGGATGCCGCTGATCATCTGCTCGATTTCGCCGGTGGACTGCTGGGTGCGGTGGGCGAGGGCGCGTACTTCGTCGGCCACCACCGCGAAGCCGCGCCCGGCTTCTCCTGCCCGCGCCGCTTCGATGGCGGCGTTCAGGGCCAGCAGGTTGGTCTGCTCGGCGATCTCGCCGATCACCACGAGTACGCGGTTGATCTCGTTGGCGCGGTGCGCCAGTTGGGCGATCTCGGCGGAGGTGGAGCTGACATCGCCCACCAGTTGCTGGAGCGAACCCAATGCCTGCTCGACCTTCTCGCGACCCTGGCGCGTGGTGCTGTCGGCGTCTTCGGACGCTTGGGCGGTGTTGACCGCGTTGTTGGCCACTTCCTCGACGGCCGCGGTCATTTCGTTGACGGCGGTTGCGGCTTGCTCGATTTCGGCGCTCTGCTGGTGCAGCCCGCGGTTGGTGTCTTCGGTCACTGCGTGCAGTTCCTCGGCGGCGGATGCGAGCTGGTCCGAGGATTGGGCAATGTGCTGCAGGGTTTGGCGCAGGCTGTCCTGCATGTGCTTGAGCGTTACCAGCAATTGGCCCGGCTCGTCGCGTTCCTTGACGTGGATGTCCTGGGTCAGGTCGTTGCCGGAAATCCGCTGGGCGACCGCAATGGCATCGGCCAGGGGGCGCACGATGCTGCGGGTCAGCAGGAACGAGCAGACCAGCATCATGAACAGGATGACCACCAAGGCCACGACGATGGTGGAAAATGCCTCGTAGTAGGCGTTCTCACTGGCTTCGGCGGCGCGGTCGGCGTTGTTTGAATTGAACTGCCTCAATGCATTGAGGGCGGCCATCATGCTATCGGCCCGGGGCGACAGCTCATGCTTGATGATGTTCATGGTCGCAGCTTTGTCGCCCTGACCGTCGAGGACTGTATCGAGGACCGACAGGTAGCCTGAGTATTCACGGTGGAAGGTGTTGAAGAGCGTGCGGTCCTCGTCGCTGTGCAGCGTCTTTTCGTAGTTGGCCAAGGCACTGGAAACATCGTGCTTGAGCGTTTCGATCTTGCGCATGTCTTCAGGGTCGCGCTCGATGAAGTTGCGCAGCGTCAGCGAACGGATGCGCCCCAGGTGGTTGCTGATATCACCGGTGGCCATGACCCCGGGTAGCCAGTGTTGGCGAACTTGATCGGTCGAGGCGTTCATGGATCGGGTCTGCAGGATGGCCGTCAGGCCGATCGCCAGCGTCAACAGGGCAATGAGCGAGAAAATAAGCGCGCAGCGGCTTCCGATAGTGAGGGATCGTAAGTTCATGGGGTTGGCTCCACAGCAAGAGGAAGTCGCACTTCGGACACAGGTGCCGCGGATTATCAGGCCATTGTGCAGACGTGGCTTTTGCCCGGCGGTCTACGTCTTTCGCTGGCGGGGAATATTTATCGTCGAGTGTGTGGTCTCGGAATATCAGCGGTTGAAGCGCGCAAAAGTGGCATGCGATAAAACCGGTGCGCAGACCTGCGTGTGTGGGCCTGGGGTTTACCTGAAGCGTTTGCCGTGCCTGTACCCGGCCGGTAGAGGAGGGAGTTTCATAGAGACGCTAAATCTGGCGCCAGACGTCCTCCAAGGGCAACGTATCCTGGTGGTCGATGATGTCGACAATGAACGGATGTTGCTCGCTGACTATTTGCAACAGCAAGGTTGCCGTGTGTATCTGGCACGTAATGGTCAGGATGCGTTCAAGAAGGTTCAGCTGATCAATCCGGACATCGTGCTGATGGATGTCATGATGCCGGTTTGCGATGGCCTGACCTGTTGTCGAATGATGCAAGCCTCGGCATTGACCCGGCAGATCCCCGTGATCTTCCTGACGGGCGCAGGCATGCCTGACCAGCGTGTACAAGGCCTGCTCTGCGGCGCGGTCGACTATATCGTCAAACCGTTCAGGCTGGAGGAGATTCGCCTGCGGCTGGTGATCCACCTACGGCGCAAGCAGGACAGCACCCCCGTGAGCGAGGCTCCGACCACACCGGTGCGCAACCTCGACAACATTCTTTTCCAGACCGCGCGCAACGTGTTGGTGAACGCGTTGAGCACGACCCCAGACCTGCACGAGCTGGCTGCGCAGGTGGGCACCAACAGCAAGCGCCTGAACGAAGCCTTTCGCCAGTGTGCCGGGGTGACGGTGTTCGAGTTCCTGCGGGAAGAGCGCATGAAAGAGGCGTGCCGCCTGTTGTCCAACACCGGCCTTGCCTCCCAGGCCATCGCCCTGGAGGTAGGGTTTACCAGTGGCGCCAGCTTCTCGACGGCGTTCCGCGACCGTTACGGGCTCTCGCCCAATCAGTTTCGCCAGGCGCGTGGCAGCATGGGGCCAGGCGATGACGACTGACGCCCGCAGCGCGTGCACGATCTTTTTCGGCGCCTTGCTGCTATTGCTGGCGTTCGGCTCGGTGGCGGTGTTCGATCAACGCAGCCTCCAGGCGCCTTATCAGGCGCTGACCGGTAACGTCCAGGTGTTCGAAGAGGTACCTGGGCATGCACTCCAGGCACAGCAGGCCTTGCGGGATACACGTTGGCGTCCAGCCAGCAGAGCCCTTCTGAGCGCACCGCGGCGTCATTCCACGCTCTGGCTGAGGGTCAAGGTCCAGGCGCCGGATCAGCAGATGAGCGCGCGCTGGCTGGAAGTTGCGCCCTGGCGAGTCGGAGATATCGATCTCTACCAGCTCGATGCCCGTACCGGCGAGGTGATCGACCATCAGCGCACCGGCCCTTCGCTGCCCATCGACGCGCGCACGATCCGTAGCCAGCGGAATCTGCTGCCCATCACCTTTGTCGGCGGGGCGCCGAGCGATCTGTTGATACGGGTTCAGAGTGAAAACCGGCCCACGCTGTCGCTCAGGTTGTGGGAAGCGGATGCGGTGCAGGCCCAGGACCGGTTCGAGCAGTTGCAGCACGCGGTACTGTTCGGTTGCGTGCTGGCGCTGGTGGCGATCCTGCTGCTGCGGCTGAAGCTGGTTTTCATGACGCTCGCCCTGTGGCTGCTGGCGACCTTCGCGATGCAGGCCGAGCAGGAGGGGTATCTGACCTTCCAGCTGTTCAGTGGGCTGCAGCACATGGGCCTGGCCCTGCGCATGACGTTCTGGCAGATCGCCTTGGTCAGCTTCCTGACCTCGGCGCTGCTGTTGCTTGACCTTCGCCAGCGCCGAGCGTGGCGGTACTTCTATTGGCCGAGCGTGGTGCTCAGCGCTGCCCTCGTCCTGAGCCAGGCGCTGTGGGACGACAATACGTTGCGTATTCTCAGTATCTGCCTGAGCCTGACGGTGTTGCTGGCATGGCCGTTGTCATTATCGCGCACCGCCTTGCGGGGCAACCCCTATCGCCAGGTCTTGTTGGTGCTTTTTCTGTTCAGCTGGCTGGAAAGCCTGTGGTTCACCTTCAACTACACCTTTGTCATCAACTACGACGGGCTGTTCAGTATCCCGGCCATGCTCGTCAGGTTGGGCATCATCGTCGGCATCATCGGCTTGTTCACCCTCGAGCAACAGGTCAAACGCAAGCAGATCGAGCAGGCGCTGCTGCACAGCGAGCGCCAGCAAAAACACCAGCTGGAAAAGGCCGTGGTCCAGCGTACGCGGGCGCTTCAGGCCGCTGTGGCCGAGGCCAATGATGCGAGCCAGGCCAGGATCGAGTTTCTCGGTCGGGTCAGCCACGACCTGCGCTCACCGCTGACCTCGATCATCGGCTACGCGCAGCTTCTGCAGGCCGAAGGGGGCGCGACCACGCGCAAGGCGGGGGTCATCTTCAAGAGCGCCAACCACATGCTGGCGCTGGTCAGCGACCTGATCGACTACGCCAAGGGCACCTCGGGACAAACTTTGCTCGTTGCGCCGGTGTACTTTCATGGCGTGCTGGACTCGGTGGTCATGGAGGCGCAGGTCCTGGCCCAGCGACGCAACAACAAATTCTCGTTCGACATGCTCGGGGCCATCCCGCCCGTGGTGGAGGTCGATGCCAAGCGCCTGCGCCAGGTGTTGATCAACCTGCTGGACAACGCCGCCAAGTTCACGCGTGACGGCATGATCGGCCTGAAAGTGCGTGCCACGGACACACCGGGCAACAGTGACTGCGTGAACCTGCATTTCTGCGTGCACGACACAGGCATTGGGATCGACCGGGAAGACTTGCCGAATCTGTTTGCGCCGTTTTTTCGCTGCCACTCCCACGAGGTGGAGGGCAGTGGCCTCGGCTTGGCCATCGTCGAACATTGGCTAGGGCTGATGGGCGGCAAGATAGAAATCGACAGCGCCGTCGGAGAGGGGACCCGCATCGGGTTTTGCCTGACGTTCAAGGTCGCTTCCGAAAGCCAGATCGCCGAACCCCAATGGCTGGACTTCTCGATTGCCGTGCCGCCGGTATTGGGGGAGGGGCGCACGGTGTGGGTGGTCGAAGACAACGAAGACATCCGCAATTTGTTGGTGGCTGAGCTGCGCAATTGTCAGTTCGATGTCCAGGCGGCCGTGGATGGCGAGGATTGCCTGGCACGGCTCGCTGCGCAAGCAGCGCAGCCGCCGGCATTGGTCCTGACCGACTACCTGATGCCCAAGCTCAACGGTGCCCAGTTGCTACGTGCACTGCGCGAGCGTTGGCCTGCACTGCCTGTCGTGTTGGTTTCCGCAACGCAGCACACCCAGCATTTGCCCAGCCCGCCGCACACCGCGTTCGATGCTTCGCTGATAAAGCCGGTCAACCTGGCGACGCTGCGTCAGACGCTGGCGCAGTTGCTGGGGTTGGGATATCGCGTGGAGGACAGGGTGGATGAAATCCAGTGCGACCACGCGAGGGTGATTCACCAGTTGGGCAGCCTGGAGGATCATCGCCTGCGGGAGTTGAGAGCGATGCTCGAAGCAGGGGCGGTCACGGACCTGTTTGAATGGGTGCAAGGCCTACCGCAGGAGCTCGATGCGCTGGCGGCGCATATGTGTGCCTTGGCCGAAGCCTGTGACCTGGATGCGGTGAGTGCGCTGCTGGACGCTGTGCCTGCGGCAAAGCCGTGAGGCGGTGCACGCTTCGCGGGTAAATCGGAGCGCCGAACCGCCGCACCCACAGGGATTGCGCAAGTATTGAAAGCGGGCGCAATCCCGGTGGGCGGCGGTTCGGCGCTTCCCGCGAAGCGGAAGCCGTTGCTCGGACATCCGCGCCTACCGAGGGGTTACTTCCTCAGTGCCTGGAAGGACTTGACCATGTCCTGCGCCCAGCCATCGAGCACGGCCTTGGCATCTTTGGCCTGCATGACCTGGGAGGAGTTCTCGAGCTCCGTGCCGGCGCCTTTGCGCACCACTTCGGCCACCAGCTGGTTGTTGCTGCCATCGATGAAGGCGGCCTCGGTGGCGATGCTGGTGTCCTGGTCGCGAATGCCGGTGGCGGTGCTGATGCCTGCGGCGATCAGGGCGATCGGGATCACTTCATACGGGCGCAGGCTCTTGGTGGAGGCGCTGACCGCGGTGATCGCCGGACGCACGACCAGCACGCCCGGGCCTGGGCTGGTGGCCAGCGGCAGGACTTTGGAGAACTGCGATTTCAGTGCCTGGTCGTAGTACTGGGTGATGCCTTGGAGGGTGGACTGCGGGACCTTCTCGGTCGGTTGCGGACGTGGGTAGAGCTGGCTGGGCTCGATGTAGACGCTGCGGAAGGCGTTGGCATTGACGCCAGGTTTGATCCAGCGCATCACCGGCGCCCCGGAGGGGGATTTTTCTTCCTTGAGGATGCTGTAGTCCTTCAGAAAGCCAGAATACTGATCGGACTCCACGTACTTGCTCGCGCAACCGGAGAGCAGTAACGAGGACAGGCACACGGTAGTAGCGAACGACTTCAAGTTCATGCAGTTTCTCCTTGGGACATTGGGCATTGCTCCGCGGGCAGGGTGCCGAGGTACGCGTAGTGAACTCCTAGAAGCGCCAGGTCGCGCCCCCTCCAATGATATGTAGCGCACTGTTGTCGAAACTGCCGGACAAAGTGTTGCCCGACCGGGATTTTGTTTGTTCCACGTCCATGTCGCCCAGCCATATCAGGGTGTAGGCCAAGTGCACGTCGAGCCCTTCATCGATCATGTAGTTGACGCCCGTCGCCAGGCGCCAGGTCTCGCCCATGGGGTTGTCCACCGTGCGGTCTTCGTCGTCCACCGCCGAGCTGTCGTAACCCAGCCCCATGCTCCAGCGCAGGTGGGGCGTAGCCTGGTATTGGGCACCGAGCGAGGCGTGCCAGGTGTCCTTGTACTTGCGATCAACCGTGCGGCTGACGCCACCGTTGTTGGCGTCGACCTCCACACCCACATCGCCGAAGTCGCTCCAGTCCTGCCAGCCGAGGCTGCCCAGCAGCGTCCATTGCTCGTCCAGCTCGTGGGCCAGGCTGAAGGTGGCGGTTTGCGGGACGTTCAGGTCCAGCTCCAGGGTATCCACATCAAGCCTGCGCAAACCGGCGTTGAGGATCGGGTTGCTGATGTTGCGCACGTGGGGGCTGTCTTCGAACTCCAGCTTGATCTTGCTGGTGTAGGCAAAGCCGAGCCTGGTGCGTGGGTTGAGCTGGTAGAGCACCCCCAGGTTGACGCCGGTGCCGACGTCGGTGTCCTTGTATTCCAGCTGGCCATCGGGGCGGTCGCGCAGGCCCAGCAGGTTGTTGTTGTTGATGGCCATTTCGGTGCGGTAATAGCCATACATGATGCGCGGGCCGATGCCCACGGAGAGGTCATCGGTGAACTTGTACGCCAGCGTCGGCTGGAAGGAGACGCCGATGATCGCCGCCTCCTGGGTGAAATAGCGCCCGGCCCAATCGTCGTCGTAATCCAGTGCCAGGCCGAAGTTGCCATACATGCCAAATCCGATCGCAGCGCGATCATCGAGCTGGTGGCTGATGAACAGGCTGGCGCCGGGCAGGTATTGCAGGGCGTTGCCGCCTTCGTTGCCGTCGAACGGGTTGTTACTATCGCGGGAAAAGCGCACGTCGCCCAGGATCACCTGGGCATTGGCGCTGACCTGGGTACCCTGCAACTGCGTCAGGCCCGCGGGGTTGCTCATCAGTACGCTGGAGTCCTTGGCCAGCGCCGCGGCGCCGGCATTGGCCAGGCCGTTGCCTTCCTGGCCGGCTTCATAGATCAGGATGCCGCCGGCATTCGCACAGGTGCTGCCCAGCAGCAACGCATAGGTAATCGCAGGAGCGACCAGCGTTGGGAGGCGTATGGCCTTGAAGCACCGTGCTTTGTCGTGTTCTGTCGAAACTCGATGAGTCATCATGTCGCGTCAGTCCGCACGTAGTTGTCATGAAGAGGCGCGATCCAGCGTTTCAATCAACAAACTGCAGATGCGCTCCCAGAAAGATCTGCCAACGCAGTGGGCAGATAAATGCTTTTGCCTAACGGGTAGAACGCAAATGGCTGAAAGGCTGCGACATCGGCGCGCTCAACCGTTTCGAAGAAACAGATCGAGTGTTCAATGGTTGAGCAATCACGTGCATTACAAACTCCTTTTGATGTGACGTAATGAACCATTGCGCACAGGCCAGTCATTTTCTCGTTTGCCTGGATAGCATAGCGACGCGATATCAACTCTCTTGGGGGGGCGGTATTCCTTTTGCGACACCCAAGGTAAATAGAAGCCAGTATTTCCGAGTTCAAAAAACTCTAGGTGATTGTCTTGTTTTTTCCAGCATTCCTTTGGCTCGGATGGGCGCTTGGAACCGTTCTGGTACGGCAGGTCTTGCCCTGTTCAAGGCTTTGCAATGGACCGCCAATGTGCTGCTGTCAGGCTTGCTGTGGTGTGAGGATCCATTTCGATGCAACTGTCGTCAGATGTGAACAGGCACATGAACACGCGTGGTTTCTGCCCGGAGGGTCTTGCCGTTGTTCAATTGCTGGCGATGCTCCAGGGGCGTGCAGCCGTACCAGCGGGCGTGCGCGCGGCAGAACGAGGCCGTGCGCAGGTAGCCCAGCTCCTGGGCAATCTGGGCGACACTGAGCCAGGTGCTTTGCAGCAACTGCCTTGCTTGTTGGCAACGCACCTGCTCGACCAACTGCTCGAACTCGACACCCTCGCTCGCCAAGCGGCGTTGCAAGGTGCGCGGGTGCAGGCCCAGCACCCGCGAGGTCTGCTCTAAGCTGCAGCGGCGCTTGGGCAGCAGCAACAGGATCTGCTGGCGGACGTTGTCCTGCAGGTCGATGTGTTCGGCGCACTGGCCTTCCAGGTACAGCCGCATGATGTCGTGCAGTGTGGGGTCGTATCGAACGCTGGGCTTTTGCAGGTCTTCCGGGTTCAGGGCCAGGGCGTTGTGGTCTTGCCCGAACAGCACGGGGCAGTCGAAGTAGCGCCGGTAGAGCGCCATGCTGGCCTGGGGAGGATGACGAAAGAGCACGGCCTTGGGTGTGAACGCGATGCCGAGCAGTTCGCTGACCAACAGGCTGCCATGCAGGATGGATTTCTCCACGATCTGCGGCATTGGCTGGCTGCTCGGCAGGGTGTTGTCGAAGTACAGCAGGGCCCGGCCTGGGCGGCGCTCCAGACTGAAATGTATCGCCGGGCTGTAGACCCGCATGTAGCGCAGCACGGCCACCAGCGCCTCGCCCACGGTGGGGGCGGAGCGTGCCAGGTGCTGCAGCGGGCCGAGCAGGGTCAGGCCCTGGCGGGTCGCAAGCTCCAGGCCCAGCTGTGGCAGTTGCAAGGCGCGGGCGCTGCCTTCGAAGATTTGCACCAGGCTTTGGTAGGCAAAGCGTTTTTCATAGTTGCCGACCACATCCAGGGTGATGCGGTGGGGCGACAGGTAGTCGCGCATGCAAGCGCCGTGGCTGGCGAGCAGCTCACCGAACTGCAAGAAGGCGGTACCGCGAATGCTGTCCATATCCGGGCCTTGTGTTTAGCGCGTTGACAGTGAGTATGGCCGTAGAAGCTTAGGCTGCCCGCCTGACATGCTAGAATCCGCCGCTTCGAATCAGGAGGTAGACGCGTGCGCAAACTGGCAGTGGTAATGGCAGTGCTGGCCCTGGCGGGCTGTGAGAACGAGGTCGAGGGTGTCCACAAACAGGTGGCCGAGCACCTGCACAACCCCAAGACAGCCAAGTTCGCCAACGTGCGGATCGACACCCAGGGCTCGATCTGCGGCCAGGTGCGTGGCAAGGACGACGCCGGGCAGTACGAGGCGTACCGCAGCTATGTGGCGATCAAGCACGATGGCCAGTACGAAATCCTCGTCGATGACTCGGGCAACAACCTGCGGATCCGTGAGGTTTGCGGTGGCGCCGAACTGCAACGGCGCGCCGATGCCCTGGCTGACCAGCCGGCCCCGGAAGGCTGGGATGTCGAGGTGATCCAGGGCGCCAACATGGGTGCCTTGACCGACATGACCGCGCGCCTGATCGAAAAAGGCATCCCGTCGTCGGTCGAGTACCGCAATGGCAAGCCGGTCGTGCTGATGGGGCCGTTCCCTACCAAGGCCGAGGCCGAGGCGCGCAAGGCCGATGTCATGGCACGCCTGGGAACGGACTCGATCGTTATCCAGCACGGCGCGCAGCGCTGAGGGCCAGGGGCTGCACAGCGGCCCCGGGCAGCCAAAAATGCATGCCCAGGGCGTGGGCGGCTATGCTTGCTGTGAAGCAGGTGGTTGAGAGGGAAGGCCTCATGTCTACGCTGGAACGGGCCATTGCCGTCGCTGCCAGGGCGCATGAAGGGCAATATGACAAGGGTGGGGCAGCCTACATCCTGCACCCGTTGCGGGTGATGATGCGGGTCTGCACGCTGGAGCAGCGGATCGTCGCGGTGCTCCACGACGTGTTGGAAGACACCCCGCTGACCTTGTCGGACCTTGCGCGCGAAGGCTTCCCGCTGAAGATCCTCGCTGCCGTGCAGGCCCTGAGCCGGCGCGATGGTGAGAGCTACGAGGCGTTCGTCGTGCGCCTGGGGGGCGACCCGCTGGCGCGACAGGTCAAACTGGCCGATCTGGCCGACAACAGTGACCTGTCACGCATCCCTTGCCCGGGCCCTGCGGATCTCGCCCGGCTCTGCCGCTACCAGCAGGCCAGCGCCTACCTGCAAACCCTCAACTGATCAGCCACAGGCGTGCAGGTTCACCGGCCCGACGAAGTCGTTGCCGTGCCCCATGACACACGCCACCTGCTGGTTGCGCTGCAACTCCCAGGTTTGCGGCGGGTAGGTCTTGTTCCAGGCTTCGAACAACTGCCGGTCCTGCTTGGACAGGCGCAGGTTGTATTGCTTGCTCATATAGAAGTAGGTGCGCGCGATCATCCCGCGGATCGATGGGCGCGGCATCACCTTCTTGGCCTTGAAGTCCACCTGGGTCAGGCAACTGCCGTACTGGCCTTGCTGCTGGGGCAGCCAGCCAAAGCTGTAGTTGCTGCGATCGCCATTGACCTCGCCGATGCTCGGCACCAGGTTGTGCAGGTCGGCCTCGGCGCGTTTGTACACGTCATCGTGGCGCGAGCAGTTCTTGCGCCCCCCGTTTTGCCAGCATTGGCGCTGGTGGCCGATCTGCCAGGCCGGCACGATGTGTTCCCACTCGATGCGCGAGGCACGTTGGGCATTCTTGCGCGGGGTGTAGCCGCAGGAGGCCAGGTCCACTTTGTTGCCTTTGTATTTGCAGCCACAGTAGAACTCGGTGGATTGCGGTGCATACAGCCGCCAGGCGACTTTCTTGGCTTCCTGGAAGGTGCGCGGGGCATCGGCGTGGGCAGTGACAGCGGTGAACAGCAGGCACAGGCCTGCGAAAAGCGAAACTCTCATGCGCGGTCAGTCTTCCTTGGGCACGGTCCAGAAGATCTGCACGCCGCCATCGTCGCGGTGGGCGAGGGTGACGTTGTCGTTTTCGGCGATCTCCTCGAGCAGGGTTTCCCAGTCGTCAGGCGACTCGTGCTCCAGGCGGAAGATCAATGCCGCGCGGCTGCGCTGGGCGATGGGGCTGTTGATGATCTTCTGGATGCGCAGACCCAGTTGCTCATAGGTGCTAGGCGTTGCTGCGGAGGTACTGGCCACGGGGCTTTTCCTTGTTTTGCTGTATGCGCATACAGTATTTCACTGTAGGCTATTTCGCAACAGCATGTAAGGCGAAAAGCGTTTATGACCGCGCGGATGGAATTGGTTCACTCACCCAGTGAATGCAGACGCGGGTAAACCCGCTCCTCTCTTGGCCTCGCTGGACCTGTAGGAGCGGGTTTACCCGCGAATGGGCCGGCTCAGACACCGCGCCGGCCCGACTTCAGGGCAACGAATCAATATTCCCAGAAGATCCGCTGCAGTTCCTTGCTGTCCTGGGTCTTGGTCATCGCGACCATGGCCAGGATCCGCGCTTTTTGTGGGTTCAGGTCATGGGCCACGACCCAGTCGTTCTTGTCGTCAGGCTGTTCGGCGTTGCGCAGCACGAAACCACCCTGATTGACGTGGGACGAACGAATGATCTGAACACCGTTCTTGCGCAGCTCTTGCAGCGCTGGCACCACCCGCGACGATACCGAACCATTGCCGGTACCCGCATGGATCAAAGCCTTGGCACCATTTTGCGCCAGGGCCTTGTAGGCGGTGTCGGTCACGTTGCCGTAGCCGTAGGCGATGTCCACCTGGGGCAGGGCGCTGATCTGCTTGATGTCGAATTCCGACTGGGTGGTGTGGCGCTTGGCCGGCAGGCGGAACCAGTACGATTTGCCTTCCACCACCATGCCCATCGGGCCCCAGGCGCTCTTGAACGCTTCGGTCTTGATGTTGACCGATTTGCTCACGTCACGGCCGGACTGGATCTCGTCGTTCATGGTCACCAGCACGCCTTTGCCGCGGGATTGCTTGTCGCTGGCCACCGCGACGGCGTTGTACAGGTTGAGCATGCCGTCGGCGGACATGGCGGTGCCTGGGCGCATGGAGCCGACGACCACGATTGGCTTGTCGGTCTTCTCCACCAGGTTGAGGAAGTAGGCGGTTTCTTCGAGGGTGTCGGTACCGTGGGTAATGACGATGCCGTCGACGTCCTTGCTGTCGGCCAGCTCCGCGACGCGTTTGCCAAGCTTGAGCAGGTCGTCGTTGCTGATGCTCTCGGAGGCGATCTGCATCACCTGCTCGCCACGCACGTTGGCCAGGGTGGCCAGTTCCGGCACGCCGGCGATGAGTTTGTCGACGCCCAGCTTGGCGGCCTGGTAGGTAGCGCTATTGGCCGCGCTGGCACCGGCACCGGCGATGGTGCCGCCGGTGGCGAGAATGACTACGTTGGCCAGTTTCTGCTGTTGCTCGGCTTCCTTGGCGCTAAGGCCGGTCGGCAGGATCAGCAACAGGGCGAGGGCGCTTGGGGCGAAGGTTTTCACTGCAGCGTTCATGTTTTTATTTTCTCTCTTCCAAATGAGACGGTTGGCTGTGTCGCGCCGTTGAGCAGGCAGGTTTCGTACCAGCGGGGCATGCAGCTCCCGTCGTGGCGGCGCCAGCCCGTGCCTTGGGGCGCTTGCGACGTTTCCTGTGAGACCGAGAAAGGCTGCAGGGCGGCCTTTATGTTCGGGATCCCGAATGAGAGTAGGAAAAGGTGTTCGGTTTTTCGGAAATTTTCCGGATAATCCCGACATACGCGGCCAGGCAAAAACCGCGTGATGGATTTGACAAAAACACATCTTGTTTCCATAGTTAGGCAACGCAAACGTTTGCGATCCGATAAAAACACAAGATTCGGAGTCAATTCCATGAAACTGCCGTTCTCCGGCCGCTTGCTGGCCCTGGCTGTCTTCTCCACGCTTGCCCTCACGCTCCCCTTGTCCGCCGCCCAGGCCCAGGACAAACCCAAGGTCGCCCTGGTCATGAAGTCCCTGGCCAACGAGTTCTTCCTGACGATGGAAGACGGCGCCAAGACCTATCAAAAAGCCCACACAAATGATTTCGACCTTGTGGCCAATGGCATCAAGGACGAGTCCGATACCGGCAACCAGATCCGCATCGTCGAGCAGATGATCGTCTCCGGCGTCAACGCCCTGGTCATCGCCCCGGCCGACTCCAAGGCCCTGGTACCGGTGATCAAGAAGGCCATGGATGCTGGTATCACCGTGGTCAACATCGACAACCGCCTCGACCCCGAAGTGCTCAAGAGCAAAGGCCTGAGCGTGCCCTTCGTCGGCCCCGACAATCGCAAGGGCGCACGCCTGGTCGGCGACTACCTCGCCCAGCAGAAACTCAAGGCCGGTGATCAGGTCGGCATCATCGAAGGCGTGCCCACCACCACCAACGCCCAGCAGCGCACTGCAGGCTTCAAGGATGCCATGGACGCCGCGCAGATGAAGGTGGTGTCGGTGCAGTCGGGTAACTGGGAAATCGACAAAGGCAATGCCGTCGCCGCTGCCATGCTCAACGAATACCCCGAACTCAAGGCCCTGCTGGCCGGCAACGACAGCATGGCCCAGGGCGCTGTGTCGGCGGTGCGTGCGGCGGGCAAGACCGGCCAGGTGCAGGTGGTTGGCTACGACAATATCCGCGCCATCAAACCCATGCTCAAGGACGGCCGCGTGCTCGCTACCCTCGAGCAGCATGGCGCCGACCAGGCCGTGTTCGGCATCCAGGCCGCCTTGCAGATGCTCAAGGGCGAAAAGCCTGCGGTGGATGCCGACAACGTCATCCAGACCCCGGTCGAACTGGTTACCGAATGATGACTTGGCGCGGCGCCTGTTTCGTGGGTAAACCCGGCCACACTGGTACAGCGGGGTTCTCGAGGCCTGCGCAAGGCCTGTGGAAGCGGGTTCACCCGCGAATGGGCCGGCATAGCCAACGCAAGACCGCTGCGTTCCCTGGGGTGGGGTATCTGCGATGAGAGAAACCAACGAGGTCACCCTCGCCGTCAGTGGCCTGGGCAAGACCTATACCCAGCCAGTGCTCGGCGACGTAACGTTGGAGCTGCGCGCCGGCGAAGTGCTGGCGCTCACTGGCGAGAACGGCGCGGGCAAGAGCACCCTGTCCAAGCTCATCAGTGGCCTGGAGACGCCCACCACCGGCCAGATGCACTACCGCGGTCAGCCCTATGCGCCCGGCAGTCGCAGCGAGGCCGAGCGCCTGGGCGTGCGCATGGTGATGCAGGAACTCAACCTGCTGCCGACCCTGACCGTGGCCGAGAACCTGTTCCTCGACAACCTGCCCAGCCGCGCCGGCTGGATCAGCCAGAAACGCCTGCGCCAACTGGCCACCGCGGCCATGGCCCAGGTCGGCCTGGACGCCATCGACCCAGATACTCCGGTCGGCGAGTTGGGCATCGGCCATCAGCAGATGGTGGAGATCGCCCGCAACCTCATCGGCGATTGCCATGTGCTGATCTTCGATGAGCCCACGGCCATGCTCACCGCTCGCGAGGTGGAGCTGCTGTTCACCCAGATCGAGCGCCTGCGCCAGCGCGGCGTGGCCATCGTCTATATCTCCCATCGCCTGGAAGAGCTGCAGCGCGTGGCCCAGCGCATCGCTGTGCTGCGTGATGGCAAGCTGGTGTGCGTCGAGCCGATCCAGCGCTACAGCAGCGCCGAGCTGGTCAACCTCATGGTCGGTCGCGAACTGGGCGAGCACATCGACCTTGGCCACCGCGAGATCGGCCAGCCGCTACTCAAGGTCCACAAACTCAGCCGTGGCGACAAGGTACGCGAGGTGTCGTTCGAGGTCAGGGCAGGGGAGATCTTCGGCATCTCCGGCCTGATCGGTGCCGGGCGCACCGAGCTGTTGCGCCTGATCTACGGCGCCGACCGCGCCGACAGCGGGCAGGTCGAACTTGGCCAGCCGTTGCGGCCGGTCACCCTCGACTCACCCAAGGCGGCGGTGCGCGCCGGCATTGCCTTGATCACCGAGGACCGCAAAGGTGAAGGCCTGCTGCTGTCCCAGTCGATCAGCGCCAACATCGCCCTGGGCAACCTGGGGGCGGTGTCCCGCGCGGGCATACTCGACGCCGAGGCCGAGCGCGCCCTGGCCGAACGCCAGATCAACGCCATGCGCATCCGCAGCGCCAGCCCGGCCCAGGCCGTGGGCGAGCTCTCCGGCGGCAACCAGCAGAAGGTGGTGATCGGCCGTTGGCTGGAGCGCGACTGCCAGGTGTTGCTGTTCGACGAGCCGACCCGCGGTATCGACGTCGGCGCCAAATTCGATATCTACGGCCTGCTGGCCGAACTGGCGCGCCAGGGCAAGGCCCTGGTGGTGGTGTCCAGCGACTTGCGCGAGCTGATGCTGATCTGCGATCGCATTGCCGTGCTCTCGGCGGGCCGGCTGATCGACACCTTCGAGCGCGACCGCTGGAGCCAGGATCAACTGCTCGCCGCCGCCTTCGCCGGCTATCAGAAACGTGACGCACTGCTGCATGAAGCAGCGCCCAGGATGGACCCATGAAAACCACACCCCTCGACACCCCGGGCCGCGCCCCCGTGCGCCGCTGCGCCAGTTACTTCGGCTTGGGCACTTACCTGGGCCTGGCCGGCGCCTTGCTGGCGATGATCGTGCTGTTCTCGTTCTTGAGCAGCCACTTCTTGTCCTACGCCACCTTCAGCACCCTGGCCAACCAGATCCCGGACCTGATGGTGCTGGCGGTGGGGATGACCTTCGTGCTGATCATCGGCGGCATCGACCTGTCGGTGGGCTCGGTGCTGGCCCTGGCCGCCTCGGCGGTCAGCGTGGCGATCCTGGGCTGGGGCTGGAGCCCGTTGCCTGCCGCGCTGCTGGGCATGGCCGTGGCGGCATTGGCAGGGAGCGTCACTGGCGGCATCACCGTGGCCTGGCGCATCCCGTCGTTCATCGTCTCACTGGGCGTGCTGGAGATGGCCCGGGGGCTGGCGTACCAATTCACCGACTCGCGCACCGCCTACATCGGCGACGCCTTCGCCTGGTTCTCCAACCCCATCGCCTTTGGTATTTCGCCGGCCTTCATCATTGCCTTGCTGGTCATCGTCATCGCCCAACTGGTGCTGACCCGCACGGTGTTCGGCCGTTACCTGATCGGCATCGGCACCAACGAGGAGGCCGTGCGCCTGGCCGGCATCGACCCGCGCCCCTACAAGGTGCTGGTGTTCGCCTTGATGGGCCTGCTCGCCGGCCTGGCCGCGCTGTTCCAGATCTCTCGCCTGGAGGCCGCCGACCCCAATGCCGGCGCAGGCCTCGAGCTGCAGGTGATCGCCGCCGTGGTGATCGGCGGTACCAGCCTGATGGGCGGGCGCGGCTCGGTCATCAGCACGTTCTTCGGCGTGCTGATCATCTCCGTGCTGGCCGCGGGGCTGGCGCAGATCGGCGCTTCTGAACCCACCAAACGCATCATCACCGGGGCGGTCATCGTCATCGCCGTGGTGCTCGACACTTACCGGAGCCGGCGCACAGGCCGGCGGAACTGAACCCATGGCTACCATCAAAGACGTCGCGGCGTTGGCAGGTATTTCCTACACCACCGTGTCCCATGTACTGAACAAGACCCGCCCGGTCAGCGAGCACGTGCGCCTGAAGGTCGAGGCGGCCATCGCCGAACTCGACTACGTGCCCAGCGCCGTGGCCCGTTCGCTCAAGGCCCGCAGCACCGCCACCATCGGCCTGCTGGTGCCCAACAGCGTCAACCCGTATTTCGCTGAACTGGCCCGGGGCATCGAGGATGGCTGCGAGCGCAACGGCTATTGCGTGATCCTCTGCAACTCCGACGACAACCCGCAAAAGCAGCGCAGCTATCTGCGAGTGCTGCTGGAAAAGCGCATCGATGGCCTGATCGTCGCCTCGGTCGGCCAGGACAGCGATCTGTTGGAGAGCCTGGCCAGCGTGCGCACGCCGATGGTCATCGTCGACCGCGCACTGGATGGCATCGACGCCGACCTGGTGCGCATCGACCACGAACAGGGCGGCTACCTCGCCACCCGCCACCTGCTGGACCTCGGCCATCGCGACATCGCCTGCATCGGCGGGCCTGCCGACTCGGGGCCTGCCCAGTTGCGCCTGGCGGGCTACCGTCGTGCCATGGCCGAGCAGGGCGTGGCAGAGGGCGAAAACCGCATTCTGCATTGTGATTTCAGCAGCCCCGGTGGTTATGACGCTGCCGTGCGCCTGCTCGATGGCGCGCGGCCCACGGCGATCTTCGCCGGTAACGACATGATCGGCTTCGGCGTGCTGCGTGCGGCCGCCGAGCGCAACATCCACGTGCCGGGCGAGCTGTCGGTGGTCGGCTTCGATGACATCGAGCTCAGCCGCTATGTGTACCCGCCGCTGACCACCGTTGGCCAGTCGATCCGCGAGCTGGGCGAAAGCGCCGCGCAGTTGCTGCTCTCGCGCATCAGCACGCCCCGCAGCGGCGTGGCCCAGCAGCGCATCGTCGCCCCGCGCATCGTGCTGCGCGAATCCACCGGGCCGCGCCCGGACCTGTTCAATGATTACCGCTAAGGAGTGACCATGAGCGCCAAGGTCGTGGTGGTCGGCAGCCTCAACATGGACCTGGTGGCCCGCACCCAGCGTTTGCCCCACCCCGGCGAGACGCTGGCCGGCGACAGCTTCTTCACCGTGCCCGGCGGCAAGGGCGCCAACCAGGCGGTGGCCGTGGCCCGGCTCGGGGCGAGCGTGGCCATGGTCGGCAACGTGGGCGACGACGCCTATGGCCAACAATTGCGTCAGGCCCTGCAACACGAAGGCATCGATTGCCAGGGTGTGGGCGTGTGCCAGGGTGTTTCCAGCGGTGTGGCGCTGATCCTGGTCGATGCCGCCAGCCAGAACGCCATCGTCATCATCCCTGGCGGCAATGGTGAGCTGACGCCTGCTTCGGTGCAGCGTTTCGACGCCTTGCTGCAAAGCGCCGAGGTGATCATTTGCCAGCTGGAAGTGCCGATGGCCACGGTGGCCTGGACGCTTGCCCGGGGGCGTGAGCTGGGCAAGACCGTGATCCTCAACCCGGCACCCGCCACTGGCCCGCTGCCGTCGGAGTGGTTTGCCCACATCGATTACCTCACGCCCAACGAGAGTGAGGCCCAAGCCCTGACCGGCCAGCCCGTGACCGATATCGACAGTGCGCGCCGAGCGGGTGAGCGCTTGCTGCGGTTGGGCGCGGGCAAGGTGATCGTCACGCTGGGAGCACAGGGCGCATTGTTCGTCAGCCCTGGCGGTAGCCGGCATTTTCCCGCGCCGGTGGTCCAGCCTGTGGACACCACGGCGGCGGGGGATACTTTTATCGGCGGCTTCGCCGCAGGCTTGGTGCGCGGCATGGAGGAGGGGGAGGCCATCGCCTTCGGCCAGCGCGCCGCGGCCTTGTCGGTGACCCGCATGGGCGCCCAGCCCTCGATCCCGTACCTGGCGGAGCTTGCGCCATGAAGAAGACTGGGCTGTTGAACATCGCGTTGTCCCGGGTGATCGCCGGGCTGGGCCATGGCGACATCCTGGTGATCGGCGATGCCGGGCTGCCGGTGCCGCCGGGTGTGGAATTGATCGATCTGGCTGTGACGCCCGGTGTACCGGATTTCGCCAGTGTGTTGCGGGTGGTGCTGGAAGAGATGCAGGTGGAGCGGCATGTGCTGGCCGAGCAAATGCTCGAGGTCGCGCCGCCTGGGCTTGAGCAAGTGATGCAGTCGCAGGGGCAGTTGGGCTCGCGGGAGCTGCTGCCACACCTGGCATTCAAGGAGCTGTGCCGTCAGGCCAAGGCAATTGTGCGCACGGGAGAGTGCAGGCCGTACAGCAACATCGCGCTAGTGGCGGGTGTGACGTTCTGAAATCCAGTCCGGCCCCGCCAGCCCTGCGCCGAACCCTGTGGGTTTACCCGCGAAGGGCCGCAACGCGGCCCCACGACCCAAGGCAACAAGGAGTGCCTCCATGCTCAAACACCTCCTCAAAGGAGCCATCCTCATGTCAGCCGTGGCCACCACCACCCTCCAGGCCGCTCCCCGGGACCTGATCATCGACACCGACCCCGGTGCCGACGATGTCGTCGCGCTGCTGCTCGCCATGGCCTCGCCCGAGGACCTGAACATCCGCGCCATCACCACCGTGGCTGGCAACGTGCGCCTGGACAAGACCTCGCGCAACGCCCGCCTGGCGCGTGAATGGGGTGGGCGCGAAGACATCCCGGTATACGCCGGGGCAGGGCGCCCGTTGGTGCGCAAACCGATCTACGCCGACGATATCCATGGCCAGGAGGGCCTGGAAGGGGTGAAGGTCCATGCGCCCAAACAAGGCCTGGCTCAAGGCAATGCGGTGCAGTATCTGGTCGACACCCTGTCCAGTGCCGAGCCCCATAGCATCACTGTCGCCATGCTCGGCCCACAGACCAACCTGGCCCTGGCGCTGATCCAGAAGCCCGAGATCGTCAAAGGCATCAAGGAAGTGGTGGTGATGGGCGGCGCTCACTTCAATGGCGGCAACATCACCCCGGTGGCCGAGTTCAACCTCTACGCCGACCCTCATGCCGCAGAGGTGGTGCTGGCCAGCGGCGTCAAACTCACCTACGTGCCTTTGGACCTGACCCACAAGGTCATCACCAGCGATGCGCGCTTCAAGCAACTGGCCGCCATCGATAATCAGGCCAGCCGGCGTGTGGTGGACATCCTCGACGCCTACGTCAAGCACGACATGGACCTGTACGGCATGCCCGGCGGCCCGGTGCACGACGCCAGTGTCATTGCCTACCTGATCAAGCCCGAGCTGTTCGGCGGGCGGCGGGTCCATATGGAAGTCGACAGCCGGGAGGGCCCGACTTTCGGCCAGACCATCGTCGACTGGTACGCAGTGCTCAAGCGTCCGGCCAACGTGCTGTGGCTGAACGAGGGCGATGCCCAGGGCTTTTTCGACCTGCTCAGCGAGCGCCTGGCTCGATTGCCATAGCGGTGTGCGGTGCGTAGCGCTCGAACACTTGCTCGATGAAGCTGCGCGCCGCCTCGCTGCCGCGATCGCGTACCAAAAGGTCGATGGCGATCAGTAGCAGTTCTTCGGGAGTGCCGGGGCTGTAGGCGCTTTGGCCCTCGGCCCATTTGACCTTGATGTCGGCGTCGATGCTGTGGCTGCTCATGGAAGGCTCTCGTGGCAAGCCTGGGCTAAGGGTCGAACACCGGACCCTGGCGTTCGAAGGGAGGCGTGCTGCGCTCCGGTTGTTGCAGTAAATCATGCCTTTGCGATCGCCGCACGACCACTTGCGAATAAACCGCCAGACGTACGACGCAAAATCCAGTCACGATTACCTTTCGCCATGAGGGGCCTGTTCAGGCAGACTTGCTCGGTTTTGCAACAAAAGTTGAGCGGAGCTGTCGCATAAGGCAGTTCCCATGATGATTAGGAGGATTCATGTTCCGTACCCGTGCTTACCTGGCGACCTTGCTGGCGGCTGCAGTCCTGGCAGGTTGCAGCACAGGCGGTTCTTCGAGCGGCAGCGACAGCGCCTCGTCGGCCCCGGCCGACAACGGCGGTCGCTGCGAGGCCAGCGGCGCCGACTTCACCATCGGCAAGCAGGCCACCCCGGCGCTGCTGGAGCAAGCGCGCAAGGCCAGCGGTTCGCAACTGGCACGTATCCTCAAGCCTCACGACGTGATCACCCTGGAGTACCGCTCGGAGCGGCTGAACCTGAACGTCGATGAAAAAGGTGTGGTAACCCGCGTCAACTGCGGTTGAGGATTCACCCGCGAATACGGCGGTGCTTTTGCTATCGCATTCGCGGGTAAACCCCACAGGTTCTGCGGTGCGTTCGATGATCTGTAGGGGCAGGCGCTGCGATGATGTCATCACACCGCAGTCTTTGTGGGAGCGGGTTCACCCGCGAATAGGCCGGTGCAGGTATCCCAAGACAGTGGCTCCCCCACTTGCCGAACAGCCCCAGCCCTCAAACGACGCCCACAAAAAACCCGCCACGAAGGCGGGTTTTTTGTATTCGTATCCGAATTACTCCGGACGAACCTGCGCAGCCTGCATGCCCTTCTGACCGCGTTCGGCAACGAAGGAAACGGACTGGCCTTCTTTCAGGCTCTTGAAGCCGTCGGTTTCGATGGCCTTGAAGTGTACGAACAGGTCGTCGCCGCCGCCTGCTGGGGTGATGAAGCCGTAGCCTTTTTCATCATTGAACCATTTGACGGTGCCGTTTTGGCGATTGGACATGGGGTGAATCTCCAGAAACATGGTTTTTTTTTCGAGGTGCGATGTTGCCGAGGCTACGCAGCACCGGCGACATCATAGTCTAATTCTGCGTATCTAGCGCCTGTTACCTTCGCAGGATACTGATCCACGGCAAATAATGCGTGGATTACCTCCGCGAAACGGCTCAGCTCTTCGGTGCGCAGGCCTGGCGTACCACGGTCTGCGCCCGCTGCATCAGCTTGGCGTCGACACCGTCCTTGCTGTCCAGGTCTTCGATTTCTGCCTTGGTGAAGTTCTTCTCGATCGCGTCAGCGCCGCACTTGCAGTGCTGGTCCGCCATTTTCGCATCGACGCCTTGGGCGGACGCCACCTGAACGCACTGTTGCATGTAGGCGCCTTTCTTGCCGGCAGGCCACTCGGCATGTGCCGCCAGGGGCAGCAGCAGGGCGCTGGCGGCGGTCAGGGCCAGAAGAGACTGAAGTCGCATAACCACACACTCCTTGGGTTGGATCTCATCAAGAGTAGGATGCTTCAGAAACTCTGAGGTGGATTTTTCCGAACAAGTTCACCCAAACGGCGTAATTTCCAAATATTTCTGCCTGCCGCCCAAGCCGCGTGCTAGCATGCTCGGCTTACAGCTGCTCCCTTGCGGCTGTTTTCTATTTTCTTTCCAGTCACTCTGGTTCGTCCCTGGTTGGCCGAAAGGCTTCTGCCACTGTGAGGCAGGCTTTCCCGCGGGAAAGGCAGGGCGGATCTTGTACTGGCTCATCCCAACCCATGTGACCTTTGGTAGGGGTCACCACTAGGAGAGGAGGCGCCATGCCCGTAATTACTCTTCCCGATGGCAGTCAACGTACGTTCGACAAGGCCGTCACCGTTGCCGAAGTCGCCGCCTCCATTGGCGCTGGCCTCGCCAAGGCCACCCTGGCCGGCAAGGTCGATGGCAAGCTGGTCGACGCCTGCGACCTGATCGAGAACGACGCCACCCTGCAGATCATCACCCCTAAAGATGAAGAGGGACTGGAGATCATCCGTCACTCGTGCGCCCACTTGGTCGGCCATGCGGTGAAACAGCTGTACCCGACCGCCAAGATGGTGATCGGTCCGGTGATCGACGAAGGTTTCTACTACGACATCGCCTACGAGCGCCCCTTCACCCCAGAAGACATGGCCGCCATCGAACAGCGCATGCAACAGCTGATCGACAAGGACTACGACGTCGTCAAGAAGATGACCCCGCGCGCCGAAGTCATCGACGTGTTCAAGAGCCGTGGCGAAGACTACAAGCTGCGCCTGGTCGAGGACATGCCGGACGAACAGGCCATGGGCCTGTACTACCACGAAGAATACGTCGACATGTGCCGTGGCCCGCACGTGCCGAACACCCGCTTCCTCAAGGCGTTCAAGCTGACCAAGCTCTCCGGCGCCTACTGGCGCGGCGATGCCAAGAACGAGCAGCTGCAGCGCGTGTACGGCACTGCCTGGGCTGACAAGAAGCAGCTGGCAGCCTACATCCAGCGCATCGAAGAAGCCGAAAAGCGCGACCACCGCAAGATCGGCAAACAGTTGGATCTCTTCCACCTGCAGGAAGAAGCCCCGGGCATGGTCTTCTGGCACCCGGCCGGCTGGACCGTCTATCAGGTGCTCGAGCAGTACATGCGTGGCGTCCAGCGCGAAAACGGCTACTTGGAGATCAAGACGCCACAAGTCGTCGACCGCATCCTCTGGGAGCGTTCCGGCCACTGGTCCAACTACGCCGAGAACATGTTCACCACTTCGTCGGAAAGTCGCGATTTCGCGGTAAAACCGATGAACTGCCCGTGCCACGTGCAGGTATTCAACCAGGGCCTGAAGTCCTACCGTGACCTGCCGCTGCGCTTGGCCGAGTTCGGTGCCTGCCACCGTAACGAGCCGTCCGGCGCCCTGCATGGCATCATGCGCGTGCGTGGCTTCACCCAGGACGACGCCCACATCTTCTGCACCGAAGATCAGGTCAAGAAAGAAGCGGCCGACTTCATCAAGCTGACCCTGGACGTCTACAAAGACTTCGGTTTCACCGACATCGCCATGAAGCTCTCGACCCGTCCCGCCAAGCGCGTGGGCTCCGAAGAACTGTGGGATCGCGCCGAAGGCGCCCTGGCCGATGCGCTGAACGAGTCGGGCCTGGAGTGGGAATACCAGCCGGGCGAGGGCGCATTCTACGGTCCGAAGATCGAATTCACCCTGCGCGACTGCCTCGGCCGTAACTGGCAGTGCGGCACCCTGCAGTACGATCCGAACCTGCCGGAGCGTCTGGATGCCAGCTATATCGCCGAAGATAACAACCGTAAGCGCCCGGTCATGCTGCACCGTGCGATCCTCGGTTCCTTCGAGCGCTTCATCGGCATGCTGATCGAACACTACGCGGGCGTGTTCCCGGCGTGGCTGGCCCCGACCCAGGCGGTGATCATGAACATCACCGACAAGCAGGCCGATTTCGCACTCGAAGTGGAAAAATCCCTCAATGGGGCTGGTTTCCGTGCCAAGTCCGACTTGAGAAATGAGAAGATCGGCTTTAAAATCCGCGAGCATACTTTGCTCAAGGTCCCATACCTTCTGGTTATAGGGGACCGCGAAGTCGAAACGCAGACCGTTGCAGTACGTACCCGTGATGGCAAAGACCTGGGCTCCATGCCCGTCTCCCAATTCACCCAACTGCTCGCTGACGCCGTGGCTCAGCGCGGTCGCCTAGAATCGGAGTAATGACTATTAAGCGTGAAATGAGAAACGATAAACGAACTGCACCGAAAGCCCCGATCAACGAGAATATCTCGGCACGCGAGGTTCGGTTAATTGGCGCTGACGGCGAGCAGATTGGCATCGTCTCGATTGATGAAGCGCTGCGTATCGCTGATGAAGCGAAGCTGGATCTGGTGGAGATCTCTGCAGACGCGCAACCGCCTGTCTGCAAGGTCATGGACTACGGCAAGCACCTCTTCGAGAAGAAGAAGCAGGCCAACGAAGCCAAGAAAAACCAGAAGCAGATCCAGATCAAAGAAATCAAGTTTCGTCCAGGGACGGAAGAAGGGGATTACCAGGTAAAACTACGCAACCTGGTACGTTTCCTTAGCGATGGGGACAAGGCCAAGATCTCTCTGAGATTCCGCGGCCGTGAGATGGCCCACCAGGAGCTGGGCATGGAGCTGTTGAAGCGGGTCGAAGCCGACCTCGCCGAATACGGCACCGTTGAGCAGCATCCGAAGATGGAAGGACGCCAGCTTATGATGGTCATCGCCCCCAAAAAGAAGAAGTAATCTCCCGGGCACGGCAGGCCTGATGATTATTGTGTAATTTTATCGAATGCGGAGTTCCAACATGCCAAAGATGAAAACCAAGAGCGGTGCTGCGAAGCGTTTCCTGAAAACCGCTTCCGGCTTCAAGCACAAGCACGCTTTCAAGAGCCACATCCTGACCAAAATGTCGACCAAGCGTAAGCGTCAACTGCGCGGTGCCAGCCTGCTGCACCCGTCTGACGTTGCAAAAGTCGAGCGCATGCTGCGCGTACGTTAATTTCGGTCAAAGATAGAGGAAGTTACTCATGGCTCGTGTAAAGCGTGGCGTCATCGCTCGTAAGCGTCACAAGAAAATTCTGAAACTGGCTAAGGGCTACTACGGTGCACGCTCGCGCGTATTCCGCGTTGCCAAGCAGGCTGTCATCAAGGCTGGTCAATACGCCTACCGTGACCGTCGCCAGAAGAAGCGTCAGTTCCGCGCTCTGTGGATCGCTCGTATCAACGCCGGTGCCCGCACCAACGGTCTGTCCTACAGCCGTCTGATCGCTGGCCTGAAAAAAGCGTCGATCGAAATCGACCGCAAGGTTCTGGCCGACCTGGCAGTGAACGAAAAAGCGGCGTTTGCTGCGATTGTCGAGAAAGCTAAAGCCGTCCTGGCTTAAGTACCCACGACAATCATCCGGCGGCGCCCTGCGCCGTCGGGTGTAAAACGTCATCGATAGGGGAAGAGCCTTCAAAAGCTCTTCCCCTATTTTCGTATCTGGAGTCTGTACATGGAAAACCTGGACGCGCTGGTTGCCCAAGCCCTCGAGGCCGTGGAACGCGCTGAAGACATCACTACCCTGGAACAGATCCGGGTCCAATACCTCGGCAAGAAAGGCGAACTGACCCAGGTGATGAAGACCCTGGGCAACCTGCCAGCCGAAGAGCGCCCGAAAGTCGGCGCGCTGATCAACGACGCCAAAGAGCGCGTCACCGACGTGCTCAACGCACGCAAGGCAGCCTTCGAAGAAGCCGAGCTCAACGCTCGCCTGGCCGCCGAATGCATCGACGTGACCCTGCCAGGCCGTGGCCAGACCACCGGCGGGCTGCACCCGATCACCCGTACCCTCGAGCGCATCGAGCAGTTCTTCACCCACATCGGCTACGGCATCGCCGAAGGCCCTGAGGTCGAAGACGACTACCACAACTTCGAAGCGCTCAACATCCCTGGCCACCACCCGGCCCGCGCGATGCACGACACCTTCTACTTCAATGCCAACATGCTGCTGCGCACCCACACCTCGCCTGTGCAGGTGCGGACCATGGAGTCCAGCCAGCCGCCGATCCGCATTGTCTGCCCGGGGCGCGTCTATCGCTGCGACTCGGACATTACCCACTCGCCGATGTTCCACCAGGTCGAAGGCCTGCTGGTCGATCGCGGCATCAATTTTGCCGACCTCAAGGGCACCATCGAAGAGTTCCTGCGCGTGTTCTTCGAAAAAGAGCTGGCGGTACGCTTCCGTCCGTCGTTCTTCCCCTTCACCGAGCCTTCGGCTGAAGTCGACATCCAGTGCGTGATGTGCTCCGGCAATGGCTGCCGCGTGTGCAAGCAAACCGGCTGGCTCGAAGTCATGGGTTGCGGCATGGTCCACCCGAACGTGCTGCGCATGTCCGGCATCGACCCGGAAGAGTTCCAGGGCTTCGCCTTCGGCATGGGCGCCGAGCGTCTGGCCATGCTGCGCTATGGCGTCAACGATTTGCGTCTGTTCTTCGACAACGACCTGCGGTTCCTCGCCCAATTCCGCTAGGCCCAATCGACGCACTTTCTAGGAGAACAGCATGAAATTCAGTGAACAGTGGCTGCGCGGTTGGGTTAACCCGCAAGTCTCCCGTGACGAACTGGTCGCCCGCCTGTCCATGGCCGGCCTTGAAGTCGACAGCGTGACCCCCGCTGCCGGCCAGTTCAGCGGCATCGTGGTGGGCGAGATCCTTGCCACCGAACAACACCCGGACGCCGACAAGCTGCGTGTGTGCCAGGTGAGCAACGGCCAGGAAACCTTCCAGGTCGTCTGCGGCGCCCCGAACGCGCGCCCCGGCATCAAGATCCCGTTCGCCATGATCGGCGCCGAACTGCCGGGCGACTTCAAGATCAAGAAGGCCAAGCTGCGCGGCGTCGAGTCCTTCGGCATGCTGTGCTCGGCCGCCGAGCTGCAGATCAGCGAAGAGAACGACGGCCTGCTGGAACTGGCGGCTGACGCCCCGGTCGGCGAAGACATTCGCCAGTACCTGAACCTGGACGACGCCAGCATCGAGATCGGCCTGACCCCGAACCGCGGCGACTGCCTGTCCATCGCAGGCTTGGCCCGCGACGTCAGCGCCCTGTACGACGTGCCGGTCACCCGTCCTCAAGTGCCTGCCGTTGCCCCGGCCCACGACGAAGTGCGCCCGGTCGAAGTCTCCGCGCCGGCGGCCTGCCCGCGCTACCTGGGCCGCGTCATCCGCAACGTCGACCTGAGCAAGCCAACCCCGCTGTGGATGGTCGAGCGCCTGCGTCGCAGCGACGTGCGCAGCATCGACGCCGCCGTCGACATCACCAACTACGTGATGCTCGAGCTCGGCCAGCCGATGCACGCCTTCGACCTCGCCGAAATCAACGGCGGCATCCGCGTGCGCATGGCAGAGGAGGGCGAGAAGCTCGTCCTGCTGGACGGCCAGGAAGTCGCCCTGCGTGCCGACACCCTGGTCATCGCCGACCACACCCGCGCCCTGGCCATCGCCGGCGTCATGGGTGGCGAACACAGCGGCGTGAACACCGAGAAGACCCGCGATCTGTTCCTGGAGAGCGCGTTCTTCGAGCCGATTTCCGTCGCCGGCAAAGCCCGTTCCTACGGCCTGCACACCGATGCCTCGCACCGCTACGAGCGCGGTGTCGATTCGCAACTGGCCCGTGAAGCCATGGAGCGCGCCACCGCCCTGGTCCTCGAAATCGTCGGCGGCGAAGCCGGCCCCATCGTCGAGGCCGTGAGCGAGCAGCACCTGCCGAAGGTCGCGCCGGTCACCCTGCGCGCCGATCGCATCAACCAGATGCTTGGCATGGACATGGCTGCCGCCCAGGTCGAGCAACTGCTCAACGCCCTGGAGCTGAAAACCAGCGCTGATGGGCGCTCTGGCAGTGAGGCGCAGTGGACTGTCGAAGTCCCAAGCCACCGCTTCGACATCAGCCTCGAAGTCGACCTGATCGAAGAGCTGGCCCGCCTGTACGGCTACAACAACCTGCCAGTGCGCTACCCGCAAGCCCGCCTGGCCCCGCAGGCCCGCCCGGAAGCCCGTGGCGAGCTGCCGACCCTGCGCCGCCTGCTGGTCGCCCGCGGCTACCAGGAAGCCATTACCTACAGCTTCATCGATCCGAAACTGTTCGAGCTGTTCACCCCTGGCGTCGAGCCGCTGCTGCTGGCCAACCCCATCTCCAGCGACATGGCTGCCATGCGCGCGTCGCTGTGGCCGGGCCTGGTCAAGGCGCTGCAGCACAACCTCAACCGCCAGCAGGACCGCGTACGCCTGTTCGAAAGCGGCCTGCGTTTCGTCGGCCAACTGGGCGACCTCAAGCAGCAGCCGATGATCGCCGGCGTCGCCACGGGCAGCCGCCTGCCGGAAGGCTGGGCGAACGGTCGTGACAGCCTCGACTTCTTCGACGTGAAAGCCGACGTGGAAGCCCTGCTGGGCTACTCGGGCGCCCTGGACGACTTCACGTTCGTCGCCGGCAAGCACCCAGCCCTGCACCCTGGCCAGGCCGCCCGCATCGAGCGCGACGGCAAGGAAGTCGGCTACATCGGCGCCATCCACCCAGAGCTTGCCAAGACCCTGGGCCTGGAGCGTCCGGTGTTCGTCTTCGAGCTGGTACTGGGCGATGTGGTCGAAGGCCGCCTGCCGAAATTCAGCGAACTGTCCAAGTTCCCAGAAACCAGGCGTGACCTGGCTTTGATCGCAGGACGTGATGTTGCTTCTAGCTCCGTGCTTGAAGTAATTCGTGACAATGCGGGCGAATGGCTCACAGACCTCAGGCTGTTTGACGTCTACCAGGGTAAAGGCATTGATCCTGATAGAAAAAGCCTGGCCGTCGGCTTGACCTGGCAGCATCCATCGCGCACTCTTAACGACGATGAGGTGAACACTACCCTGCAAAACATCCTCACCTCGCTCGAACAAAGGTTGAACACCACGTTAAGGAAATAGCGTATGGGTGCTCTGACGAAAGCTGAGATGGCCGAAAGGCTGTACGAGGAGCTGGGGCTCAACAAGCGAGAGGCCAAGGAGCTGGTCGAGCTGTTTTTCGAAGAAATTCGGCACGCACTTGAAGAGAACGAGCAGGTCAAGCTGTCCGGGTTCGGCAACTTCGACCTTCGCGACAAACGCCAGCGGCCGGGCCGCAACCCCAAGACAGGGGAAGAGATCCCGATCACCGCTCGCCGCGTCGTCACCTTTCGTCCAGGGCAGAAACTGAAAGCCCGGGTTGAGGCCTATGCTGGAACCAAGCCATAACGACGAGCTGCCCCCCATTCCGGGCAAGCGCTACTTCACCATCGGTGAGGTCAGTGAGCTCTGTGCGGTAAAGCCACACGTGCTGCGTTATTGGGAACAGGAGTTCCCGCAACTCAACCCGGTCAAGCGCCGCGGCAACCGACGGTATTACCAGCGCCAAGACGTGCTGATGATCCGTCAGATCCGCGCGTTGCTGTACGACCAAGGCTTCACCATCGGCGGGGCGCGACTGCGCCTCTCCAGTGATGAGGCCAAGGATGACACCACCCAGTACAAGCAGCTGATCCGGCAGATGATTGCCGAGTTGGAGGATGTGTTGGTGGTGTTGAAGAAGTGAACCGAACCCGATGAATGGAAAGTTTTTTGAAAAAAAGCTTCCATTATTCAAAAGGTTAGGGTAGATTCTTCACCGTTCTCAGCAGTATCGAGAATGATGTCGGGGCGTAGCGCAGCCCGGTAGCGCACTTGCATGGGGTGCAAGGGGTCGAGTGTTCGAATCACTCCGTCCCGACCAAAAATCCCTAAAAAATCCAGTCACTGTGAGGTGACTGGATTTTTTTTGTCTGGTGGTTTTTGAGTGCCTCGGGAGACTGGGCGGCACGGCGAGTGGTGGTCAGCGCGGATTAGTAGTAATCGCCCGTAGAGAACTTAGTCAGGGGCTTCGGGGGCTTACTGGCATTCTTACTTGCTTCGTAGGAGGCAAATTCGCCACTCAGGTAAAGGAGGGCATCAGCGCTCCAGGAGCCTCTAATTCGAACCTTCTATCGGTTTGAAGGGCGTGTGCCTTATCTCTTTCCGATCTGCCGGGTGGTGGCACAGGAATGCGTTGGATAGCTTGTGTTGGGCCGGGGTAATCTGAACAGATAACGCAACATATTGATTTTCAAGCACTATATCGGTTTAGTTTTTTTGCTGGAATGCCATTTGGAATGCCGATAGGATTTCCTTGGTACCTTGGGGCGTCCTGATGGGTGCTATTGCTATACCGTTCCTTTACCACTTGCCTGGAGATCGGACTGGCTGATACGTGTAATGAGTGGGAAAAGACCAGGTCACTGATTCTCCAGTGTGTTCATCCGTCACAAAACAGACAGGCCGAACGGCTGGCTACAGGACTACGATGATCGCGCTGCGTCTGATGCTGTTCACCTTTGTTCGCACCGTAGAGCTCCGCAAGGCGGAGTGGAGCGAATTCGATCTGGATCGGGCCAAATGGTGAACTCCGGCTGAGCGTATGAAGATACGAGAGCCACACATCGTCCCCCTGTCCAGGCAGGTGGCCGAGTTGCTGCGTGAACTGAGCCCCTATACAGGTGGTCGTCAGCTGCTTTTTCCAAACTATCGCAAGCCAAACGAATGACCGTCACCACACTTAACCGGGCATTTGAGCGTATGAGGATTAATGGCAAACAGAGCATCGGCTTCTCGGCTCATGGATTTCGTGTAACGGCATTTGGCAATGCTGAATGGAATGGAGCGTCGAGCAGATGTTATCGAGCGTCAGTTGGCGCATGCAGAGAGGAATAAAGTGCGAGCAAGCTATAATCAGGCTGAGTATATGCAGGAACGTCGCCAGATGATGAAGGCTTGGGCTAATTATATTGGTGCTAATCTTTCAAGCTCCATGTGGTTATAAATTTGTTCTGCTGTCTAGAATTGTATCCTGTTATTATTGCTAGAGAGTCTTTGAATAATTCAGTTTTTCGAGCATGAGCTACTCTGCAGTACTTGATTTATCAGGGTGGATGGGGTTCTGAATAAAACAGTACCCCCTAGTGTTTTGAGTGATTAATTGACTTGTCTACTGATATTACCTCGTCCCTAATAATATAGGTAGCATTGAGGTTGACGGATTAAATATTCGGTTCTAGGGATGCGATAATTAATTCTGTTGTTTTCACTTGGAATGCTTTGCAAGCCTTGATTTACAAGGGGCGGGCTTTCAGGTTTTCGATTTGATAAGCGGTTCCTTAAGCTTGATGGCTTGATCGCCGATAAAGCATTCGATGCAAACTGATTGATAGCTGATTTAAACCAGTGGGGCTCAAAGATTTTTATTTACAAAATGCCTCAGCGCAGATTCCTTTGAGCATAGATCTACACGTTTATAAATGGTGGCACTCGATCTAGAGCTTTTACTGCAAACTCAAAGGGCTCAAGCGTGTCGCGATGCGCAGTGATACGCTAGGTACGAGCTTTTGTGTCATGATAAATATCGTCTCAGTATTATCAATTTGCGCTGAATCTTAATAGCTATAGTGTTGTTGGCTATCGAGTGGATAAATATATTTTTATTTTTACTGTTTTTTAATTGGTCATTGAAGTTGCTTCATTCTACTGTTGATTGTGATTTATTGGCCTTATCATTTTTTTGTATTTTCTTATGTCTTCGGCGTCAAAGATGGAGTTTGTGCTTAGTGCTATTATTTTTAATTCTTTAAAGCGCTTTTCTAGCTCTTCTTGTGAAGGGTCTGAAAAAAATTCATTGTCGAGATTTAGAGATTCAAGCTGAAGCTGTAACTTGCAAAGCTCCGTGAGGGTTGCGCTAAATTTTGAAGCTAGCAGGCTTGCCGCGTTTCGCTCGGCTTGTAGCCTTTTAATGTATTCTTCATTTTGGGTTTTTGCTTGGGCTTCGTATTGATCATTTATTTCAGATGTGCTCTGAATTAGCCATTCCAAGGTCTCGGTTATGTTGGTTTTTCTTGAGGAGGCCAATGTTTTAAGTTTTCGCTTTGCAGAAACTGAAATTATGAAATTGCTCGCTTTTCGCCCATCTTGACGTTCGCGGAGCTTTTTCTGACGCCAAGCACCGTTCATCTTTTTTAAAAGTTCGCGTGTTTCAGCACTTTCACTCCAGCTCTGGGCTGCCTTAATTATTTCGTAATCCCAAGTGCGTGCTTGGATCGATATTCCTTTATTTAATAAATATCGCATGGCCCATTTCTTCATTTCTGGATTGTTTTTTTCAATCCATGAAAGGTCCTGGTTTGTTTTTTTCAAAGCCGCCTCGCTAATTTTTTTAGTTGGTCTAATTGTCACTAGCTATATTCGTCACGTAGAAGCGTTACTAAGTGACGTTACGTAGTAGCATAGGCGGTAATGATCCCTATTGAAACAGGGTGTATTTTTGCGATTTAATGCCTGCTTTCTTTTTGGCTGTGGAGCGAGGATGCACTGTGTTCTGTTAGGCCTTGAATTGGCTGGTCTCACCCCAGAGGCAAAGTTTGTCCTCGTTCGGCTCCTGCAGCTCTACGGGCTCGGTGGGGCAATCACGATCGGGGTTAAGGAATTAGCTAAGGTTACAGGTGCGACCGATCATGTGGTGTCCAGTGCTCTCTCTGAGTTGATCAAAGAGGATCTTTTGATCTGCACTCCTATCGTCATCGGGCGGGGGCGCCCCAGGAGCGAGTATCAAGCTTCGAGTAAGCTAGCCAAATTGCTGACAAACCGAGAGGCAGCTTTCAATGAAATAAATCGATCGAAAATTGACTATGTACTGCATGCTGCTACCGAAAAGTGTAAGAGCAGCTTAAGTATTTGTAATCGGCTGTTGCTATCCACATTGCTCCTGTACGCCGATCAATTTGGGGTTGTACGAGGAATCGGAGTATCTCAGGTTTCTCGGGTGACAGGTCTGAACCGAGAGCGAATAAAGACGCAGGTGCATAAACTGATTGCTCTGAGGATCATGAGAGGGGTAATCCCTGGGAGAACAACGTCTACTTTGTTAGGCGTTTCAACGTCAGTTTACTTTCTTAATTTTCACCATGATGTGTTTCAAGAGGGCGGCTCGGGCGTAGTCGTACTGACTGTCACCTCAAACACCCATGGAGATTCTGGGGAGATGAGTGAGCTCGGAGCTATTATTGATGCTGTTAAATTTAGCAAGGGGCTTAAGTTTGAGATGCATAAAAGATTTTCCGGTCTGCTGCCGGAAAACGACAAATTTAACGGGCTGGCGGAAGTGTTCTTTCGTTTGGCCAAAGATCAGGGCTCGTTGAGGGGGCTTCAGGTTAAGTTGGAGGAATACGCGTCGGAGCTACTGTCCAAAAATTGGACGGCATTGGAGCTTGGCCTGTTCAGGTCTGATAGCAAGTTGCTCGTGCGTATAAAGGAATATTTCGGCAGGGCAGTGAAACTTGGACGAGGCTTGGGAGGTGATGGAGAGAGAGAGGCACTATTTTTCGAGTTCATGTATGAAGTCGTCGTTCTGATGGCTCACCGTGTGCAGAGTATGGTGCGAAAGGCTAACGACTTTCCATATGAAATTTCTTGCATACAGATCCTGCCTAGTTTTAGCCCCGGAGGCTACTTTGGGTCGTTTTCTGTTGGTCGCTCGTTGTTGATCGTTCCGCGTAATGAGTTTCGAGCAGGTGAGTGCTATGTCATGAGCAAAAATAGTAAAGGCGACCCTGTATGTAAGAAGTTTTCAAGTGAGCGGGATATTCCAGAAACAGATCTATATCGATTTGGTCTCCTTCTTCAGGTGCATACTCCTAAGCGCTATCAGTATCGGAGCTAACACGCTCTGCGGGACGGCGATGAACAGTAACTCTTTACCGGCTTCCCAGATCATCTGTACGAATCTGAGGAGCTGGTCATGCGTATACTTCGGTTGAAAACGGTTGTTGAAATTACAGGTTTGGCACGATCGACGGTGTATAAGTACATTGCTGAAGGGATATTTCCGAAGCCATTTTCGTTAGGCGGGCGCTCTGTTGGTTGGTTGGAATCTGAGGTTCATGGCTGGATTCAGGCTAGGGTAACAGAGCGAAATTAGTCGATGAGCATCATGTCCGGTTAATCACCGGACATGATGCTTTTTTTGCCGGACCTGGCTAATTAGCATTTGGTGCTTAGGTTGTAGTGGGATTGTTTGGGGTTTACTTGGTTTTCTGTTGTTGTGTTTTTCGGTGCGGGTAGTATGCTTTAGGTATTATTCCATTAATGCCCTTTGCTTGTACTTAATTTCCTCTATCTGTCTTTTATGCTGAATATGCTGTCTATCCTGATAGCAGGATGTTAGGAAGGTAATCTCAAGGTGTTGTGATGACTGTCATCTTTAATTCATGTGTGAGTTCGTTGGTGGTTTGGATTAATGGACTGTGCTGTACGTGTAAATAACTACCGGGCTTAGTGAAGATATGAACTTCTCTAGAGTAAGTGGTAATCATGCTTCGTTTATCAATGAACCGTAATCTTCACCTGCATACAGCAGCTACGTTTCAAGACCTGCCGGTCATGGTTGATAAAGGCCCTTTTATACTTGAGTACCTGGAAGCACTGAGTCGCACCATTAACCTTGCCCTTGATCAGTATCCCAGGGTCTTTGCATTCAGGGTGGACCTGCGTCTACCGCGTTTTGTGGGTATTCCGGATGACGCTTTGTCAAATCGTGTGATTAGTCGATTCATTGAGTCGTTCAAGGCAAAAATTGAGCATGACCGTGAGAAAGCACGTGAGCAGAACAAGTACGCCCATGACTCCAGGGTGCGCTATGTCTGGGCGAGAGAAGTGGGCTGGGGAGGGCGACCGCATTACCACCTGGTGATCCTGCTTAACAGAGACGCCTACTACACAGTTGGGCGGTTGCAATCACAGAGGTCTAATATGATCAGCCGCATGCAAGAGGCTTGGGCCAGTGCGTTGGAGTGCGAGGTTGGTCAAGTACGGGGCTTGGTGGAGATCCCGAAGAACGCGGAATACCGAGTAGATCGGAATGTCCGGTCAGGGAATATGGATGAGTTGCCTGAACTGTTTCGACGCGCGAGCTACCTCTGCAAAGCTGCGACAAAGCGTTATGGCGGTGGTTCCCATGGCTTCGGATGCAGCCGAGGATAGGTGAGGACCTGACCGCGTTCTGCGTGATTAGTGTTGTGAGGTTGGTGGCGCGTTGGATTAGCGGATTGAATTGAATTATCTCGGCAGTTGAACACACCGATGCCAAAGAGTTGGCGAAGAGAGTGATTCTCCGATCAAGTCAGCATAGGCCGCCCGACCTGTGCTGAAATGATCCTTCGTTCAGCCAGCCCAAGCAAGCCTTGCCCATGAGTCAGATGAGCTTCTCCGATTTTGAATACGCCGGTAAGCGCAAGCAGACCCGCCGTGAGCGTTTCCTGGCAGAGATGGAGCAGGTCGTGCCGTGGAGCGGATTAGTTGAAGTGATAGAGCCTCACTGTCCAAAGGCCGGCGGCGGTCGTAAGCCTTATCCATTGGAAACGATGCTGCGCATTCACTTGCTGCAGAGCTGGTTTTCGCTGAGCAATCCGGCGATAGAAGAAGCGTTGTACGAGATCACCTCGATGCGCCAGTTTGCACGACTGACGCTCAGCGCGCCGATTCCCGAAGACACGACGATCATGAATTTCCGACACCTCCTGGAGAAGCATCAGCTCGCGGCAGGGATTCTGGAAACCATCAACAACCTGCAAGATAAGGGCCTGTCGGTGCACCAAGGCACCATTGTCGATGCCACGATCATCCATGCGCCCAGGTCGACCAAGAACAAGGAAGGCAAGCGCTATCCAGAGATGCATCAAACAAAGGCAGCCAGTACTTCTTCGGCATGAAAGCGCATATCGGTGCTGATACTGAGTCAGGGCTGGTGCATCACGTTCACGGCACTGCTGCGAACGTGGCCGACGTGACGCAAGTTGCGCATCTGCTGCATGGCGCAGAGAACGTCGTCTGTGCAGATGCGGGCTATACCGGCCTTGAGAAACGACCCGAACATCAGGGGCGGCCAGTCAGTCCCTTCAACTGGACACTCTGATTGCCAAGCATTGTCGTCATTCAGTCTTCGAGCACCTGATTGGCTACATCTACTCAGTGGAGCAGGGGGATCGTAATGACGGGAGGGGCTACCACATTCACGCCGCGTACTTTTTCAATGGCAACGTGGTGTGCAGAGATGTGTGGAAGGCCATTGAGATCGGCGGGCTGTGGGAAGAGCTCACGCGTGGGTATGGCTACGTGCACAGCTGTAACCACGACAAGTAGCGTTATGGTGACAAGTGCGGCATCGGCCTGGCGTAGCTGATGCCTGCTCGGAAGACTTGCACCAGCCCAGGCTGTACTGCCTTGATGATCAGCCGGCTGTCACCAGTCGGGTAGGGCAGTTGGCAGAGGAGGCCATTGGAATATTTGGCCTCGTTGGGGTTTCATCCTCGTGCGCGGGCTTACCAGCGCCAGCCTGCAGAGTGAGCCTTGCATGGGTAGAAAATTATTTTACAGTAAAACTATTTACAGTATTCTTTCTCTCGGGCAGTATCGGATTCGAATCCTGATCAGGCCTAGCGGATGCTCAATCTCAAACACGAAGTCCTTCTCCGTCTGCGCGCCATTGAGCTGATCGCCTTCTGGGAGGGGCGTCTGATCACTACTCAGTTAGTCGAGTGGTTTGGTATTACTCGGCAGCAGGCTTCCTCGGACATCAATCGGTACAACACGGAGTTCAACGAAGGGGCGCTCATTCATAACCCCGCAGTCAAAGGCTATGTCCCAGCTGCAGGCTTTCAGCCAGTGCTTACGGCTGGGCACGTCAATGAATATCTGGAAATGCTCGTGAGTCAGGGCGGACAGCCGATGGCTCAGGTGCTTGAGTCTCATCCTGGGGTTGCCACTGTCCAATTGCCCGACCGCGCAATTCGACCGGAGGTCGTGCGTGAGGTAGTCCGGGCTTGCCGTGCGGGAACCAGCCTCAGAATTCTCTATGCCTCAATGAGCAATCCAGCGCCACACGAACGAGTCATTTCTCCCCACACCCTGGTTTACACGGGCTTTCGTTGGCATGTGCGAGCCTGGTGCCATAAGCGGGAGGACTTCCGTGATTTTCTTCTGTCGCGCATTGACCGCACGCCCAAGCCTTGTGATGAAGAGGCGCCCGAGGCGGAGAGCGACTGTCTTTGGCAAGAGAAGATTTCTCTAACGCTGATCCCCAATCTGCTGCTCAGCGACTCCCAGAAAGCCTTGGTCGAGCGCGATTTCGCTATGCCTGAAGGGCGCTTACAGCTGACCGTACGCAAGGCTCTGGCCCACTACACCCTGCAGCGCTTTCAGGCAGCAATTACCGAGGACAATGCTTCCCGTGTTCGGGAGCATCCGCTGCAACTGTTACCAACGGATCGCAGAAGGCTTGAACCTCTCCTCTTTGGTGGAGGCCAGGGGTGAGCGATCAGACTTTCAGTTATGACTCCGATCTGATCGGCGGTTCGTTGCAAGTTCGAGAGTCTCGCATTGTGGCCGAACTGCTGTTGCAGAACGCCAGCGCCGAGCACTGGTACGAGGTCATCCAGCAAGAGAACCGGCTGCAGAAACGCACTTCAGCTTCGGCCAAGCGCGTTGCTCAGGCCCTGCGCAAGCGCTTGGAGCGGTTGGACGCCGCCTTTTGGCGGGCCATTCGCGATGGCGACGATGAACTCGCCACTCAGGTGGTGTTCTGCTCAGCCCTGGAGCGCAATCTTCTCCTCGTCGAATTCATCGAAACCGTCGTCCGGGATGCTTTTGTTACCCGCGCTGGGGTGCTTGAGCCCTACCACTGGAGCGAATTCCTGGATGAGCGCAGTCATCGAGATCCAGCCATCACGACCTGGACTGAATCCAGTCGCAAGAAGATGGCTCAAGTCGTCTACCGCATGCTGGCTGAAGTCGGTCTGCTGGAAAGTACGCGCAGCATGAGATTGCAAAACCTAAAGATCCGGCCAGAGGCCCGCGCGTTGCTGGACGACAGCTACCGACAACGAATCAAAGCCTGCCTGGAAGTATCCAGCGCCGCTGCGCAGTAGGCGCGGAATCAAGGAGTAAGTGATGAATCAGCAGCTACAGGATCGGCTGAATCAGATCCCGGAAAAAATCCTCACAGAGGAATTTCTCAAAAGCCAGGGCCTCGGCAACGAGATCGGCTTCTGGATCTTCGACTATGACCCCGAGGACGAGCTACAGGTGCGTGAGTACCTGTGCTTTCTAGAAGGGCTCCTGGCCAAGAAGCACAGCCATCTCAAAGTTGCCCATATCAATCTGCTGCAGGCCATGCGCGAATATCTGGATCAGCGCAGCTTCACCGACAAGGCCATCCTGATGCAGCAGACCAAGGGCGACCATGCGTTGCTCAAGGCGCTTTCCGGGCCTCTGCACATGGATAAGTTTGCTCCCTTCCTGATGGAGCACAGCGGCGCTGCCGAGCGCGATGTAGTCCTGATTTCAGGCGTGGGCTCTGTTTGGCCCGTCCTGCGAGCCCACAACCTACTCAACAAGTTGCACGCGTTGCTCGGTCACAAACCTTTGGTGCTGTTCTACCCCGGCCATTACTCAGGGCAGTCGCTGTCTCTGTTCAACCGTATCCCCAGCAACAACTACTACCGTGCGTTCAAGCTGGTGCCCTGATCAATAAGGACGATTGCCGTGAGCATTAAAGACATCTTCTTCAAGGAACTCGACCGCCCTATCAATGGCGTGGTCAAAGCGGACCAGTCTGACGACGCCACCGTGTTCCAAGAGCTCGACGAGTATGTGGTTACCAACGAGCTGGAAAAACACTTCCGCAGCTTCTTTGAGTCCTATGGCACCGACCTGAGCGACCCCTCCATTGCCAACCGCGTAGGCGTCTGGATCAGCGGCTTCTTCGGGTCGGGTAAGTCGCACTTCCTGAAAACCCTGTCCTACCTGCTGGCCAACATTCAGGCTCGGGACCCCCAGGGTAATACCCATAACGCCGTTTCCTTCTTCGATGCCAGCAAGGTGCGCGATGCGATGATTCGCGCAGATATCGACAAGGCCGTCGCCAATAGCGCTGATGTCATCTTGTTCAACATCGATAGCAAGGCGAGCTCCAACGACGCCGGCAACCCGATCCTCAATGTCTTCCTGCGCGTGTTCAACGAACACCAGGGATTCAGCGGCGACCATCCACACATCGCTCACATGGAGCGCCACCTGACCCAGCGTGGCGTTTATGAACGCTTTGTTGAGGCTTTCAACGAATCTACCGGTCTAGTCTGGGCCGAGGAGCGCGACGGCTATCAGTTCTATCAGGACGATATTGAGCAAGCCCTGGCACAGGTATTGGCTCTGTCTGCCGAGGCAGCGCACAAGTGGTTCGAGGAGTCCGAGCAGACTTTCAGTGTCTCAGTCGAGAACTTCTGCCATTGGGTGCGCGAGTACCTCGATGCCAAGCCGGCCAAGCACCGTGTCCTGTTCCTGGTGGACGAAGTCGGCCAGTTCATCGGCAGCGATACCCGCCTGATGCTGACGCTGCAGACTATCACCGAAAACCTCGGCACCATCTGCAAGGGCCGCGCCTGGATCATTGTCACCTCCCAGGCCGACATGGATGCGGTGCTCGGTGAGCTCTCGGCCTCCAAGGCCAACGATTTCTCCAAGATTGCCGGACGCTTCAAAACACGCCTGTCGCTGTCCAGCTCCAACACCGACGAAGTGATCCAGAAGCGTCTGCTGCGCAAAACAGCGGAGGCCGAAACCGAGCTGCGCGCTGTTTGGGGGCAGAAGGGCGACATTCTGCGCAACCAGATCACATTCGACCGCTCCGGTCCGACGCTGCGTAATTACGACGGCCCGGAGAGCTTCATCGCCAACTATCCCTTTGCGCCATACCACTTCCAACTGGTGCAGAAGGTCTTCGAAGAAATCCGCAAGGTCGGCGCCACTGGCGCGCATCTGGCCTACGGTGAGCGCTCCATGCTCGATGCCTTCCAGATGGCCGCCCAGTCGATTGCCAACAAAGACATTGGTGCCTTGGTACCCCTGCACAGCTTCTACCGTGCGGTGGAAGGCTTCCTCGACACAGCCGTCAAGCGCACCATCGACCAGGCCGGCGAAAACGCCGTGCTCGATACCTTCGATGTACAGATCCTGCGCACCCTGTTCATGATTCGCTATGTCGATCTGATCAAGGGCACGCTGGACAATCTTGTCACCCTGTCCATCGAGCAGGTCGACGAAGACAAGCTCGCCCTGCGTCGCCGCATCGAAGAAACCCTGCAGCGCCTGGAGAAAGAGAGCCTGATCACCCGCAACGGCGAAGAGTTTGTCTTCCTCACCAACGAGGAGCGCGATATCACTCGCAAGATCAAGGCCACCGAGATTGCCTCGTCCGATGAGAACAAGGCTCTCGCCGACCTGATCTACAAGGACCTGCTCAAGGACAAGAACAAGTTCCGCTATGGCGTCAACAAGACCGACTACAGCATTGGCCGCTATCTCGATGGCCACAGCTTGGAAGGCCGTTATGAGCATGATCTGCGCGTCGAGGTGATCTCGCCGCTGGATCTAGATTACGCCCTTCACGGTGAAGCTGGCTGCATCAACAAGAGCAACGAAGCGCCCACTGGCATGGCTCTGTTCAAGCTGCCGGACAACAAGGAGTTCTTCACCGAGCTACGCACCTGGCTGAAGACCAACAAGTTCATCCGTCTCAATGACGATGGCAGCCAGCCCGAGTTGAGTAAAATCCTCGCCGACCGTGGCCGGGAGAACCAGGAGCGCAAGAAGCGCCTGCGCCTGATGCTCGAAGAGCTGATCGAGCGTGCCGAAGCGTACGCACTGGGCCAGCACCTCAAACTGTCCGGCAACAACATCCAGAGCAAGTTCGACGAGGCCTGCCAATACCTGCTGGAGAACACCTACACCAAGCTGGGTTACCTGAAGGTGCTGCAGCAGGAGCCCGAGCGCGAGCTCCATGCCATTCTGAACGCCGACGACATTGGTCAACTGAGCCTGACCCTCGACGGCGAAGAAGGTAATCCGCAGGCGATCAAGGAAGTCGAGCAGTTCATCACCCTGCGCGCCTCCGGCAATGACCGCTTGTTGGTGGCGGACATCATCGAGCGCTTCAGCAAGCGGCCCTATGGCTGGCCGGATGGCGAGATCCTGCTGATCCTCGGTCGCCTGGCCGCGACCAGTCGTATCTCCTTTCATTCTGCCGGCCCCAGCCTGCCGCTGCCGGATGCCTTCGACTACTTGAGCAACAGCCGCAAGCGCCGGGAAATCTCGGTGCAGAAAAAGCGCCTGACCGATGAAGTCCTACTCAAGCAGGTGCGCAATCTCAGTCAGGACTTGTTTAACGCCCTCGGCCCTGCCGGCGAAAAGGAGTTGTTCGAGTATTACCGTGGCCATTTCGAGACCTGGCTGGGCAACCTCAAGAGCTACAAGAGCAAGACCGATGTTGGTCGCTTTCCCGGCAAGGAAGTGATCGAGAAGGCTCTGCTCAGTTTGCAGCGCCTCTTGAGCAACACCGACAGCGTCGACTTCTTCAAGTCCATGGTCGACAACAAGGACGACTACCTGGATCTGGAGGAGGACTACCGCGACCTCCATGAGTTCTTCACCAATCAGCTGCATACCTGGCAGCAGCTGCAGCAAGCCCTGCGTCGCTTCGATAAGAACAAGCCCGCCTTGGAAAAGGACGGCAAGGCCCGCACGGCCCTCCTTGAGCTGCAAGCCATCGAGCAGAACGCCGTACCCTACAACCAGCTGCATAAAGTGGCTGGCCTGGTGGAAGCGGTGGAGGCGATTAATGCTGCGATCCTCACCGAGAAGCGCGAGCATGCCCTGGCCCGTGTCGACGAGAAGATTGCCCAGCTGCAGGCTGAAATCGCCAAGAGCGGTATCGAAACTGCAGAGTTGAGCAACCGTCTGCTGCGCCCGCTTCAGTTGGTCAAGGCGGATCTGGAGACCGAAACCAGCATCGCCAATATCTACCTGCTGCAAACCCAGACTGCCGACGAGCGCCTGCACGACGGAGTGTTCGAACTGGAGCGCGCCATCCAGACCGAAGCTGAACGCCAGCAAAAACTCCAACAGGAGCAGGCCAAGGCCGCACAGGTCGCCAATGCGGCCGGCGGCGTCAAGGAAGACAGAGCGCCTTCCCTGACGCCCGCACCTAAACCGGTAGCACCGCCCAAACCGGTGGTCGAGGTGGCCGCCACCAGCGTATTCAACAAGCTCAGCAATGGCCTGTATCTGGAAAGCCAGAGCGATATCGACCGCTTTATCGACGCCCTCAAAGCCGAGCTGGAAAACGCCATCAAGCAAGACAAGCGAATTCGTATCCGCTGACTCGGCGCAGCCTGGAGGGGGAGGCCACCTCCAGGCTGCAGCTCTGCGCCAAGACAGGCTCAAGAAAAATTAGGGAAAGCCAGCATGAACACCAGCAACGTCAAACGCTACGCCCCCAAGGCACGCACCGCCTTTATCGCCGCGATGACCAAGCGCGCTGCGCTGTTTGGCATCCGCGAGTCTAGTATCCCCAGCATGGGTATTGTGCCAGTGGAGCAGAAGGGCGATCTGGCCTTGATTGGCGACCGGCCTTTCCCGGCCAGCATCATCCGCCCGCGTGCGGCCTTGGTGAAAAAAGTCGAGCAAATCGGTTTTGCCCAGGCCATGGAGCAGGCAGCCTACAGTTGGTTCAACCGCCTCTGCGCGCTGCGCTTTATGGAAATCAAAGGCTACCTGGATCATGGTCGCCGCGTGCTCAGTGCCGCCGATGGCGGCGCCGGCATGCCGCAGATCCTCGAAGACTGCCTGGACATCGAACTCGAAGGCCTCGACAAGGCCCGCATCACCGAGCTCAAGCTTGATGGCAACAAGGATGAAGAGCTGTACCGCGAGCTGCTCCTCACCCAGTGCCATGCCCTGCACCAGGCCATACCCTTCCTCTTCGAAGCTGTGGACGATGCCCTCGAACTATTGCTGCCGGACAACCTGACCAAAACCGACTCACTAATTCGCGAGATGGTGGCCGCCATTCCCGAGGAGGACTGGCACAACGTCGAAATCATTGGCTGGCTCTACCAGTTCTACATCAGCGAAAAGAAGGATCAGATCATCGGCAAGGTGGTCAAAAGCGAAGACATCCCCGCTGCCACCCAGCTGTTCACCCCCAACTGGATTGTCCAGTATCTGGTGCAGAACAGTCTTGGCCGTCAGTGGCTGCAGACCTACCCGGACTCGCCGCTGAACAGCAAAGAGAGGATGCCCTACTACGTCGCCCCCGGCGAACAGCCGCCCGAGGTACAGGCACAACTGGCGACTAGCATCCCGGAGAGCATTGACCCGCTGACGCTCAAGGTACTCGACCCGGCCTGCGGCTCCGGCCACATCCTCATTGAGGCCTACAAGCTGCTCAGGGATATCTACACCGAACGCGGCTTCCGCAGTCGCGACATTCCCCAGCTGATTCTGGAGCACAACCTGTTCGGCCTGGATATCGACGACCGTGCCGGCCAGCTCGCCGGCTTCGCCCTAATGATGCTCGCCCGCGAGGACGACCGGCGGATATTCAGCCGCGAGCTCAAGCTCAACGTGCTGGCCCTGCAGGAAAGCCGCCACCTGGATCTCGTCAGCCTCTGGCGGGCGCTGAACCTGACCAGCGACTGGCAGCGCGGTCAGTCACAGGGCCTGTTCGAAAGCGAACAGAGCAACCTTGCCGCCGCCCAGGCCGACAACCGCTACCAGTTGCTAAGGAGCACGCTGCAGCGCTTTACCCAGGCCAAGACTTTCGGATCGCTGATCGAGGTCCCCGAAGAGGACGCAGCCCCCCTCGCCGAGCTGCTGGCACAACTGCGCGAACTGACCAGTGCCGGCGACTCCATGCAAAAGCCGGCCGCCGAAGCGCTGCTGCCCTACGTACAGCAGGCCTGGATACTCGCCCAGCGCTACGATGCGGTGGTCGCCAACCCGCCCTATATGGGCAGCAAGGGCATGAATACCGACCTCAAGGACTTCGCCAAGAAGACCTATCCCAATAGCAAGTCGGACCTCTTTGCGATCTTCATGGAGCGCGCCTTCGCCTTGCTCAAGCCACAGGGCTTCAACGCCCAGATCAACATGCAATCGTGGATGTTCCTATCCAGCTACGAACAACTGCGCGAGTGGCTGCTGAAGCACACCACTATCATCACCATGGCCCACCTGGGCGCGCGGGCCTTCGATAGCATCAGCGGCGAAGTGGTCTCGACGACCGCCTTCGTCATTAAGAATGCTGCCTACCTCAATTATGCCGGCGCCTACATCCGACTGGTGGATGGCAAGTCGGAGGCGGAGAAGAGCAGGATGCTGCTTGAGACCATTCACTGATGGCCACGCTATGGCCCCCGGCCTCGCGTGGCGCATTGCCTATACACAATCAGATACGTCAGCGGATGAAACTCAGTTAGTCAGGGGGACCAAAGATGCCTAGCAAAGAAACCAAGCAGCTCAATACGCTCAAAACTAGAGATGATCATAGGCCTATTGAGTTCACCGTTGACGGTGACAAGTTCAAGCTTCAGGCAGGTATGGAATCCTCCTGGCTGAACACCGAAGATTTTGGCCACAAGGAGCTGCGTAGCCGCATCGAACCCTGGCTGACGTCACTGTTCCAGTCGGAGCACCTTTCGCTGCTGGCCGGCTCGGGCTTGACCCACGCGGTGCATTACATGGCCGCCGAGAAAAGCGCCGCCGGCATGGGCTCCCTGACGCTGAGCAACCATCAGTCCGAAATCGATCAAGCCGCAGGGAACGCTGCGGCATCGGCTGGGCGCAAGAAGGGCAATCTGGAAGATCAGCTACGCGTTGCCAATGAATTGCTACGCGGCCTGGAGATTCTGCAGAAGGACAGCGAGGCCGAAGCCTTACGCGAAGAACTTCAAAGCGGCATGCAGGCCTTCGCGCAGTCAATTCTGAACAGCGAAGCGGGCATTGCCACGGCCGAAGAAGGTAAGCGCGAGCAAGCGTTCAATACCCTGGTCACTTTCCTCATGAGCTTTGCCAGCCGCACTGGGGTGCGCGACCGACTGAACATCTTCACCACCAACTATGACCGGCTGATTGAGGCCGGGGCGGAGCTCGCCGGGCTGCATCTGCTGGATCGATTCTTGGGCAACCTGATGCCGATCTTCCGTTCCTCGCGGCTGGATCTGGACATGCACTACAACCCTCCCGGTATACGTGGCGAACCACGTTACTTGGAGGGAGTGGCGCGCTACACCAAGCTGCATGGTTCGGTGGACTGGGTGCAGACCGGCAAGGACATCCGCCGCATCGGCCTGCCGTTTGGGGCTGAAAGCGTCGAACCCTATTTGAAGGCGCCGGGCCTTGGCGGGTCCACAGCCCATCAGCTGATGATCTACCCCAACGCCGCCAAGGACAGGGAAACCGCCGACTACCCCTACGTGGAGCTGTTTCGCGATCTTGCGGCAGCCGTATGCCGTCCGAACAGCACGCTGGTGACGTACGGCTACAGCTTTGGCGACGAGCATATCAACCGCGTGATCCGCGACATGCTCACTATCCCCTCAACGCATCTGGTCGTGATCTCGTATGACGATCCGCTTGGCCGCATCATGCAGACCTACCGGGAGATGGGCAGACCGTCGCAGATCAGCTTGCTGATTGGTCCCGCATTGGCCGATCTGCCCACACTGACCGAGAATTACCTGCCCAAGGCCGCCATAGACAAGACGACCTTCCGCATGAGTGAACTGCTCAAACAGCGTTGGGGCGCGGGTCAAGCCCCTGCGGATCGCCCTGCCACTGAAGTCGGTATTGTCGACGTGAGCAATCTGGTATGAGCATGTCACCGCTGGCTTATGCCGACTCCCTGCGCATCGGCACTATTGATTTCGTCTCCCCTGACGAAATCAAGGTGCTGATCGACATCGAGGCCCCCGACGGCGTGGCGCTTAATACCGGTACGCCGCGCCCGTTCCCTCGCATTAACGGTTATGTGCTGATTCCCAGTGACGAGGGTCATCTGGTTGCTCAGGTCGAGTGGATCACCATCGAGCGCTCGCAATACCCAAAACGCAAGGGCATGCAGGACTTTGGCCTGGTGGACTTGCCCTATCCCCTGCGCAAGATGAGCCTGAATCCCCTGGGTTGCCTGGTGTATGAAGGAAGCGGTACAGGCGACAAGGAAATCTACCGTTTTCGGCGCGGCGTGGAGAGCTACCCTACCGTCGGCGATGCGGTGCTACTACCCACGCAAAATCAGCTGCGCGCCATCGTGGAGTCGGGAGACAACCGCCGCGTGCTGATCGGCAGCAGCCCCCTGGCCGCCAATGCCAAGGTGATGATTGATCCCGACCGACTTTTTGGTCGCCATTTGGCCGTACTGGGCAACACCGGCAGCGGCAAGTCCTGTTCCGTCGCAGGCCTGATCCGCTGGTCGATGGAGGAAGCTCGCAAAGCCCGCTGCGGAGCAGATCCAAATGCCCGCTTTATTTTGCTCGACCCCAACGGCGAGTATGCCAATACCTTCCGTGACATGAGCAAGGTGCGGGTGTATGCCGTTGAACCCAGCGAAGGCGTCGAACAACTGCAAGTGCCTCTGTGGTTCTGGAACAGCGCGGAGTGGAGTGCGTTCACCCAAGCCAGCGCCAAGGCCCAGAGGCCAACGCTGATACAGGCTCTGAGATCCGTCCGTGACAGCGTTTTCGCCGCAGCTGTCACGCCCTGCCACGAGATGCGCCGCTTTCTGCGCACGCTCGTGTCTGCCATTCAGGTTGAAAGAAATTCAGGCAATCCTTGGAAGGGGGCTGGGCCAGCGAAGGGCTTCCGTGATCGACTGATCAAGTGGAAAGAAGGCTTAGTGGATGACGCCACCTTCAGCCCGACGGAAAGTACGGCAATTGGTGACTTGATCCTGCACATCACTCAGCTTTTAGGGGCACATCAAGGCGATTGGCCCGCAATATTCACCCCGCAAGAAGTCGGTTCACTACTCGGAGAGTTGAGCCAGACGCATTCTGTGTTTGGGGGCAGCGACACCGATATCCTGCCTATCGATGCCGATGTGCCGCGTCAATTCACGGGCGATCAACTGCTGAGAAGCCTCGAAGCCACGGCTGAACTACTCGGGGTTTCCGAGTACGTCGAGACCATGCAGATGCGCATTCGCACCATCCTGTCGGACAATCGCATGAAGGTCGTTTCAGGTGATGCCAAGGACCTGACGCTGGATGATTGGTTGTGTAACTACATTGGCGACAGCCAAGCCTCCAACGGCACCGTCACCGTCATCGACCTCTCGCTGGTGCCTGCCGAAGTCGTGCATATCATCACGGCAGTGATCGCGCGCATGACGCTGGAAGCCCTGCAGCGCTATCGCAAGCTGCACCATGGCAAAACCCTGCCCACCGTGCTGGTGATGGAAGAGGCGCACACCTTTATCAAACGCTACAAAGACGACACGGAAAACCAAAGCTCGGCCGCCATCTGCTGCCAAGTGTTTGAGAAGATCGCCCGCGAAGGGCGCAAGTTCGGGCTGGGCCTGGTGCTGTCCTCGCAGCGCCCTAGTGAGTTGTCGCCCACCGTGCTTTCCCAGTGCAACAGCTACCTGTTGCACCGCATTAGCAACGACCGTGACCAGGAGCTAGTGCACAAGCTAGTACCCGATAACCTGCGTGGCCTGCTGCGGGATTTGCCCTCGCTCCCCTCCCGCCACGCCATCCTGCTCGGCTGGGCATCTGAGCTGCCGGTATTGGTGCAGATGAATGCGCTGCCCGAGCATCACCGACCAAAATCGGACGACCCGGATTTCTGGGCGGTATGGTCAGGAGAAGGCCTGGAAGAAGACATTATCTTTGGCGGTTTGGAGGAAAGAACCGTCGACTGGCAGAAAATCGCTGATGACTGGCAGCAGGTCTCTTCTTTGACAGACAGCGCTGAACACAGTGAGCCGGAGGCAGATCCTGATGGGCTCTAGCTCTAACTACAGCGACAGCTGCATCCGCGCGGCCTACAAGGATCGCTGGAAGCACGACCTGCTGCGCGTCAAGGGCGGTAACCACGACTACTGCATCACCAGCGAGGGCGAGATCGACGTGCAGGCCCTGCGCCAGTTCCAGTCCAGCTATCGCCCGCCGGACAAAGACTTCAAACCCGTTCAGGGCGGGCTCAAACAAGGTATGGCGCACGCGCGCAGAGCATTATCCAAAGGGGAACAGGCATGAGCCAGGAACAGAACAAGGATATGAACCAGTACTTCTACCGGGCTTCGGCGGCGGAATTTATAAAGATTCCGGGCGTAACTATCGCGTACTGGCTAAGCGAGCGCAAACGGAAACTTTTCGAGATGCCAAAAATCTCTTGCTTTGCAAAAGTCGGCGTTGGAATGCAAACAGGAGAGAATGCCAAATACATTCGCTACTGGTTTGAAGTAAGCCTAGATAAAAGCAGCCTGCAGATTGGTAGTGAAAAGCGTGAAAAGTGGATCCCCTGTAACAAGGGCGGCGACTATAGGAAGTGGTTTGGCAACACTATCGATGTAATAAACTGGGAAAGAGATGGATGGGACATAAAAAATCTTGCGGCAGGAGCATATATTAGAAACGAAGAAGAATATTTCAAGCCAGCAGTTACATGGTCACGAATCACAAGTGGCTCACTATCATTTAGAGCTGTGAATGCAAACTGCATTCACAACGACGCCAGTTGCTTTATGACAGGCGAACCTGCACACCTAAACAATCTTATAGAGTATTTAAACTCAAAAATTGCTGCTGCCGTCATTGAGGATATGAATCCCACATTAAACCTATTGCCCGGCCAATTAAATTCAACCCCTTACCTCTCAATTACTAATGGCGGCGGAAAAAGGTGCATTGAAATTGCGAGAGAGGACTGGAATCTTTTTGAGGTCTCATGGGAATTTTCTGATAATTTCTTAGCTAAAGGAAAATCACAAAAAATAGAAGAAACTTGGCTAGCATGGCTAGCACGCTGCTGGCAGGCAACACAAGAACTGCAGGCCCTGGAAGAGAAAAATAATGATTTACTAATTAATACTTTCGGCCTTCAAGATGAACTAACTAAAGACATACCGTTAAGAGAAATCACCCTCACCTGCAACCCCCATTACCGCTATGGCGGCAACCGCAGCGAGGAAGAGCTGGAAACCCTGCTGCAGTGCGACACTCTCCGCGAATTGGTGTCCTACGCCCTCGGCTGCATGATGGGCCGCTACTCGCTTGACAAGCCCGGCCTAATCCTCGCCAGCCAGGGTGAAACCCTGCAGGACTACCTGCGCCAGATACCTACGCCGCGCTTTACTCCGGACGATGACGCCATCCTGCCGCTCACCGACCAGGAGTGGTTCACCGACGACGCCACCAACCGTTTCCGCGAATTTATCCGCTTGGTCTGGGGCGAAGAGCATCTGCAGCAAAATCTCGATTTCGTCGCCGAGAGTCTGTGCCTGCACGCCATCAAGCCCAAGAAGGGTGAGGCCAGCCTTGACACCATCCGACGCTACCTTAGTACCCAGTTCTTCAAAGACCACCTGCGCACCTACAAAAAGCGCCCGATCTACTGGCTGTTCAGCTCCGGCAAGCACAAGGCCTTCGAGTGCCTGGTCTACCTGCACCGCTATAACGAAGGCACCCTGGCGCGGATGCGCACCGAATACGTCATCCCCCTTACCGCCAAGCTCAGCACCTACGCCGCCAAGCTTGAAAAAGACGTCGAGGCTAGTACCAGCACCGCCGAGAAAAAACGCCTGGAAAAAGAACTCACCACCCTGCATCACCAGCAAGCGGAACTCGCCGCCTTCGACGAAACCCTCCGCCACTACGCCGACCAGCGCATCAGTCTCGATCTGGATGAGGGCGTGAAGGTGAACTATGGCAAATTTGGTGATTTGTTGGCTGAAGTGAAGGCGGTAACGGGGGGCGCTGCAGATGATTGAGATCACTCCGGCGCTCAGAGAACAAGTTGGCTGCAAAGGACTCGGTGTCTCGCTTTTTTCTGCGTTTGAACAGCAAGGAGTTGAGCAAGTGCATGGCTACCTGGCCAATGTGCTTGAAGATTGCAGAGTAGAGCCTTGCATTAACTCAACTTCTTCGAGAGTCATTCGGTCTATCAATAACGCACTGAGCTCACTGGTTCGGGGCAATAGTCTGGATGCATGGAGCGATTCCGAGCTAAGAGCAGCCTGCGAAGCTCATCCCGAGCTTATCTTCGGCCATCCAGAGCGAAGCAAAAGGTTGGCAAGCCAAGCCTCGAAGGTCGTTGAAGTTGAAGCCTTTGGCCATTTGGCAAATTCGTTTCACGGATGCTCAGTTACTCACATTCGTGAGCGCGGAGGCCGTGGCGGTAAGACGCCGGATTTTAAGATCGGAAATGATATTTATATTGAGGTTTATTGCCCTGATGAACACAATCCAGAAAGAGATCGAGTAGGAAACGAGCTCGACGCTCAGCACGGATGTGTGAAGATGGTGATCTCTCGCCCGGTGACCGGATCGGCATCTTTGCCGAAGAAATATGCCACTAACCAAACCATTGCTCGCGTTGTTGGTGCTAAGAGGGATAATGACCAGACTGTCCTTGGGTGTAAAAACATTCTTTGGCTTGATGTGAAGCACAAGCTTCAACTCATGACCTGCGACACGGCTCCTATCCAGTCGGTCACCCATGGAGGAAATGCGTACATTGGCTGCTTTGGTCTTTGGCATGCCTTCTATGGAAAGACCGGAGAGAGCATTCTTCCAAAAGAACGCTACAGCCTCAAATATGATGGTTGCCTAGATCAAGACACATACCTACAGAAAGACAAAGACGGACTTTTTAGAGAGCGCCCGTACATGTCTGCTGCCGTCATTTCCTGTGTGGACCGCAACGTCATGTTTTTGAATCCGTGGTGTGAAACTCCCCTTAGTCGAAACGATATCCTCGCATTGCTCCGGCTATACCACTTAAGGCCTGAATACTCTTTCATTTGTCCAGAAACGCTTTTACAAGAAATTTCAGCGCAGGAAGAAAAAATCAAGCTCCTGCTGGATCCTCAGCGAATATGCGCCTCTTATGACACTGCCGACTAGGGATTAATTTGATGGATACGCAACAACTAACCCAAGGCCTGCGGCAGGCTTTTTTCGCGGAAAATCACCGCATCGTCTTCTGGTACGACCCTGAGCAGAGTTTTGTGAGCGAGCTGGGGCAACTCGATCTGCCTGATGTTCAGGTGCTGAATATGCAGGGCGAGTCCACCTTCGGCATCAAGCTCAAGCTGGAGCTTGAGGACGCCACGGGGAAGTACCTACTGTACTTCCCCTGTGCCGAGCCGGATGCCGATGATGACTGGCTGTTGGATATCAAGCTGTACTCGCGCAGCTTTTATGCGGACAAGGTCTCGCTGATCTTCAACGACCTGGGGCTGCAACAACAGAGCTTGCGCGAGCATCTGGCTTCCCGGGAGCGCTTCCTCAGTAACAAGAATCGCCTGGCCAGCCTGAAACGATTGATCCAGCCAAGCGACACTGAACAGGCGCTGGATCTGGCGATGATAGCCGTGGTGTTGGGGGGTAACGCCAGTGACATCATGGCGCTGCTCTGCACCATGGCTGGGGCAGTAGTAAGTGATGACCTGGGCCTGGAACAGAATCCCCCGGTTATCGATGAGCTGTATAAATTCGGCCTGATGCCGGCGTTGCTCTTGGCACTGCGGGATGAAGTTGGCTACCCGGCCAGTGTTGAGGAAATCAATGGCGAAAAGCCGTTCAGCTTCGGACATTTCCTGATTCGTTTGCTGGCCACCGGCTTCTGCGAAAGCATCGGCGACATCCCAAGCTGGGCTTCTGCGATTGCCATCCCGTCTGCCAATGCCCGAGCGACTTCTCGGGCGCTGCTTTCGCGCTGGAGAGATAGCTCGCGTTACTACAAGGCTTACGACGAAATCTCCAGCTGGGTCGCCGAGGCTCTGCATATAGGGCAGAAGATCGGTGAAATTCCGTTAGAAACGCTGGCCAATGTAGCCACCTTCGAGGCCGTCGAGCGGCAGATCATCGTCGATCTGAGTAAGGCCATCCCGGAGTCGGATCCGCGCGACCTCGGCCTATTCTCCAAGATCATTTCCGAGCGCTTGGATAACTACTGGGCCTCGCGTCACAAGGACGACGAGATCCGCCGTAAGTACCGCCTGCTCTACTCCGCACTGTCAGCGGCGATTGATCTGTTCAGCCTGCGTCAGCAGTATGCCGCTGGATTCCACTTTGCCAGTACCGAAGTAATCTACAAGGCCTATGAAAGCGAACTGTATCGTTTTGACAGGGCTTACCGCCACTATTTTGCTGCTTCCCAGCGCGCGCATGTAGAGCTGCTGAAGAAGCTCGATGAAGCCGTCGAGCAATGTTACGCCTACTGGTACCTCGACCAACTGGGCCGAAGCTGGGGCGACAAGGTAGAGGCCGAGCAACGGCTGGAGCACTGGAAGATCGCCGGAGTACCCAACCAGCAGAACTTCTTCGATCATTGGGTGCAGCCACAATTTGGGAAGAACCGCAGTAAGCGCCTGGTGGTGATCATCAGCGACGCCTTCCGCTACGAGGCTGCGGTTGAACTGCGTGACCGCATCAATGAGAAACGCTACAGCGAGGCAAGCCTCGCCAGTCAGCTTGGCGTGCTACCCAGCTACACCACATTGGGCATGGCCTCGCTACTGCCGCACAACACCCTGGAGTATCGGGAAGGTGCTGTCGATACGGTGTTCGCAGATGGGCAATCCACCGCCGGCACAGTGCAGCGCGACAAGATCCTTGCTCAGCACAATGGCATGGCAGTGACAGCCGACCAGGTCAAAGCCTGGTCACGAGATGAAGGCCGAGAAGCACTGAAAGATCAGCAACTGATCTACGTCTATCACAACGTCATCGACGACCGTAGCGACAGTGGCGGCCCGTCCGAGTCGGACACGTTCCACCATGTGGAGGTGGCCATTGAGGAACTGACTGAGCTGACTCGCAAGGTCCTCATGCACTTCAACACCAGCACGGTGCTGATTACCGCCGACCATGGTTTTCTGTTCCAGCAGAGCAAGCTGGAAGTCGCTGACCGCACCTCGCTTGCGGAGAAGCCCGAGAACGCTATCAAGAGCAAGAAACGTTACGTCATCGGGCACACCCTGCCTGCGGCCAAGGATGTATGGCAGGGCTCCACCAGGCAGACAGCAGGTACAATCTCGGATACCCAATTCTGGATTCCAAAGGGCGCTAACCGTTTCCACTTTGTTGGCGGTGCGCGTTTTGTACATGGCGGTGCTATGCCCCAGGAGATTGTTGTGCCGGTGCTGACGGTCAACCAACTGCGCGGCGAGAAGGCCGAGAAGCGCACCAAGCGCAAGGTGGGCGTGATTTCACCGAAGTCAGTGCTGAAGATGGTGACCAATATCCAGCGCTTCGACCTGATCCAGACCGAGTCGGTAAGCGAACAGGTACTGCCAGTCACCGTGGCGGTCGCCATTTTCGAGGGCGAGCAGCCGATATCTAGTGAGGAGGTCGTGACCTTCGATTGCGCCACTGACTCGATGAGCGAACGCATGAAGCAGGTGCGGCTGTCTCTGCTCGGCAGTGACTTCGACCGCAAGAAGGACTACTTCCTGGTCATCCGTGACAAAGACCTCCATACAGAGCTGGAGCGCTACAGGGTCACCATCGATTTGGCCTTCACCGACGACTTTTTTTGAGAGCATGACACGCAATGGACACCTATCAGGACAAAGACCTGGATAAGCTTCTCAATGAACACTTTGCCGGGCGCGTGGTGCGAAAGGACCTGACCAAACTGATCAAGGAGGGCGCTAACGTCCCCGTCTATGTGCTCGAATACCTGCTGGGGATGTACTGCGCATCGGATGATGCTGAGGTCATCGAGCAGGGCCTGAAGAACGTCAAGACTGTGCTGGCCGAAAACTATGTGCGCCCTGACGAGGCCGAGAAGGTTAAATCTCTTGTGCGCGAGCGCGGCACCTACAAGGTGATCGACCGGGTAACCGTGCGGCTCAATGAGCGCAAGGACCGTTACGAGGCCTCTTTCAGCAACTTGGGCATCAAGGATGCTGAGATATCTGCCGGCATCGTCAAGGAATACGAGAAGCTGCTGGTCGGCGGGATCTGGGTAATTGCCACCTTGAGCTACTACCACGAGGAAGGCCAGAACGGCTCTCCCTTCGGAGTGACGCTGCTCAAGCCGATCCAGATGCCGAACATGAACATGCAGGAGCTTTTCTCGGGCCGTGCGGCACTGACTACTGAGCAATGGCGTGAGGCTCTGATTCGCTCCATCGGCATGGAGCCCTCGACTCTGGATGAGTCTGTGCAATGGCACTTGCTGGCCCGTATGGTTCCCTTCGTCGAGAACAACTACAACGTCTGCGAGTTGGGGCCGCGTGGCACCGGCAAGAGTCATATTTACAAGGAGTGCTCACCTAACAGCATGCTGGTGTCCGGTGGCCAGACCACGGTGGCCAACCTATTCTACAACATGAGCAGCCGGCGCATTGGCTTGGTCGGTCTGTGGGATGTTGTTGCCTTCGATGAAGTGGCCGGTATCAACTTCAAGGACAAAGATGGCGTCCAGATCATGAAGGACTTCATGGCCTCAGGATCCTTTGGGCGGGGGCGTGAACAAATGGAAGCTTCGGCCTCGATGGTGTTCGTTGGCAACATCAACCAGAGCGTCGAGTCCCTGGTGAAGACCAGCCACCTGCTGGCTCCCTTCCCAGAGCAGATGATCGACTCGGCCTTCTTCGACCGCTTCCATGCCTACATTCCGGGCTGGGAGATCCCTAAGATGCGTCCCGAGTACTTCACCAACAGGTACGGCCTGATCGTCGACTATCTGGCAGAGTTTTTCCGCGAAATGCGCAAGCGCAGCTTCGCCGATGCCATCGATAAGTACTTCAAGCTTGGCAACAATCTCAACCAGCGCGATGTGATCGCGGTGCGCAAGACCGTTTCCGGGCTGCTCAAGTTGCTGTATCCCCATGACCAGTTCACCAAGGAAGACGTGCAGCTGTGCCTAGAGTATGCCTTGCAGGTGCGTCGCCGGGTCAAAGAGCAGTTGAAGAAAATCGGCGGCATGGAGTTCTACGATGTCCACTTCAGCTACATCGACAATGAAACCCTGGAAGAGCACTTCGTAACGGTGAAGGAGCAGGGGGGCGGGGCGCTGATCCCTGAAGGCCAGAGCAAGCCTGGTTTCATTCACACCATCGGCTTGAGCGGCAAGGGTATGCCTGGGCTGTACCGCCTTGAGCTTCAGGTCACCAAAGGCTCTGGGAAGCTTGCCACCTCTGGCCTCTGGAATTCCAGCATTGCCAAAGAGCAGGTGAAGATTGCCTTTGACTACTTCAAGGCAAACGCCTCGCGCATCAGCGCCTCAGCCAGGGTTCTAGAACATGATTTCCACCTGCATGTTGTGGAATTGCAGAGCACTGGCCCGCTGACGCACATGGCGCTCGCTAGCCTGGTGGCTTTCGCCTCCGGCTTGCTGGGACGCCCTGCCCAGGGGCAGATGGTCGTACTGGGCGATATGAGCCTGGGTGGCAACATTGCTCCCGTGGAAAGCATCGCTGAATGCCTGCAGGTAGCCTTCGACGCAGGCGGTAAGCGGGTAGCGTTGCCTATGAGCAGCGCCGTGGATCTGCCAACCATTCCCCCGGAGCTGTTTACCAAGTTTCAGACGAGTTTTTACGCGGATCCCGTCGATGCGGTGATCAAGGCTTTAGGTGTGGATTGAGCCGATCACAGCAGCTTAAAGGTATGCTGAATAACCCTCGATATAGATACGTACCTGTGGGTGTTACATCAACTCAGTAACCTCATGGAACTGATGGAAACGATCAGAAAGTAGCTGGTTTCAGTTGAAGTAGTGGCTTATGCATAATGATCATAGAGGATGAGGTCAACGGTTATCATCAGACCCCAAACCTGCATGTCAACGCCAACCCAAAACTGACCGGTTGAGGCACTTTGCTAATACGGTCATCCGCTCGCTTATTCGATCATGACAAAAAATAAGCAAAGGAATCGTACCCGAGACCGCCCTGGCATAAGCCAAGGGCAGTCCATCGGATAGGGGTTACAGGTGACCTCGTTCGGCCAACGAGACGCAACCTTCATACCCCACGACAACATGATCCAATATCCGGGTGCCGATCATATTGAGGGCGTCCTTGAGGGTGGTGGTCAGTGTGCGATCAGCGTGGCTGGGCTCTGGATCGCCGGAGGGATGGTTGTGAACCATAATGATGGCCGCTGCGTTGTGCTCCAGGGCGATCTTGACCACTTCCCGTGGGTACACGCTGGCTCCATCCAATGTGCCTCGGAATAGCTCCCTGAAGGCAATCACCCGATGCTTGGTATCAAGCAGCAGCAAAGCAAAGACTTCGTGCTCATGATATTGCAGCAATGTTCGCAGGTGACTGAAGACCTGCTTCGGATCGGTCAATTCCCGGCCTTTGGACAATCGGCTCATCGCCAGTTGTTGGGCCATCTGCAGGATATCGGCCTCGGTGACCGGTGAATCAATGACGTAGGTGCCGGTCGTTTCACCTGCCTTGAGCTTATGATATTTCATACGAGTAGTCCTGTGTGAATACGTGAGAGCGTAGGAAGTCGAGAGGGCGTTACTGGATTGAGGGTCTAGCGCTGTGCCCGATAGCCTGAGCCTCCAGCTTTTGAGCCAGTGAGGACTTTGAAGGCTCTGTCGGTTGGGACTCTGCGTTGCTGGATGAGGCATCAGCAGTGCGAAAGAACTCCTCGACAATGGCGCCGGTGTCCTCCTCACTGTCTTCAAAAGCACCATTGTTAAAACCCTGCCGGGCTGCGTGATCCAAGGCGCTTTGGTCAAAGCCAGAGGCTTGCCGCGTTTCCTCCAGTTGCTTGGCTGCCAATAGGGCGTCTTCTAAACTCAGTTGACTGCGTAATGTGATATCGACGTAGAAGATCGGTGTGCCGTGGCTCTGACGAGTGGATTTACCACGCAGACGCAGCTCCAGTGGCAGGCAGGCCAGGCGATTGCCGGAGATGGCTTGCAGGTAGTGCAGGCGCGCGGCCAGGGTGCGGATGCTGTTGAATCCAGTGGTTCGGAAGACAAAACTGCCCAGTGGGTCGTCATCGCCAATCACTACGTTCAGCCGACCATATGGCTTGCAGGCATTGCCATGGGCCAGGGGGCAGCCATCGGGTGAAGGGCAGGGCAGCGACTGGATGCCGTCCTTGGTAAAACGCTTACACGTTTCACCGTTGCCGACGCACAATGGTCTGCCGGTGGTACGGTCGAACAGGCTGTAGTCCGCGCGAAAGTTGAGGTCCGGTTCGTTGAACAGCAATCGGATCGGAATGCTGCGCAGCTTGCCATCCTGGCCATTGCGCAGTTCCTCATTGAGTGGATGCAGTAACCAGCCGTCACGGCTCTGGACTTGCGAGGTGATGGTGAACTGATCATCTTTCTCGGGCAGACGCTTGCCGTTTTTCTCGACGACCTTACCGATGGAAATGCGCCCGAGTACCGGCGGAGTGATGGCTAAACCTTTGAGCATGGTGGTGCTCCTTGATCTGAAAATAAAAAAGCCACCGGGACGTTAGCGATCCGGGTGGCTAGGGTGAACAGACGGTTTCAACCGATCAGGAAGCGACGGCTGCCTGCTTTGGTCTTGGGGTAGCGAGCTTGCAGGTACGGTTTGTCTTTGAGCATCTGGTCGACATCCAGACCAATACTGTCCTTGGACCTCTTCCAGCTGATGTAACCCTCGGCAAACTCTGCACGGGTGGCTTCCCCCATGGCCTGCTGCAGAACCTGCTTGAGCTGCGCCTCACGCGTTTCCTGCTGAGCAATGCTCTGACGAACAGACTTGAGTTCCAGGAAGGTGCTGGTCAGTTCCGTGTGCTGGCTGAAGTCCAGGGTCTGACCGTTATCCTCGGGGTAGAGGCAGCGCAATGCCGCTTCCGCAGAAGCTGTGCCATCGGCTGGTGGCGGGGTGTCACTGACTACGTAATCCCAGAACAGTCGTTCCAGGTCAATCAGCCGCGCGATCAGCGCCTCGTCGCGTGTGATGCGATGGATTTCCAGATGCTGGCCACCGAGCAGCACGGCTACATCAGCGGCCTGCTTGCCAGTGACCGCGAGCTGGTGCATGACCTGCAATTGCACATATTCGGGCACGCCCTCTTTCCAGAGGCGCACCCCGTTTATGCCGGCAGTTTTGCATTCGAGGATTTGCACCTCTGGAGCACCGATTACCTCGCGGTCGATATTGGCTAGCATCCAGGGCAGCGCCGGATCGGGATGCTGTAGTACAGCGTTGATCCGTCGAACCTTGTGCTGGCTGCGCTTGCTGTAGTGCCAAGCCACGATGGGCTCCAGCACATTGCCCCAGTACAGTGGGCTTTCCTCATCCTGTGGATCGATCTTGGGCATGCCGACATCGCGGCCGGTCTTCTCCAGCCACAGCTCCAGCTGCGACTTGTAGGGGTTCAGACCCACCGCAGCGGCAGCGTCCGAGCTGCCGATGCCTTGCTTACGGATTTGCAACCAGTCCTCGCGGGGAAGCTCCTTCGTGCTAATCAGGCGCAGGGCAGGGCGTTGCTTGCGGGTGCTGCTGTTCAATGACGTTGCTTTCATCGTATTTACCTGCAGTCATAAAAACGCCCGACCAGCACAAGGCTGACCGGGCGCAAGGGTTGATGTGAGTTAGAGTTAGGCGGCGAGTTGCAGAGCGGCATCCAGAGCGCGTTGCTTGATTTGCGCCCCTTGGCCGAACCAGGCTGAGTCCAGGCGGTACTCGTTGCTGCGCGCACGGCGTTCGTGGTCGACATATTCGGTCACGGCGTTGAGCAGACCCCAGGCGGTGCCGCGTGCCGAGTCAATCTGGCTACCCCGGCCACGCCCTTCGTACAGTTCCTGAACCTTGCGCAGGGCACGCTCATTGGGCAGCGCCTCCGGCAGAGCACCGGTCGGAGTGGTTTCACAAAGCACGCCCATAAAGAATCCCAAAGCCTCATGCCACTGCACCTTGCGCTCGGCCAGTGCGCGCATGCGGTACATAAACTCGTCCCAGCCAGAGACGGCGATGCCTAGCTGCTTTTTCACCGTCGCCGGGTCAAAGCGAGTGTTGTGTGGCACCTTGATGGCGCGGCTGCTGCCATCCAAGGCGATGGCCAGGGTGTTGTTGCACACCACCCGCACCGTGGTCGGTGTGACGGTAGTGGCCAGGGTGCCGTCGCAGGAGGTAGCGAGCAGTAGGTAGCCGTTGACCTGATCATCGCCCTTGAGCGCTGCACCTTGTCCGGTACGCGCCAGCGCCCAGAACTTGCGCCCACCCTTGAGCACGCCGGCCGTTTCCAACTCGTAACCGGAGGCCTCGGTGAGGTCGCGATAAAACTCCAGCACTTCACGCGGCTGCACCGTGTGGTAGCGTTGCGAGACCACCGACAGCGGTGCTTTGGTGTCGGAGCGGTAGAGGACTTTCTGTTCGGGGAAGGAGTGAATAGTGCCAAGGTGACCGACAGTATCCGACTTGAAGTGCACCGTACTTTCCTGGATTTGCCAGTCCATGCCGGCTTCACGTTGCCAGACCTCGATAGGCTGTTCACGGGGGAGTTGATTGCCCAGACCATGCCAGGGAGTAGCGCCGGCGTAGGCCATGGTTTCAATGAGATGAGCCATAGGAATGATTCCTTGCGAATGAGTTGGAGTGAGCGTCGATTCAGCAACCGCCGACGCGTGTTAACGACGGCTTAGTGGTTGACGCTGAAGCTGTAACCGCACTCCTGGCACTGGTAGTTGTGAAGCACCTTGTCATCGATCTGCTCACCCAGCGTGGCACCGGCTATCCCGCCTGCGACTCCGCCAAACAGTCCACCGAGAAGAGCCCCAGCAATACCACCAATGGCGATTCCTACCGGCCCACCGACAACACCAAGCACCGCACCGACTTCAGCACCCGATAGGGCGCCAGCGGCTCCACTGGCCGCACCACCTGCGGCACCAATCAAGCCGCCCGCTTGCTTACCGATATTTTTAGTGATGACGCGTCCAGAGTTACAGCTTGGGCAAGGGGTATACATGTGCAGATCCTCTCAAGTGATGAGCGTGCCGAGGTAGAAGCTGGCACGCCAAATCCCCCTGCAGCAGTCAATACTGCGGGGCGTTCATTGAGGTGATATAGGTTTGAAATATTTTTGGATCCAATTTCGATTAATCTAGCGCTGTAGATGTAACCGGATATTGGTCCCTCAGGCTTTGAGGAGGGCGAGTGTTGAAAATGAAATTCTGAAGAAGGGGGACGCTGGAGCTCCTGAGCCAAAACTGATCCAGGTGAACCACAGCAAATGGGGCTGCGGATCAGTTTTGAGCAGGTAAGCATAGGTTGCTTAGCATGGAAATGATGGGCAGGAGGCGCTCCTTGTTTGTGCGTAATCATCCGGTTAACCCGAAAGGTCAGCCTTAGCAGGAGCACGGCTTTGTGCGCTGTGCCCCAATCCCCGCTACTTGCACGGCATAATGGTAAAACGCCACTTTCGCTCTGCTCCACCTATAAAGTAATCCACAATACCGTCGATACGCTTTCGACAAACTCCGTGCGCAAGGCATGTACGGACCCCTGCGCACACTGTGATGAACAACAACGAGACTCTTCCATGTCTTCAAAGGATTACCTGCTCGGCCGTATTCGACCGCATCTGAAGGAAGGCCTCGAGACTGAAGCTCTCCCCGCGCCGCAGCCCGTGCTGCAAGCGGTGGCCGCGCGCTATACATTGGATGACGTGGTGCTGGGCCCCTCTATTCGGCAGCAGTTGAACGAGGCGCTGGCCAAGATCAACTATTTTCAGACCATCTACATGGACTGGGGTTTCGCTGCAGTCGACCCGGCCGGCAAGGGCGTGGTACTGAACTTTTTCGGACCGCCCGGCACCGGCAAGACCCTGACCGCTGAAGCCCTGGCAGGTAGCTTGAGCAAGCCTTTGATGTTCATGAGCATCGCCGACCTTGAAAGCAAGTTCATGGGCGACACCTCGAAGAACATTGCCCAGGTGTTCAAGACGGCCACCGCAGAGGGGGCTGTGCTGTTTTTCGATGAGGCCGACACGTTGCTGGGCAAGCGCCTTTCCTCCGTGACCCAAGGTATCGACAACGAGGTGAACGCCATGCGTTCGACCTTGTTGATCGAGCTGGAGAAGCACGAAGGCGTGGTGATCTTCGCCACCAACTTTGCCAAGAACTATGACTCGGCGTTTGTCAGCCGTATTTCACAGCATATTCAGTTCGCCCTGCCCGGTGCGCTTGAGCGTCATGCGATCTGGTCGCGGATGCTGGTGACGGGCATCCCTATTGCGCAAGACCGCGAGACGCTGTTGTCGACGCTCACCGAGCTGTCGGAGGGGTTCTCTGGACGCGAGATTCGCAGCTGCCTGCGCCTGGCGCTGCCCAAGCCGCTGCTGGAGCCGGGCCAGCCGGTGTTGCTACTGCGGCATCTGGAAGAAGCAATCAGCCAAATGCGAACTACTCACGCTGCCTTGGCTACAGAGCAACGTGCAAACGCAAACAACAATTTGGACGCGGCAAGAAAGCTGCTGGGCGTCAACTAAGGAGCTTGTAATGGGATGGTTCAGTTCGATTGTCAACAAGGTTGTTTCGGTTGCTTCGGCAGTAGTGAAAAAGGGCAAGGAGATCGCTGCCAAGGCGATTGGCTGGCTTGCTGACGAGGCAGAGACTTTTGTAGGCGATGTGCAGAAGGTCTGGCGCACGGTGCAACCATACATCAGCAAGGCTCGAGCGGGGTTGCTGGCGGTGGCGGGTGCCGTGCCGTGGCCGTGGGTCCGGGGTTTGGCCATTGGCCTGGAGCGTGTACTCGCTTTCATTGAGCAATTGGACAAACACCCCATTGCCGAGAATCTGCAGAAGGCGATGGACTGGGTCATCAAGATGGCCCGTGACCTGAAGGCCAAGATGCTCGATGAAGCCGAGATTGCCACTGCTGAAGCTAACGCCAAGCACTTTGCCGAAGCCATGAAACTGGTGCCCGAGGCAGAGAAGGACGCGCTTAAAGTCAGCGAGCTGGTAAACAACTACCTGCTGGTAAAAGCCAAGGTTTCCCGTGCCGTGGCCCAAGACTCGGTGCAGAACTTCGAACACTTCCTACGTATTCGCGCCGCGCAAAAGCTATTGGGCGGCTACCAGCAGATGATGGAAGATCTGAAGTCTATTGAGAACGTTGACCCGGACCTGTTCTTCATCATTGAAGCGGCGAACGGCCTGATTTCCGACAACCCCCAACTCAGTCAGGAACAAACGCAGCGCCTGGATGTGGTGACCGTCAAGTTGTTCGGCAAGCCGCTGGTGCCATTCGTGTTCGAGGAGATGATCATTGCCTGGGCGCTGGATGTGGAAGCAATCGAGCAGCAATGGGCGGTGCTCAACAAGGAGCTGGCCAAGGACAAGGTACTGCGCCGTCGCCTGGAACTGACCAAGGACATCGAGCCGCTGAGCGCCGAAGAACAAGTGCTGTTGAGCAACCTAGTGGTTAGCACTGACCGCGATACCGCGACGTTGCAGGCTTTGGATACCGCTGGCCGCGAGAAGCGCAATTACGTATACGCCTCCGAAGGTTTCCTGCAGTTACTGGAAAAGGACGAGGCCACCCTGATCGAGGAAGACCGCGAATACCTGGCCGAAGAAGGTGGCGAGGTTGGCATGCTGTTGATAGCCTGCGCCCAGCATGGCCGCCCGTGGGCTTCGCTGAGCGCCGATGAGCGCGCGTTAATCACTGACTTCGCGAACATCTTCAAGGCCGACTGCAAGGCTCGCGGCGCTGCGTTCAAGGAAGTCGAGGTGACGGTGTGATCAAGGATATCGTCGAGTTCCTGACGCCTGCTCAGGAACCTATTCAGATCGTGTTCTTCACGGTCATTGCTCTGGGGGTGGTGCTGTCAGTGCTGCTGGTCAGCCTGAGGGCCAATCCCGTGTCCTGGCAGCGCAAGTGGGAGGGCGAGGATTTTGATGCTACTCCCTCCGGGCTCGAAGTCGAGCATGGATCGATCAGCGAGTTGAGTCAGGCGGTGGCAACACCCGCCGAGAAACTGGCCGGCATGATGCCGGGCCTGCTGTTGATCGTCGGCTTGCTTGGTACTTTTCTGGGGCTGGGGCTGGCGCTGGACAAAGCGTCTTCGATTTTGCAAAGCAGTGGTTCATCCGTCGGCGCGATGGATGACTCGATGCAGAACCTTATGGCCATGATGCAGGGCCTTGGCACCAAGTTCAAAACCTCGACCTGGGGCATCATCGCATTCATTCTGTTGAAGGTATGGGAGTCCTGGAGTGGTTTTGAAGAGCGTCGCTTGAAGTGGTGCATCAACAAGATGAAGGGCGAGCTCGGCCAGGCGCGCGAGATGCGCGAGCGGGAAAAACTAGAAAGTGAAGAAAGGCAGCATCAGTCACTGATGGGCTCTTCGCAACTGATTGTCGACGCGCTGGCTGTGCAGACAGACGCGATGAAAGTGGCGATGGAGCAACAGAACCTGCAGGCGCGGCAGATTCACAAGGTCTGGGGGCAAAAGTTTGAGGCCGTTGAGACCGGGTTGGGGGCGTTGCAGGCCGGCAATAAAGTGCTGGTCAGCCAGGCGGTGAAGTTGAATGAAGCTCAGGTCGAGTCGCTGAAGGAACGCTTTGCAGAGCTTCAGGCGCTGCAACAGCAATTGGCATCGGAGGCTGATGCTCGGCATGCCGAGCATAACGCTGAGCATATCAAAGCGATGAAGGAGTCCTTCGCTGAACTACTGACGGACTGTCACTCTCTTGCCCACCAGGCTGAACAGCGCGACAACGCGCACCTTGAGGCCATGACAGTTGCATTTGCCGGGTTGCAGGACAGCCATCAGGCTGCCGCCGACCTGGCGAATGAACAGCAGAAATCGAACACCAAAGCCTTGGCGCATGGTTTCACCAGCCTCGAGGCGCTGCATCAGCAATTGGCATCGAACGCTGATGGGCAGCACACCGCGCGAAACGCAGCGCATATCGCAGCCATGAAGCAGGCCTTCGCTGAACTGCTGACGGACTACCACACCCTTGCCCATCAGGCTGAGCAGCGCGACAACGCACACCTTGAGGCGATGATCGCTGCCTTTGCCGGGTTGCAGGACAGCCATCAGACTGCCGCCAATCGGGCGAGCGAGCAGCAGGAACTGCATACCGAATCCCTGGTGCAAGGCTTGGCTAGCCTTGTGGCGGGCAACAAGCAGCTCGCGCAGGAGGCCGCCGCACACAGTGCCACGTTACTTCAAGCTGTGGAGCCGATCGCTGCTATCGAGTCGGCCACTCGAAGCACAAACGAATTGCTTGCCGGTTTTACCGAGAAAAGCCGTGAGAACCAGGAGGCGATGCAAAAAGCCGGTGAAACAATGGGCGAGGCCGCAGCTCAGGTGGGTAGCGCTGCCGGCGGTCTGGCAGCGGTGGTCGACGACTTGAACCGTGAAATGGGCGAGGTGCTGCAAAGCGTCAAGACTGACCTGAACGGCGTTCTAGCGAACATGAATCAGGACTTTACGCAGAACCTGAAAGCGATGGCTGAGCAGATGGGCGGGGCTACCCATAAGCTTTCGGAAATCATGGAGTCGGTGAAGCATGATCTGGGCGGGACTATCCAGGTGATGAGCGAGGGCTTCAAGGACAGCATGGTCGGCATGGCCAGTGATCTGCGTTCAGCAACTGACAACATATCGACCTCCATCAACGGGATGTCGGATAACGTCAATTCCGCCATGCAGGAAGTTGCCAAGAATATGGAGCATGCCTCGGTGGTCCAGAAGGCTACCAGCGTGCAGTTCTCCGCCATGAGCAGCGCCCTGAGCGAGAACGTCACGGTCATGAGCAACAACATGGATGCGATCGGCAATAGCGTCAGTGGTGGGCTGGAATCGGTATCCAGCAGTAACCAGCGCATCGGCAAGTTGGCCAGTAACTTCGAGAAGATAGCAACATCCCTTCAGGAGCTTCCACAAAACCTGGAACTGGTTGTAAAAGCGCTGGGTAACAGCTCGAATGATGTTTCCTCGCAACTTGAGGGCATTCACAGCACCCTGACACAAAGTACTCGCTATGCCAACGCCGCCGATGCCATTATGAAGGTTCCCGCCTCCATCAATGAGCTCTCCACCCAACTGCTGAAGCCAAAAGACGAGATCCTGAAGGTCCAACAATCGTTGGCCCAGTTGCTGGAAGTGGCCACTGGTATCAACGACAACATCCATGCCCTCAAACCAGTTGAGGTCTTGCAGGAAGCATGAAAGAGAAACCAAATGAATGGGTATCTATTTCTGACTTGATGGCCGGGGTGATGGCCGTTGTCATGCTGCTGCTGGTGCTCTCGGTGCTGCAGAACAAGTTTGCCGCACTCAAGCGCGAGCAGGAGAAAGCTCAAGGCGCGCAGACTGAGCAGCAGCGTGTGGTGGACATGCTCAAGTCGATGCGCAGCACCATGGACGACGAAGGCGAGTCTGGGCTGGTATCTTTTGATCTGACTGGCTCGAAAATCACCTTGCGCGACCGCGTTTTTGCTCGCGGCAGTGCATGTGTAACTGATGAAGCACGTCACGCCCTTTCTAGCCTGGGGCCAAAAATAGCCGAGTTTGTGAATGGTTCGGCGCAAGCCCAGGTATTTGTGGAGGGGCATACGGACAACGTCCAAGTGTCTCGTCCGGTGACGGACTACAGCAAGTTCTGCACGGTGTATGACGACAACTTCACACTGTCGGCAGCCCGGGCTCGCGAGGCTCGCAAACTGCTGATTGCACTGCTCGACGAACAGCAAGCCAAGCGGGTTATTGTTGCCGGCTTTGGCGACTCTCAGCCTTTGCCGGGACTTGAGCCAGGCGACGAGAAAAATCGTCGGGTGGAGGTCCAGTTTCTTACCCGTCCTGCGCCACGCACCTGATTGGAAAACAGCCCACGACGTTGGCAATGCTTGCCAGCGTCGTGATCGGAGGCTGGTATTGCCCATTCGGGTACGTTACTCAATTTACTTCTCGTCCTCCGCATGCCCCCAATACTTGCGCAATACCGTGGCTAATGGCAACACTGGACACGGTTGCGCCAGGTTGCCGGCACTCCTGAACGATCTGGCCTTTGAACGGTTTCGGACAAGAACTTCATTGGCGCATGGGAATCCCAGCGATAGGGTGATCGCGTCCGCTTAAAAAACGCGGGTACCATCGCCCTCAATGCTGGCGTTCGAAAGGTGAGTTCGCCGGATTCTTACGTTTGTGTCTCCAGAGGAGCACCTTATCGACAGTTTTTCAGACTTGCAGGGGAGTCTAGGACGCGTCGCCCGGCTCATTCACGGGGTCGATGTTCTGTACTGTGTATCCCGGTTTCCAGGTAACTGGCAGGTCAAGAGACGCAGGCAACGCATCAATATCGTCCTGCATGAAAACCGCCTTGATCTCGCCAATGATGAGACCTTCAGCATCGGCAACCCTATGAGGTAGCGTCACGTCCGTTGCCCGCTTTTGGCAAGGATCTGTAGTTGGGTCAACGTATCGGGACGACTTTTTTATCTTGATTTTCTCTGATAGCTGACACCGACAGGTTGCCTGTAGCAGCTTCCTGAATGTGGTCGCTCCACCACGCCATCAGAGGGCGTCTGCGTTCTATGTAATCTGCTCGGTTGTACGCGCTACGTACCTCGTCTTTATCGACGTGGGCAAGCGCAACCTCGATCAATTCAGGATCCCAGCCGTGCTCGTTGAGGATGGTGCTCGCCATAGAGCGCATCCCATGGCTTACCAAGCGCCCTTCGAAACCCATGCGCTTTAGCGCCATGTTGGCGGTTTGGCTATTGCAGTGGGTACGAGGGTTTCGGTCTGCGGGGAACACAAATTCCCGATGTCCACTGTAGGGCTTGATCGCTTCTAGGAGTGTAAGAGCCTGCTCCGTGAGCGGGACAATGTGCGCGCGGCGCTTCTTCATGCGCTCCGCAGGAATCGTCCAGATCTTCTTCTCGATGTCGATATCTGCCCAGCGGGTGGTTGCTGCCTCGACTGGCCGGGTCATGGTGTGGAGCTGCCATTCGATCAGGCAGCGGGTTGTTCTTTTTATGCTGGCATTGGCGATTGCCACCATGAGCTCTTTCAGCTCATCGGGGGGTAGTGCTGCCATGTTTTTCTTTTTCGGTTTCTTGAAGACGGAGCGGATACCGCTGAGCGGGTTCGCGTGAATTAGTCCCGAGTTGACCCCGTAGGTCATGATCTCGTTGAGCCGCTGCGTCAGCCGCTTCACGGTTTCAAGGCTGCCCTTGGTTTCGAGTGGCCGGAGCAGGCTGATGACTTGCGGTGCGCTGATGGCTGAGATCGGTGTGGAGCCCAAGTCTGGGAATATGTGCAATGCTAGCGAGCGCCAGATGTCCTCAGCGTAGGCCGGCGTCACAGCATCCTTCTTCAGTTCATACCAGGACGTCGCCACATTCTGGAATGTGTGCTCAGTCGCAGCTTGTTTAGCTTGCAGCACAGCATCCCGTTTCTCTTTAGGGTCGATACCGTGGGCAAGTGTTTCCCTCGCTTCAACGGAGCCCTTGCGTGCTTGCGCTAACGAGACTTCGGGGAAGGTTCCCAGTCCCATGTTGATCCGCTTCTTCGTCACTGGGTGCCGGTAGTTGAAGTTCCATAGCTTAGAGCCATTGCTTCTCACTCTCATTTGAAGTCCGCCGCCATCAAATAGGACGTAGTCCTTTTCAGCAGGCTTTGCAGATTTGACTTTGAGTTCAGAGAGGCGGGTAGCTTGTGCGCACATTGGCATTCCATACTTGATTTTGGCATTCCAAAAATTAGCACCTACGGGCTTGGAATGCCATTTGGAATGCCAAAAGGTATAGCTGCTCATGGACGTCCGTGGACGCCGATGGCGTTGAAAGCCGCGTATTTTCTGGCTTTCAGGCACAAAAAAAGACGTCCGTGGACGTCTTTAGATGTAAATTTGGTGGAGCCGGGGGGAGTTGAACCCGCATCTGGCAATGCTACTTCGTGTTGAGCTAATTAGATCGAACACGGTTTGAATCAGACTTGCCTACTTCCATGTAGTCCATTTCCCAAACATACTCCTGCAGCCTTTCAGGCCGTTGCCGTGGCTCCATCAGCGCTCTAGTCTCGCCAGGTCGTTGCAAATCCAACGATCGGTTTTGACAGACCGTTGCTGATGAAGACTGCACGTGCTCGCTTATGGCGGCTGTACGTGGGGCACCTCGTGTGCGCCGAGCTCCTTCATCCTCGGTCTGTCAACCCGCGTATAGCTGCCACCTTCTGTTTGACAGCGGTAGTTGGGAGCTTCACTTGATGAAGGATGTCACTATGCTCAAAACTGTCCCCGACCCACCCATACCATCCGAATCCCTCACCACCCTCGAAGAGATCCTCATCCAGATCTCCGAATACCTGGTCTGCGCCCTGACCGTTTCCCAACACAGCGTCCAGCTTCACGCCAAGCCGCCCGGTCAGGTCCTGGCCTTGGCAGCCATGCACGAAATCGAGCGAGCCCACGCCTTGGCGGAGATGGCGCTGAGTCGTGTGCAGGCGCAGCACTGATCACCTGTAGTCTGTTTCCGAAATGGTGCGAGTTCCCTCGTAAGCCTGTCCAGATGGTCTAGCCTCGCAGTGTTCGTCGTTCTTCATCGATGGCGGTAGACCAGGCTACGGGCAGAGATCTGCGTAGGGTTGCGCAGGTCGGTTTGGTTGCTCTGTTGATGTTGAGCGGCGAGCACTTGGATTGATAAGCGCCTCTGGTTAATGCCGGGGGCGCTTTTTTTCGCGGTGGGCGGGTGAAAGACTGGGGCCGCTTTTGCGGCCCATCGCGGCGCAAGGTCGCTCCTACATGGAGGCGTGTGATCAGCGGGCAGCAATCGTGTTGAAGCGAAACGCCAGCGCTGGGAGGCTAGGGCGGTCTGGTTCGTTTTCTGGCAGGTACAAGGGTTGGCCTTCCAGCGAAACGTATTCGCTCTGCTTCAACGCGTCGGCAATGCCAATGCGCATATCGCTTGGGTTGACCCACAACAGCCCTAAGTCGAACAGGGTATGCACGTCAGCCCTCAGCAACAGCCCATTGGCAACCACGTTGGTTTCATCGCCGAGGTAGGGGTGGATATGGGCTGCCTCCAACACCTGCTGCAACGTGCAGCCTGTCATGGCGCAGCGGCCTTTGTAGGCCTTGAGCAATTGCTTTCGGAATTGAGGTTGGCCGCGTCGCCGAACGATCGACGCCAGGGTGCGCGTGCGCGCGTCGCTCAGGTCATCGGGATTGAAGGCGCCTTGGGTGTCTAGTGCTTGCTCGATCGTTACCGGAAGATTTTCTCCAACTGCGTCCGATACGCGCCTCAATACGAACGATGTCGGGCCGCTGCCTTCATGGTCTTCACACGTGAAAACACCTTCGTAACGAAAACCCGCGCCAGGATATTCGTACTTCGCCTTGCGATAGAAAACCAGCAGCTCCAGGCCTCGTTCGCGGTGCTCCAGAATGAGGGCATCGGTTCGCCCCCTGGTTTGTCCTTGCATGCGAAGGATGTCGCCTTCCAAGGCGTCTTCGTATTGGGTTCTGTCGGAGGTCTTGTGCTCGGTGATGAACAGCCAAACAGAGTCATACCCCTTTGGGCGGAAGATCCCGGTGTTGAGTGTGGCGTCGTGAATGTCGAAGCGTGCCTTGAGGTCCGCTCGGCTGTAAACGCTGCCTGGTTCCAACTGCTGCGATGTGAATACGCTGGGTGAGATTCCGTTAGGTGGAAGAGTGGAGGGCATCGTCACGAGGGCATCCTTGCAAGCGAGGGCAGGGGCCTACATTTCGCCGCTGCCAGGGATGCCCGATACCTTACTTCCTTCAGAATTAATCAGGAAGCATGTAGGAGAATTCTCTAGTTACAGAGGGCAGGGGTGGGGATTGATAGGCGCCTCTGGTGGCTGTCAGAAGCGCTTTTTTGTGCCCGTGGCGCAAATCAAGCACCGAGCAGCCCATCACTGACACAAGCCCGCTCCCGAACGTAAAGCGTTTACCTTTGGCGTTGAATGTCAGGCTGCCGCCCTCACGCAGGCGGCCTGACATACACAACCTGGTCACGCCCATTCTGCTTGGCGGCATAGAGCCCTTTGTCGGCGCGCTCCAGTGCGTCATCGATTTTTTCACCCGGGGCGAAGAGGGTGCAGCCGATGCTCAGGCTAACCTTCAACTCAGCGCTGGGCAGTTGCATCGGGTTGCTACCGATCTGTTCACGAACGCGCTCGGCAATCCGCTTCAGTTCTTCGCTGTCATTGACCTGCAAAATAGCGACGAATTCTTCTCCGCCGTGGCGCACGAGCAGGTCGTCGGGGCGAAGGGCGGCTCGCAGGCGGCGGGCGCATTCACAGAGCACTTTGTCTCCGCTTGCATGGCCGTACGTGTCGTTGATGGATTTGAAATGATCGAGGTCTGCGTAAATGGCTGCCAGTCGTAAGCCACTGGCAGCGGCCATCCGCCGGTGGTGGTCTTCAAACGCGGTCAACGCACCGCGGTTCCACAGTTGGGTCAAAGGGTCGAGCAGCGCTTTACGATGCTCTCGATCCATTTCAAGGCGTAGGTCGCGGTTGGCCTGGGCCAAGGCACGCAGTTGCAAATAGCCTTCTGCGAGGGTGGCCAGGTCCTTGAAGTTCGCTTTTTGGGCGTCGCTGAGCACGCGGGGGCGGGGGTCGAACATGCACAGGGTGCCGATGGCCTTGCCGTTGCCAGCGCGTAGCGGGTGGCCGGCATAAAAGCGGATATGGGGCGCGTTGAGCACCAGCGGATTATCAACGAAGCGCTCATCGTACCTGGCATCGGGGACCATCAAGGTATCGTCACCGAGAATGGCGTAGCCGCAGAAGGAAATACTCCGTGTCGTCTCGCTTACCTCAAGCCCGATTCGGGCTTTGAACCACTGCCTGTCCTGGTCGATGAGGCTGATAAGCACCGTGTCCACCTGGGCCAGATCCTGGGTGAGCCGTACCAAGGTATCGAGGTAGTGCTCGGCTGGGGTATCGACCAGGTTCATGTCATCGAGGGCGCGCTGGCGAAGCGCTTCGTCAACGGGCAAAGGGCAAGCTGGCATGTTCAATCTCCCATTCCTTGGTTCACGGTTTCCGGAGTTGGCAAGGTGCAGTTTCTGTTCATCGTCAAACCGAGCACAGCATAGGTTATGGGCATCAAGACTACGACAGTACGGACACGCCTGAACGCCCCGTCATCCATTTCTTCGCGAACATGTGATTTCTCCCACTCGATTGTCGTCAAGAATGCCACCCCTCGCTGTCGTCTGGGGGACTGATGACTGGGCCTTCCATGCAAACGCTGTTGAACGAAATTCTCGACGAAGTGCGTCCCTTGATCGGCAAGGGCAAAGTGGCTGATTACATTCCTGCGCTGGCCGATGTGCCCGCGAACCAGTTGGGCATCGCGGTCTATGGCAACGATGGCAGCTATTACTGCGCAGGCGACGCGCGGGTGCCGTTCTCGGTGCAAAGTATTTCCAAGGTGTTCAGCCTGGTCCAGGCGATCGAGCACTCGGGTGAGGCGATTTGGGAGCGGCTGGGTCATGAGCCTTCGGGCCAGCCGTTCAATTCCCTGGTGCAGCTGGAGTTCGAGCGCGGGCGTCCGCGTAACCCGTTCATCAATGCCGGGGCACTGGTGATCTGCGATATCAACCAGTCGCGCTTCGCAGCGCCCACGTTGTCGATGCGCGATTTCGTGCGACGGTTGTCGGGCAATCCGCACATTGCGATCGATACCCGGGTCGCTGACTCGGAGTATCAGTTCCGCGCGCGCAACGCGGCCATGGCTTATCTGATGCAGTCATTCGGCAACTTCCATAACGAGGTCGAGACGGTGCTGCGCAGTTATTTCAGCTACTGCGCGCTGCAAATGAACTGCCTGGACTTGGCCAAGGCGTTCTGTTTCCTGGCCAACGATGGGTTCTGCAAGCACAGCGGCAACCAGATTCTGACCCAGCGCCAGACCCAGCAGGTGAACTCGATCATGGCCACCAGCGGGCTGTATGACGAAGCCGGAAACTTCGCCTACCGCGTGGGCTTGCCCGGCAAGAGTGGCGTAGGCGGCGGGATCGTTGCGATCGTGCCGGGGCAGTTCACGGTCTGCGTGTGGTCGCCGGAGTTGAACGCTGCGGGCAATTCGCTTGCCGGGATGGCGGCGCTCGAGTTACTCAGCTCAAGGATCGGCTGGTCGGTGTTCTGATCGGCACTCGGCCGCAACATCTTTACAGCACGACAGCTTGAGGGGTGTCGTGCTGTAAAACCTCGCCACGCAGCCTACCGCCAGTAGTACCCTGAACACTCATGTTGAAGCGCCCCCGGGAATTCCCAGTTTCGAATCAGGTACTGCTCCGCACCCGGCAGCGCGCAGTCGATATGGCGGCGATTGAGCGCCGGTTTGTGCGCTGCAATCAACACCGACTCCACGGCGCGGATTGCTTGCGCGGTGAGCTGTTGCCCCTTTTCAAGGGTGCCCAGGGAGACCGAGAGATTGGCGTGATACCAAAAGCGGCCCTTTAGATGTTCCCCCAGCCGCGCCCGAAAAGACCGGCCAGTGGCGGACATTTTCGTCTCGCCAATGTACAGAAGTACATCCGGTCCATAGACCGGATGACGCCCATAGAGGCAGTAGAACCCGGTGCGCTGAAAGTCGTCTGCCTCTGGAAGCCCATGCACCTGGATGTTGGCGTCATAGTGGATCTTGATCCGATCGGACCAGGAAATATCGACAACGGTGAATTCGGTCATGGGGTTCTCTGGGCAGAGATCGAGCAGGCGTGTTGGCGTGTCATCTGCGTTCTGGTTGGCGATAGCGATGCAGGGCATGAAGGGACAAGGCCAGGACCACGGGGATGTGCAAGGCCATGGAAATCGCGCCGATGTCGTACCAGACGTGCGCAACCGTATTGAGATAGAAGAACAGCGCAAACAGCCCGATGATCGACTGCAGCAGCAACTGCGGTTTGTCTTTTTTCAAGTGGCTGCGGGTTCTGTCGAAGGCAATGCCGCTGAACACGATGCTCAACAGGAACCCTACGATAGGGACGAGCAGGAGTGAATGTGCAGTGCCGGCGTAGGCCAGCTGGCGAGCAATGAAGGTATATGCGCCAGCCAGGAGGATCAGGGAGGAGGTCAATACAAAGGCGAACAGGTAGAAGTATCCATTCAAGATGCGCTCGAGCAGAGGCTTTTCCTGGCGTTCTTCCTCCTGCCTGTTTCTCGGTATGCTCACCGCGGCCGTCAGCAGTCCCCCGCCCAGGCCTCCGAGTGTCATGGCGGTGAACGTCGTCAGCAGGCCAGCCAACTCGATCTTGCCGAGCAGCCACTCGCGTTCGTTCTTCAATGAGGCGGCATTCTTGGGCGGTGTAGTTGCCTGAGCAGGCGTGCGCTTCTCATCCACGGGGGCCGGCGCTTTGAGCTCTGAGAGTTGCGCCTCCACCTCGATCAGTTGTTTCTTGGCGCTGAGGTTACCCGCGGCGATATCCGCGGTGATGACCAGCGCCCCGCAGATGGCGAAGGTAAACCCCAGCATCAGGCCACGTGCGGTGCTCAACTTCAGCGGGATGATCGCGGCGACGAAGGTCACGATGCCCCAGACGACGAGCATGTCGAAGAACGGGGTTTGTATCAGCTCGTTCCAGTTATCGAGCTTGGAGAAGTATTCCTGCTGCAGGTTGCTCAAGAGCGGTTGGATACTCGACTGCACGTTTTTGTCCGAAGGTTGCGAGAAGAATCAAGGGTTCCCCTGCTAGATCGCCCACCGTTCGGAGAACTTGAGCCTTTTCGGTGCGCTGTAGAACGTTGGCCATGGCGGCATCAACGGCCGCGCCGCAACCCCGCCGCCAACGCCACGGTCAACACCACCGCCAGCACCACGGCCAAGGTAAACGTCGCCGCAATCCCCAACGTCTCCAGTAGCCCCGCCACCACCAGATAAAACGCGATCACCCCCACCGCGCCAATGGCATTGCCCCGCACCATCGCCGCCATCCCCGCGCGCCCACCCTGCACATGAGCAAACACCACCAACGGCCAGGCGATCACCGGAATCGGCGCCAGCATCCCGCTCGCCGCCGGGCCCAGCCAGCTGGCAAAGCCGGTGGTGACCATCAGCAAGGTGGTGGCGGCCACCATGCGCAGGGGGATTTCCCAGTAGCGATGACGGGGCTTGGCCAGCAGGTCGGGCTTGGGTTCACGGTCGGTGGCGCGGATCAGCCAGGTGATAAGCGCCAGGGTGACGGCAATCGACAGGTACAGGCTGCCGCCGTGGGTGAAGGTGTAGGCGGTCACGGCATAGAGCACCAACGCCAGCAGGGCGGCCCAACCGATGCCAATGCGCCGGGTCGCGTAGAGGTAGCAGACGTAGGTGGCCTGCACCGCCGCCAGGCCGCCCAGGGCACCGGGCACTGCGCGCAGGCTGAAGGCGGTGCCTTGTTCCAGGCACAGGAAGGTCATTACCAGCGCGGAGGTAATGGGCAAGCCGGACAGCAACCCACCCAGCAGGCCGCCCCAGCGTCGGGAGGCGAGGGAGACGGCCCACATTAGCAATGGGGTGACGATGAGCTTGAGGTAGAAGAGGGTCATGGCCGCCGGCTCGTCCGCGTCGATTGTGCCGGGGAGCCAGAGGGCGTGGGGATGGCACGGTCTTCCGGCTTCATGCAATCGGTCCTTGAGCACAGACGGGTGTGACCGAGCATGCGGTGCTCCAGTGTTGATGGTCAACCCTTGTGCGCGCCGTTGCTGAGGCGGCTTTTCGGGGCCGGCGAAAAAGCCTCGAAGGGGCGGGCAGGGAGATGACGAGGTTCTTCGGAAGGCACCGACATACAGGCCATCAGGGGCTCCGTACGCTGCGGGTTTTGCACGTGGCGGCTGGTTTTGCGCCATGTCGGTTCTTCAGACAGGATGCTTGATGAGACTTACACGCTTGGACGAACTCGGAGCACGCCCCTCGACCTACCTCGCGCGGATGCGCGTTGAGCAACTGATAGATCTGCCTCGGCTGTTCGCGGTGATCGATGCAGACCCGGCGCTGGTCGGGGCGGGGGTGGTTTATATCGATGCGCAGTACAACATCGTCAACCTGCGTAGGTTTCAGGCGATGTGCAGTGTGGTACCGAAGCGGGTGGTGATTCAGGAGCTGAGGCGGCATGTTACGCCGCAGCAGTATGTGGAGCAGGTTCAGCGAGGTTCGCGAGAGTCCCGGCTGTTTGCGGAGGTGGCAAACGCAGGCTTGGCGTGTGCTGGCGCTATTCTGAGTGGAGTTATCATGATAGGGGGTGGCGGTTTCTCGGCAGTTTCAGCCGGCCTCGCGTTGCCGCTCTTCTATCTGGGCGCAGCTGGAACGGTGGCGGCTGCCGGACAGTGCCTCATAGGTGGTATCCGGAGTTACCATGAGTACCACGATCGTGATCGAGTGGATGCTCTAGATAGTCAAGAGTGGTATAGGATCGTTTCCCAGTTATTGGATGCAATATCGCTGCTGGGTGTGACGGGATGGTCTGTCAATACAATTAGATTGCTGCAAATCCGTAAAGCTAAAACCGGACTTAGTTGGTTGCGGCTTTTGCAGCCATTGAGTCGACAGCAACGTAAAGCACTTACTTATGAGTTGATGCGGCTCAAGCATCCGAGTCTCACAAAAAAACAGTTTAAACTCGCTCAGCGTGCGGGTGAAGTGAAGAAGCGCTTGGTGCCGGCAGAGGTGAATCGAGCCACCTCTGTGCTCATACAAGAATTTTTTACGAGTTTACTAACTGTGGTCGGAAGCTCGCGTGTTCAGGTGATCGCCATAAGTTTCATGGAGTTTGAACAAAGATGATGCCTGGTGAAGCATTGCCTTGGGGGGTTAGACAGTATCTTCCGATATTCGCGATTATCTATGTTTTTACATTGATGGCAGGTGCTGCTGCATTGTCGGGAATTGCTCAGGCACTTCCGCTTCGTCTCGATACGGTAGGTGAGGAATATGTTGCCGGGATAGGCTTGGCATTCTTCATATCTATTCAAAGTTTTTTTGTATTGCGAGCTCATCCTCAGGCGCTAAGAATACTCATCATTTTACTTCTAGTGTTTTTTGGATGCGCTTTTTTGACCTACAATATGTCAATTAAGCCCATGCTCGCTCTTATGGCTTGGCTTCCCTCATTGATTGCCTTATGGCTGCTGAACACCCGTCGCTTCCGAGGCCTTTGGAAACGCCTCTGCGTCATGCGCAGACGCCGCACTTGCCAGCGGCGCCTGATCAGGCAGCTCAAACGAATGCGCAGGCGTTAAATTTTTGATCCTTTGATAACGACGTCGTCTTTGCGGCCGTATTTGCGGGTAAACCGGAGCGCCGAATAGACTAGTACAGAAAAATAAGGTGGTTTTAGAAGTGGACCGATCTCGGGTTCAGTCCATTGTAATAACTCTCATCGAGTCTGGTTCAAAATGATATTATCCGGAAACCTTCCGGCTTGGATCAGGCCTTATATCTTAATCTTCTTGATTAGCATGGTCCTCACTGTACTTTCCAGTGGGGCTTCAGTGGTTATAGCCGCTCAGTGGATTACTTTCGGCTTTCCAAAAGAGCTAGAAATGTTTGTTGCAGCGAGCGCGTTGAGTTTGTTTGTCTGGATACAGACCTTCTTAGTGCTCAGAGCCCATCCACGAGCGGTCAAAACGCTCGTGGTAATACTACTGGTGTGTCTCGTGAGCATTCTGGCAGGTTACAAGGCGACGCCAAATCCTAAGATTGTCATCATGTTCGCTATTCTGCCTTTGACAGCGTTATGGCTAATGAACACCCGACGCTACCGGGGTCTTTGGAAGCGCCTATGCGTCATGCGCAGGCGCCGCACCCGCCAGCGGCGCCTGCTCAGGCAGCTCAAGCGAACGCGCAGGCGTTAGACTTTTGATCCTTTTAATAACGATGTCGTCTTTGCGGACGTATTCGGGTAAACCGGAGCGCCGAACCGCCGGGCTCACAGGGACAGCGGTGTTCTTCATCGCACCGGAGAACTTGTTTGGGTTTATCCGCGAATAGGTCAGTGCAATAACATGAGGAGTTTTTGTGGAAGGTATTCAAACGATCGCCGCAAGCGTCATGGAACTTGATCCAGAATGATGCATGCAGAAAAAATACCTGCTGGGTTTAGGCCCTACCTGCCGATATTTTTGGCAATTTATTTTCTTACTTTTGCATCCGCCGCTGCTGCGTTGTTTGGCGTAGTCGAAACGCTAGGTGTGCGGAATGTTGGTGTCTTGCATTTTGCGTTAATGGTTTGCGGTACGTATGTAGTTGTTCAGAACTTTTTTGTAATGCGAGCTCATCCTCGGGCGCTTAGTTCGCTGGTAATGTCACTTCTGATATTTTTTATCTGCACACTTCTGACTCTGGGGTTCTCTCCGAAGACCGATTTCTCACTGGTGACTGGGCTTCCCTCATTGATTGCCCTATGGCTGCTTAATACTCGTCGCTTCAGAGGACTCTGGAAACGCCTATGCGTCATGCGCAGGCGCCGCACCCGCCAGCGGCGCCTGCTCAGGCAGCTCAAACGAATGCGCAGACGTTAGATTCTTAATCCTTTTGATAGCGGCGTCGTCTCGTAATGAAGTATGTAAGAAAAGAACTTTCAACCTGGATCAAGCCTTATTTCGCGATTTTTGCCGCCGTCTTTCTTCTCTCTGTGGCAGCAAGTGTCCTCGGGGCGACGAGTGTCGCGGAAATGTTCCTCACTGGCCCTATGAGGGAACGTACTTTGGATGCTATGGCTGGCTCCATTAGTTTGGTTGTATTGGTTCAGATTCTTTTGGTTTTGAGAGCCCATGTACGAGCACTCAAAAGTTTAGTGGTATTGCTGTTGATTGCCCTGATCAGCATCCTCGCAACTTATACGGCCTCATCCAATCCTCAAATGAATTTTGTTCCCGCCATTTTTCCGTTGGCAGCCTTATGGCTGCTGAACACCCGTCGCTTCCGAGGCCTCTGGAAACGCCTGTGCGTCATGCGCAGACGCCGCACCCGCCAGCGGCGCCTGATCAGGCAGTTGAAGCGCACGCGCAGGCGTTAGCGTGTTGATCGTCCTGATTACGGCGTCGTCTTCGAGGACGCCTTCGCGGGTAAACCCACACAGGTTCCGCGGCGCTATCAAGAACACCGCTGTACTTGTGGTGGCAAACCTACAGGCTTGAGTCGTTCGCACAAGTCGATACCTGCAGGTCCCTGTGGGAGATTCTATGGTGCCGGACAAGCTCGAATCGTCTTCGGTTGGTATTCCTTGACACGGCTCAGCCGTGCAAATACCCCCCAGGCTTCGTCGGTTTCCACCGGAATTGCACTGCTCTCAAGACTTGCGCAATCCCTGTGGGAGCGGGTTTACCCGCGAAGAAGGCACCACAGAACAAGGCCAAGCGTTGACCTGACAATCGGCGCAAACACGTGTAGGCACTGGCGAAGCCTGCGATGCGCTGCAACGCAGCCCCATGCCGCCACATCCTGGGGCCGCTGCACGGCCCTTTCGCGGCAGCCCCGTGGGATTTCAGGTCGGCAGCACGCCTCGGGCGCGGGAGAGGTCTTCGATCATGTCTTCCTGGCCGCCTACGGTGCCTCGGCGGCCTAGCTCGACCAACAGCTCGCGGGCAGAGATGCCGTACCTGAGCTCGGCGCGTTTGGCGAACAACAGGAACGGCTTGCGCAGCGGGGGTGAGTTGGGCTTTCAGGTTGTGTGAATATCCGGTTTGGTGGTGGCGCCACTGGCGCTTTTCGCCTTTACGGCGACCTACTTTTGCTCTTGGGCAAAAGTAGGCAAAAACCGCTGGCTCCCACATCAGCCCCGCCCGTGGCGGGGTTCCCTCTTCATTGCCTTGCGGGGCTTCGCGGCCTCCGGCTGGCTGCGCCAGCCTCCATCTCGCGACTTCGGCTCTCGCCGAAGTGCGCTACGCGCCTGCCCCTCCAGACACCTCCACTCGGCCTCCTGAGGTCGCGATTGGTGGTGCCTGGTCCATCGCGCATCAACGGCAAATAAGCTAATTATTTGTTGACAGTTCCGGCCTATTCGCGGGTAAACCCGCAGGTCAGCGCCGGGGCTCAGCCGTGCAAATACCAGCCCTGGCGCAGGCGCAGCGGTGTTATTGAGAGCACCGGAGACCCTGTGGGCTTTAGCCGCGAAGCAGGCGACGCGGTGTCTGGCACCGGCTGCGCCGGTGTTCGCGGGTGAACCCGCTCCCACAGGGGGCAGCGCAAACCCTGTGGGCGTGGATTTTACCTGCGACCGTTCGCTCCCCAAGGGCTTACTTGAGCAGCACGCGACGCTTGGTCAGCTCCCCGTCATCTCCGCCCGGCCAGTGCAGTTCGACCAGGACCTCGGTCTGGGTGCCGTCCTGTGATGGGCGTACCTGGAGCATGGCGAAGTTCTTCGAGCCGGCCATGGCGTACCAGCGTTCGCAGACGATGTCCTTGACGCCGGGCATGCTCCCGCCCGCGCTGATCGCGAGCTTAAGCACGCCGGGTGCCGGCATGCGGGAGATGGCACTTGAGGTGACCTGGAACACCTTGGCAGCCGGATACCGCTTGTGCAGCAAGCGGAACACCGCCGCACAGTGCACGTCGCCGCTGAGAAACACCACGGGCTTGGCGCTGTTGCCCAAGGCATCGAACACCAGATCCAGCAGGCGTTTGCGTTCGGCCTGGTTGCTCTCGTGGTCCCATTCGTCCATGCAATCGTCCTTGAACGATCCGATGTCGGCGTAATTGGTCACGGCGTTGCGCCAGTGCATGACCGGCACCGGCGACACCACGAACACCGCCTCGGCGTTCTGCACCGGCGCGCTCTTGAGCCAGGCGGCAAAACGCGCCATCTGCTCGCTGCCAAGCAACTTGCAGGGGTCTTTGGCCTCGATGTCGTGATGACCGCGCATGTCCAGCACGTAGAACGCCGAATTGCCCTGCTCGAAGGCATAGTCCCACTGGCAGGCATCGGGGTTGTCCAGGTCGATCGGTGTGGGCGGGTTGTGGCTGTGCTCGTACTCGTAGTACACCCGGCAGGCAGCGCGCCACATGAGGTCCACCAGCATCTGGTTGGTCGTGGTGTTGTTGCTGCGCTCGAACAACAGGGAAATGCGCTTGCGCCGCTCGACTTTGGTCAGTGAGCCCCAGCCGTCCATGATCTCGTGGTCGTCCCAGATCATGTACTGGGGCAGGCGCTCATAGATCTCCCGCTGGGCCGGTACGTTCCAGTAGACCCGGTAGAACCAGCGGTAGAGGTTGCACAGGTAGCGCTCGATCCCTGCTTTGTCGTAGCCCTTGCCTTTGCCTTTGCTGTAGGCCTGCAGCAGCTCGTCCTTGTTGTCCTTGAGCCACTCCCAGATATCCAGAAAACCGTTCTTCTTGTTGGTGTCCACGTACACCTGGTCGCCACCGCCGATGACGAAAGTGGCGCGTTGGTCGGCCAACTGCTGATGCATCAACGGCCAGGCACCGGCACTGCCGTCGGCACTGATCGGGTCGTGACAGCTGTAGAAGCCGAAGGTGAGGGTGCTGGAGGCCTTGGGCGGGGTCACGAAGAAGCGCGGCCGATCGCCTCCGATCTCGGTGCGCCGACCCACCTTGCCGGCATCGGTTTCGTCGCTGATCAGCGCGTAGTAATAGGTGGTGGCAGGCTTCAAACCTGTGACGTCGAAGACGCCCGTGACATCGGTGTCGAAGTCCAGCGTCTTGGCCTGCAGGTACACAGGCTTGATGCCTTGGCCTTGGAAGTATTGGGTGACGGGCAGCTCACCGAGGCGGACCATGTCGCCGCGCATCGGCTCGGTGGTGACCGCCAGGTACCAGGTGCCTGGCCGATAGAGGCGCACCCACAGACGAGTGCTGTTGGGCGTGGTGGCGCCAATCACGGCGGCGCTGGAGAGTTTGGTGTATTTGCTTTCGTTGGAGGTAGGGTCGAGCAGTGGCATGGGGTCATCCTTGGTGCGTCCCGGTGATATCGGCCAGTAAAGACTGGGTTTAGCCGTTTCGCTTGCTCAGATGTCCCATGCCCTCCAGGGATTCATCAGCCCAGCACTTCTCGCACTCGGTACCACAGCATCCCCAGTGCCAGCAGCGGCGAGCGCAGGGCTTTGCCGCCAGGGAAGGTCAGGTGCGGCACGGCGCTGAACACGTCCAGCCCCTGGCTGTGTCCCACCGCGATGGATTCGGCCAGCAATTTGGCAGTCCAGTGGGTGACGTTCAGGCCATGGCCTGAATATCCCTGGGCGTAGTAGACGTTCGGGTGCTGGCTTAACCGGCCGACCTGGGGGAAGCGGTTGGCAGTGATGCCGATCATGCCGCCCCACTGGTAGTCGATGCGCACATCGCCCAGTTGCGGGAACACCTTGAGAACTTTAGGCCGCATGTAGGCGGCGATGTCCTTGGGATCGCGCCCGGAATAGTGGCAGGCGCCGCCGAACAACAGGCGGCGGTCTGCCGTGAGGCGGTAGTAGTCCAGGCCGACCTTCTGGTCGCACAGGGCCATGTTCTGCGGGATCAGCGCCTTGGCGACGTGCTCAGGCAGGGGCTCGGTGGCCACGACATAGCTGCCGGCCGGCAGTACCTTGCCGCTCAGCCGCGGTTCCAGTTCATCCAGATGGGCGTTGCAGCCGAGCACCAGGCTCTTGGCGCGGACCTTGCCGCGCGCGCAGTGCAGGATCACGGTGGGGCCGTGCTCGATGCGTTGCACCGGGCTCTGCTCGAAAATCTGCACACCCAGCTGCTGCGCCGCGCGGGCTTCGCCCTGGACCAGATCGAGCGGGTGCAGATGGCCCGAGCCCATGTCCACCAGGCCGCCGGCGTACTGGTCGCTGGCGACCACATCGCGAATCCGCTCGGGGCCGACCAGGCGGGTTTCGTGGCGGTAGCCCAGCGCGGCCAGATCGTCCTGCTCATCCTCGAAGGCGGCGAACTGCGCAGGGGTGTTGGCCAGTTCGCAGAAGCCCCAGCGCAGGTCGCACTCGATGCCGTAGCGGGCGATACGCTCGGCCACCAGCGCCACCGAGTCGATGCCGGCCTGCTTGAGGTAGCGCACGCCATCCTGGCCAACGTAGCGGGCGAAGCCGCTGACGTCATGGCCGATGCCGCGGATCAATTGCCCGCCGTTGCGCCCGCTGGCACCCCAGCCGATGCGCCGGGCTTCGAGCAGAATCACCGACAGGCCGCGCTCGGCGAGTTCCAGTGCGGTATTGACCCCGGTCAGGCCGCCGCCGACCACACAGACATCGGCGGTCAGCTCGCCTTCCAGCGAGGGGTAGGGCGTCGAACTGCGCGCCGTGGCGGCGTAGTAGGACGCGGTGTGTTGGGTAATAGACATGGCTCGTGCTCGGCTCAGCGGTTGGACTTGATCTTGCTCCAGGAGCGGGTCATGACGCGCATGATCTTCGGGCTCGGGGTGTTGGAGACATACAGCTTGTCCAGCACCGCCTGGGACGGATAGATCTCGGGGTTGTGCACCAGGGATTGGTCCATGTAGGCCTTGGCGTCCGGGTTGGCGTTGGCGTAGCCGACGGTGGCGCTGACCTTGGCGATCACCTGTGGGTCGAGCAGGTAGTTGATGAAAGCCAGGGCCTGCTCCGGGTTGCTGCTGTCCTTGGGAATGGCGAGCAGGTCGAACCACAGGTTGCTGCCTTCCTTGGGGATGCTGTAGGCGATCTTCACGCCGTTGTTGGCTTCCACCGCACGGTTGGCGGCCTGGAACACGTCGCCCGAGTAGCCGAAGGCCACGCAGACATCGCCGTTGGCCAGGTCCGACACGTACTTGGAGGAGTGGAAGTAGGTGACATAGGGGCGCAGCTCCATCAGGCGTGCCTCGGCCTTGGCATAGTCGGCGGCGCTTTCGCTGCGTGGGTCCATCCCCAGGTAGTTGAGCACGGCCGGGAACAGCTCGTCAGGCGAATCCATGAAGGCCACGCCGCACTGCTTGAGCTTCTTGAGGTTCTCCGGCTCGAACAGCACCGCCCAGGAGTCGACCTTGTCGATGCCCAGCACCGCCTTGACCTTCTCGACGTTGTAGCCGATGCCGTTGGTGCCCCACAGGTACGGCACCGCATACCGGTTCCCGGGATCGTTTTGCTCCAGTTGCTTGAGCAGCACCGGGTCCAGGTGCTTCCAGTTCGGCAGTTTGTCCCGGTCCAGCGGCATGAAGGCGCCGGCCTGGGCCTGGCGTGCCAGGAAGTGGTTGGACGGCACCACCACGTCATAGCCGGTGCGTCCGGCCAACAGCTTGCCTTCCAGGGTTTCGTTGGAGTCGAACACGTCATAGACCACCTTGATCCCACTGCTGGCCTGGAAGTCGGCCAGGGTGGTGTCACCGATGTAGTCGGTCCAGTTGTACACGCTGACGCTCGGCTGGGCCTGGGCGGCGGCGCCGAACAACAGGGTGAATGCAGCGGGAATCAGGGTTTGCAAATGACGCATGTCGACACCTCGTTGGTCTTGTTCTTCGAGTTCGGTGTAACAAAGGTTGCACTGGCTCATGAGCAGCGCGTAGCCCTGTGGAAGCGGGTTCACCCGCTCCCACAGGCGTCTCGGGGATCAGACGCTCAGCAGCAGGAACTCACGCTCCCAGGAACTGATCACGCGCTTGAAGTTCTCGTGCTCGGCGCGCTTGACCGCCACGTAGCCCTGGACGAACTGGCGGCCCAGGTATTCATGCAGGGTCTGGCAGTCTTCCATGTGCTGCAGGGCGTCTTCGATGGTGATCGGCAGGCGCAGGTTGCGGCGCTCGTAGGCGCGGCCCTGGACCGGCGCACTCGGCTCGATCTTCTCGACCATGCCCAGGTAGCCGCACAGCAGGCTCGCAGCGATCGCCAGGTATGGGTTGGCGTCGGCGCCCGGCAGGCGGTTTTCCACGCGCATGGCCTCGGGGCTGGAGGTCGGTACGCGCAGGCCCGCGGTGCGGTTCTCCTCACCCCATTCGACGTTCACCGGCGCCGAGGTGTCCGGCAGGAAACGACGGAACGAGTTGACGTTCGGTGCGAACATCGGCAGCACTTTGGGGATGTACTTCTGCAGGCCACCGATGTGGTGCAGGAACAGTTCGCTCATGCTGCCGTCTTCGTTGGCGAAGATCGGCTTGCCGGTGGCGATGTCGACCACGCTCTGGTGCAGGTGCATGGCACTGCCTGGCTCGTCGGTGATCGGCTTGGCCATGAAGGTGGCGGTGACGTTGTGCTTGAGCGCGGCCTCACGCATGGTGCGCTTGAACACGGTGATCTGGTCCGCCAGATCCAGGGCATCGCCGTGACGGAAGTTGATTTCCATCTGCGCCGGGCCGTCTTCGTGGATCAGCGTGTCCAGGTCCAGGCCCTGGACTTCGCACCAGTCGTAGACGTCTTCGAACAACGGGTCGAATTCGTTGGCCGCATCGATGGAGAACGACTGACGGCCGCTTTCGGCACGGCCCGAACGCCCCAGCGGGACTTGCAGCGGCAGGTCCGGGTCTTCGCAGCGCTGGGTCAGGTAGAACTCCATCTCAGGCGCCACGATCGGCTGCCAGCCTTTGTCGGCATACAGCTTGAGGACCTTCTTGAGCACGTTGCGCGGCGACAGCTCGATCGGATTGCCGTGCTTGTCGAAGGTATCGTGGATGACGATGGCGGTAGGTTCGATGGCCCATGGAATCTGGTACACCGCCGCAGGGTCAGGGCGGCAGACCATGTCGATGTCGGCCGCATCGAGCAGATCGTAGTAGATGTCGTCGTCGACGTAGTCGCCAGTGACCGTCTGCAGCAGCACGCTCTCCGGCAGGCGCATGCCGCGCTCGTGGAGGAACTTGGCAGTCGGCGCGATCTTGCCGCGGGCGATGCCGGTCAGGTCGCTGATCACACATTCGACTTCGGTGATCCGGTGTTCTTTCAGCCAGGTGGACAGCTGATCGAAGGGGGCGTTCATACAGACCTCTTAGTTGGGTTTTATGGGCGAGTCCGCGTTGGAATCTTCCCAGGCGACGCGCTGAGGACTATCTTGGTCGCAGCCCCCCGGGGCGATCTATCCATTTTCTTCGGCAACAAATGCACCAAAAGAGTGCATAAGGGACTCGAGCGTGACAACGCCCAACGCCTTGCAGGTCCAGGCTTTCCACACCACCGACGTGACCGAACAGGTGCGCGCCACCCCTGGCTGGCAGCAGCAATACCGGCAAATGTCCCCTGGGCATTTCAATGGTCATCTGCGCTGCCTGGGGCTCGATGGCGTGGAGGTCTACGAAGAACGGCTCAATACCCGGGTGGAGCAGTTCTTCCGCGCACCGAGCGGGTCGCTGGCATTCTGTTTCGACCGCAGCGAGAACAGCCTGTACTTGCTCAACGAGGACAGCCGCAACATCTGGATTACGCCGGAGAACTACCAGGAAGTGGCCGTGGTGTTCGACCAGGCGTTCATGGCCCGTCACGGCCTGGACGTGACGCGTCTGGAAGGGCTGTTCATGGTGCCGCTGGGCAGCGGCCAGAACGCGCTGTTCGGCAGTTGGCTGAGCGCCACCCTCACACGGCTGGCCGATGCCGATAGCCCGCTCGAAGGCCAGGCCCTGGCCGAGCAACTGCTCGAAGACTGCCTGTTCATCCTCGACAATGCTTGCCAACGCCTGCAAGGCGATGCCTTGGGTCGGCGTGACGAGGAGCGTGCGATCATGCGCCGGGTCAGCGAATGGGCCGCCGACTGCCCGGAAGAAACCCTCAACCTGATGGAGCTGGCTGAAGTGGCCGGGGTGTCCCTGCGCCAACTGCAGCAGGCCTTCAAGGCGTTTACCGATATGCCGCCAGGGCAGTGGCTGCGCCTGCGCAGGCTCAATGGCGCGCGGCGCGACCTGCTGCGCCATGGGGCAGGGGGCGTCACCGTGGCCGAGGTGGCGATGCGCTGGTCGTTCTGGCACCTGGGGCGGTTTTCCGAAAGCTATCGGCAGCTGTTCAAGGAGTTGCCGAGCGAGACCCTCAAGCGCGGGCGCGGGTAGTTTCCGTCAGTCGCCATTCTTTGCCGTGGCAGGCGTCTGCAGCCGGCGGGTTTCCTCTTCGATGAAGCTCAGCAATGCGGTGACTTCGGTGTCGCCCAGGCGCAGGTTGGGCATCGCCAGACCTTTGTATTGTGTGTACAGCAGCATGGCCAGCGGGTCTTTCTCGGCCAGCATCTGATCGGGCTCCTTCAACCAGCGCACCAGCCAGCGAGGGTCGCGTTGGCGGGTCACGCCCAGCAGGTCCGGGCCGATTCCACCCGCGCCGTTGGGGCCGGCATCGCCAAGGCTGTGGCAGGAAGAGCAGCGGGTCCTGAAGATCTGCTCGCCACTGCTGGGCGTGCGGATGTCGGCGGCTTCGGCGACGGCAGGTGTGTCGGCCTGCTTCCAGTTGTGCAGGCTCTTGCCCAGGCGGTCGGCGAGGATGTACGGGCTTTCGAAGGGGGAGGCCTTCATCCAGCGGCCGGTGGCCTGGTTGCCAATGATCAGGCTTAGGTTGTGGTCCTTGGAGCGGCCGTTTTCCAGGCCTTCGATGAACAATCCGAGGCTGCGGCGCAGCAGTTCGATGTCGTCGGGCTCGCCGGTCAGCAGGGTCCAGCCTGGGCCGATGCCGAACTTGTCGGCGTAGCGCTTGAGGGTGGCCGGCGTGTCGTTGTAGGGGTCGATGCTGATCGAGTAGAAGAAAATGTCCTTGCCGACCCGGTCGCCGAGCAGTTTCTGCACTTGCCGAAGCCGCGCGGTTTCCAGGGG
>NZ_JBLUPV010000008.1:95000-215765 GCF_048068075.1 Pseudomonas sp. NY15354
ATCGGGCAAGGCATGGCTGGCCTGATCCTCACGTACACCCGCACGCTGCGGGCCGGCGAGTTCGTGCGCATCGCCGACCATGAGGGCACGGTGATGGAAGTCGGCATGTTCACGACCACCATTCGCACAGGCCTTGGGGAGGTGCTGACCTTGCCCAACTCGATGATCACCGGCGCGGTGACCAAGAACTACTCGCGCATCGTCCAGGGCCAGGGCTATGTGGTCGATACGGTGGTCACCATCGGCTATGACACGCCTTGGCGTCAGGTCCACGCCATGTTGATCGAGGCCGCGCGGCGCACGCCGGGCATCGTCGAGCAGCCCAGCCCGCAGGTGTTCCAGACGGCGCTGAGCGACTTTTATCCCGAGTATCGCCTGGTCGCCCAGGCGATCCCCAGCGAACCCAGACCTCGGGCCGAACTGCTGAGCATGCTGCACGCCAATATCCAGGACGTGTTCAACGAGTACGGCGTACAGATCATGTCGCCGCACTACCTGGCGGACCCAGAGCAGGCCAAGTTCGTCCCCCCGGAGCGCTGGCATGCCGCACCTGCGACGCCCAGGCAGGATGAATAAAGCAGCAACGCGTATTGCCTTCACACACCTCATCACACGCATGAGTAAGGACGCCACGTGTATCTTCGCCTTCTGCTGTTATCGCTGTACCTGCTGGTGATCGGCCCCATGGCGGCCTGGGCCCAAGCTCCGGATACCGTTCCAGGGCTGGCCAAGGACCGGGAAGGTTATGCCGATGCGTCCAGTTGCAAGGGTTGCCATGCCCCACAGGCCGCGCAGTGGAAGGACTCCGATCACGCCTGGGCGATGCGCGAGGCCACCCCGGGCAATGTGCTTGGTGCTTTCGATGGCCGCAGCTTCGACGAGGCGGGGGTCAAGGCGCGCTTCTTGCGCAAGGGCGAGCATTACTACGTCAACACTGAGGGCGCTGACGGCAAGTCGGCGGACTTTCGTGTGCGCTACACCTTCGGCTATCGGCCTTTGCAGCAGTATCTGGTCGAGTTTCCCGGTGGGCGGCTGCAGGCCTTGACCCTTGCCTGGGACAGCCGCAGCAAACAGGACGGTGGACAGCGATGGTTCTCGCTCTACCCGGGCCAGCGCTTTGCGCCGGACGACGCCCTGCACTGGACCGGGCGCTACCAGAACTGGAACGGTATGTGCGCCGATTGCCACTCCACGCGCCTGCTCAAACACTACGATGACCAGCACGACCGCTACGCCACCACCTGGCAGGAGCAGACCGTGGGCTGCCAGGGCTGCCACGGCCCGGGGCAGGCCCATGTGGACTGGGCAAAGCAGGCGAACACCGACAAGCCCTACGCCACGGCAAGCGACATGCAACTGAGCGTGGACTTCAAGGCCCTGGATAGCAAAGGTCTGATCGAGCAATGCGCGTTCTGCCATAGCCGCAGGCAGTCCCTCGGCACAGGCCAACAACCGGGCAAGCCACAGCTCGACGCCTCGCTACCGGCGACCTTGCGTGAAGGGTTGTACCACGCCGATGGCCAGATCGATGGCGAGGTGTATGTCTATGGCTCCTTCACCCAAAGCAAGATGTACGCGGCCGGGGTCAGTTGCACCGACTGCCACGACCCTCACACCACCCGGGTGAAGCTTGAGGGCAACACGCTGTGCCAGCAATGCCACAACCCCCATCCGCCCACCAACCGCTTTCCCAGCCTGCAGGCTCGCAACTACGACACCCCCGAGCACCATCACCATGCCCAAGGCTCCCCAGGCGCCCAATGCGTCAACTGTCATATGCCCAGCAAGACCTACATGGTCGTAGACCCGCGTCGCGATCACAGCTTCCGCGTGCCGCGCCCGGACCTTGCGCAAAAGACGGCAAGCCCCGATGCCTGTACCGCCTGTCACACCGACAAGCAGCCGCAATGGGCCGCGACGGCCATCGAGGGCTGGTTCGGCACGCCAAAGCGCCCGGCCCATTACGGTGAGGCCTTCCATGCCGTCAGGGCCGGGCAGGGTGACCGGCTCAACCTGCTGACCGCCGTGATTGCCGACATCGGCAAACCTCCGATTGTCCGTGCCACCGCCGCCCAACAGCTCGCCGAGCTCGGGCCGCCTGCCATCACCCCGCTGGGGTGGGCGCTCAACGCCAAGGATGGGGCTGTGCGGGCCTATGCCGCCGCAGGTTTTGCCCGTCTCGACCCTCAAGCACGGGTCAGGCAGTTGCTGCCTTTGCTGGACGACCCGCTGCTGGCCGTGCGCGACGAGGCGCTGCGCGCGCTGGCCGACGTCCCCCTCGACGCGTTGCCTGCCGAGCGACGCGAAGGCTTCCAGACGCAGTTGGCCGATTACGAGCGGCGTCTGCGCGAGAATGCCGATTTGCCGGGCGGGCGGCTCAACCTGGCCGTGCTGCTGCAGCGCGAGGGCCGGGAGCAGGAAGCGATCGCCCAGTACCAACAGGCCCTGCGCCTGGATGCCCATTTCACGCCTGCCCGGGTGAACCTGGTGACGCTCTACTCCAACACAGGACAGCTCGATGCCGCCCAGCGACAACTGCGCGAGGGCCTGGCACTTGAGGGAACACCTGCGGGCGATCATGGCAACCTCGCCTACATGCTGGCCTTGCTGCTGGTCGAGCAAGGCCAGGCCCAGGAAAGCGTGAAATGGCTGAACGTGGCGGCCAGGGAAATGCCGGGCAACGCGCGGGTTTTCTACAACCAGGGGCTGTTGTTGGCGCAGTTGGATCGCCGTGATGAAGCCTTGCAGGCGTTGCATCAGGGGCTGGCCTCGTCACCGGACAATGCCGACCTGCTCTATGCCTTGATCTACCTGCACTCCAAAGCAGGAGAACTGGATCAGGTCGAACAGTATGTGGAGCGCATGCGCAAGGCGGTGCCGGACGACCCAAGGCTGCCGCCGGTCCGGCAGTGAAGGGGTGGCATAGGCTTTACGCGACAGGCATTGGCAGGCTTTTCAATGGCGAACAATGGCCCGTGGACTAGAGTTACCAGCGATTCACTGGAGTGATTGCCAGGGCGTCAAGGAGAGCGACCGTGACCATGCGTGACGAGATTGCCGAGCTGCAGGCTCGGGTCGGCCAGCAAGTACTCGGCCAGGAGCAGACCATCGGCCATATCATGCTGGCGTTGCTGGCCAACGGGCACGTGCTGCTCGAGAGCCTGCCCGGGCTTGCCAAGACGCGCACGGTGAAGGCCCTGGCCACCCATCTGGATGCGCGCATGAGCCGTATCCAGTTCACACCGGACTTGCTGCCGTCCGATATCACCGGTGGCGAGATCCTCCAGCAGACCGACAGCGGCAACCAGCTTCGCTTCCAGCCAGGGCCTCTGTTTGGCAATGTGATTCTGGCGGACGAGATCAACCGGGCGCCGGCCAAGGTGCAGGCGGCTTTGCTGGAGGCCATGGAGGAGCGCCAGATCACTGTTTCTGGCCAGACCCACCCGATGTCCGGGCTGTTCATGGTGCTGGCGACCCAGAACCCCATCGAGCAGGAAGGCACGTATCCATTGCCGGAGGCGCAGATGGACCGCTTCCTGATGAAGCTGCTGATCGACTACCCCAAGGTAGAGGATGAAGCCCAGGTGCTACGCATGGTGCGTGGCGAGGATTCGCACAGCGGCTCCCCGGGCGAGGCGGCACCGATGGCCCAGGAGACGATCTTCGCCGCACGCCGCGAGGTCGGTGGCGTGCATGTGTCCGAGGCCATCGACCGGTATGTGGTGGACCTGATCAATGCCACCCGCCATCCCGCCGACTATGACAGCGACCTGGCGCGCTGGATCAAGGTCGGGGCCAGTCCGCGGGGAGGCATCAGCCTGGACCGGGTCTCACGGGCGCATGCCTGGCTGCAAGGCAACGACTACGTGACGCCGGACGATGTGCGCACAGTGCTGCACCCGGTGTTGCGTCACCGGCTGCTGCTCTCCTATGACGCCGTGGCCGATGGCATTGGCGCTGACCAGGTACTGGACCGCTTGCTGGACAAGGTCGCGGTCCCGGCGTGACAGGAGGCTGACATGGCTGGGCCGGTGGTCGCCGAGGGTTCGGTGTATGTATCGCTCGAACAGCTGATGCTGTTGGAACATCGCGTGCGCGACCTGAGTTTTCTCTCGCGACAGCCGTTGTCCAGCGTGCTGTCCGGCAGCCATGCAGCGCGCTTGCGCGGGCGTGGGCTGAGCTTCGACGAGCTGCGTCAATACACGCCTGGGGACGACCTGCGCCATCTCGATTGGCGGGCGTCGCTGCGCTACAGCAAGCCGTTCGTACGCAGTTACACCGAAGAGCGCGACCGTCCGACACTGCTGCTGGTCGACCAGCGCATGAGCATGTATTTCGGCTCGCGACAGTGCTTCAAATCCGTCACTGCCGCGCAATTGGGGGCGATTGGCGCGTGGATGGCGTTTCATGCCGGGGACCGGGTGGGCGGGTTGGTGTTCAACGACCAGCAGATCGAAACGATTCGTCCTTTGCGCAGTCGAGCCCGTGTCGAGGCGCTGTGTTCGGCCGTGGTTCGTCACAACCAGGCACTGCATGCCAGCCACGTCGACGACGAGCAGCCGGAGCAGCTCGATCGCGTGTTGCGTCAGTGCCTGGGCATTGCCGGGCACGATCACCTGATCGTGATCATCAGCGATTTTTCCGGCGTGACTGACCACACCTTGCAGCTGCTGCGCCAGCTGCGTGCCCATAACGACGTGCTGGCCTTGCAGGTGTTCGACCCCATTGCCTTGCAACTGCCTGAACAAGGCAGGGTGATGGTGACCCAGGGAGAGTTGCAGGTAGAGCTGGAAATCGCTCGTCGCCAGGTTCATCGGCCCTTGGGTGAGTTCCTCAGTGCAAGGCTCAAGGCGGTAGCCGCCTTGCTGCGCCGCAGTCAGGTCCCCTTGATGATGTTCAGCACCGGTCGCGACAGCCTGGTGCAACTCAGGGCGGAGCTGGGCCGGTTATCGGCGGTGCCGCGATGAGCCGCGCACCGAGCCCCAGCATCGACCAGTTGCGCGAGCTTGCGCTGCCGGCCGTGCCCATCAGCTATTGGCCCCAGACCTGGGGTTGGTTGGCGCTGCTGGGGGGGATGTTGCTGTTGCTCGGCGCCTTGGCCATCTGGCGTTACCGGCGGTGGCGGCGCAATCGCTACCGGCGTGAAGCGCTGGCCCGCCTGGCGGCCTTGGCGCTGAACCTGGAAGACCCGGCGCAGCGCCTGGCGGCCTTGCGCGAGGTCCCTGAACTGCTCAAACGGGTTGCGTTGTCGATGCCTGATGGGGCGCGCGCTGCCAGTTTGCGCGACGCCCAATGGCAGGCATTTTTGCAACGGCACAGCGCCACGCCACTGCCTGCGACCTTCGCCCAACACCTGGCACTGCTGGCCTATGCGCCGGCCGATCGCCTGATGGCCTTGGCTGACGAAGAGGTCCAGGCGTTGCTCAAGACCTGCCGTCAGTGGATCGAGGTGCACCATGTGGCAGCTTGAATACCCCTGGCTGTTGCTGTTGCTGCCGGCGCCCTGGCTGGCCTACCGCTACCTGCCGGCCTACCGTGAGTCGCGCAGCGCGATGCGGGTGCCGTTCTTCGCCGCCATGAGCCGTGCCGTGGGCCAGGAACCCGGGCGCGTCACCGCCGGTAGCGGGCGCTGGCAGTTGCTCATGGCCTGGTTGGTCTGGGCCCTGGTGTTGCTGGCCTGTACCCGACCCGTCTGGGTGGAAAAGCCCATCGTGCGAGAGCAGCCGGTCCGCGATCTGATGCTCGCGATCGACATTTCCCAGTCCATGGCAACCACCGACTACAGCACCCCAGAGGGACAACGGGTCGACCGTCTTCACGCGGTGAAGGACGTGGTGCGCGACTTCATCCAGCGCCGCAAGGACGATCGCATCGGGCTGATCGTCTTCGGCACTGGGGCCTACCCTCAGGCCCCGCTGACCCTCGATCATGCCAGCCTTGGCATTCTGCTCGACGAGGTGGGCATCGGCATGGCCGGCCCCAATACCGCCTTGGGCGATGCCATCGGTCTTTCCATCAAGTTGTTCGACGGCGCCACGGAACAGGAAAAAGTGCTGATCCTGCTGACCGACGGCAATGACACCAGTAGCGCAATCACCCCGGGCCACGCCGCAGCCATGGCCCACGACCGGGGTATCGTGGTGCACACCATCGGCATTGGCGATCCTGAGGCCAGCGGTGAGGCCAAGGTCGACCTGCAGGCCCTGCAGGACATTGCCCGGGTGACCGGTGGGCAGTTCTTCCGCGCCGACGACAGCGATGCGTTGCGACAGGTGTATGCCACGCTCGATCGCATCACTGCGCATCGGGTCAAGACCTTGAGTCATCAACCCAAGCGTGATCTGTTCTGGCTACCGCTGGGGGCTGCGCTGCTGCTCTTGCTGCTCACGCACGGCGTGTCGGCATTGGCGGGCGTGCGCGGCGCCGGTCACCGATCCGATGCACAGGCGCAAGGCTGACATGAACATCGACCTGGCAGCCTTCCATTTTCTGCGCCCGCTGTGGCTGCTGTTGATCATCCCAGGCGTGGCACTGCCTGTGCTGTGGGCGCGACGCCATGACCTTGCCCGGCAGCTTGACGGCATCATCGCAGCGCATTTGGTTGAGCACTTGGTGATCACACCGCAGGAGCGTCATCGCCTGCACCCGATCCATCTGCTCGGTGCGATGCTGGTGCTCGGCGCGGTGGCGGCCGCCGGGCCGACTTGGGAGCAGGATACGCCGGCATTCCTGGACAACCGCGCACCGCTCATCCTGGCGGTGGACCTGTCGCCTTCGATGGCGGCGAACGATGTGCCGCCGTCGCGTCTGGCGGCGGCCCGGCACACCTTGCACGATCTGATCCAGCGCCGTGCTGGCAGTCGCGTGGCGTTGATCGCCTACGCCGGCAGCGCCCACCTGGTGCTGCCACCGACCGATGATCCGGCATTGCTCGACAGCTTTCTCCAGGCATTGTCGAGTGGCTTGATCGAGCGCTCGGGCAAGGATGCCCTCGGGGCGATCGTGCTGGCCAAGCGCTTGCTGGCTGCTGAGCAAGTACCCGGGACACTGGTGTTGGTGACCGATGGCGCCGATGCGACTCAGTTCGACGCCATCGGCAAAGCGTTGCAAGGCAGCGATTTGCAGGTATTGGTGCTCGCGGTGGGCAGCCAGGACGGGGGGGTGGTGCAGGATGCCCAGGGCCGGCCATTGACCGACGCGCATGGCCAGACCCTGCGGGCGTCGTTCGACCGCGAAGGCCTCGAAGGCCTGGCCAAGGCGGCGGATGCGCCGCTGGGTAGCCTGACCCTGAGCGATGAGGATCTGGACTGGATCGAGTTGCACGCCCAGCGACATTTCCAGGCCGTGCAAGAGGCCGGGCAGCCGCCGCATTGGAAAGACGCCGGCTACTGGCTGTGCTGGCCGCTGCTGGTACTGGCGTTGCTGAGTGTGCGCCGCGGTTGGCGGGTTCACTGGCTGGGCGGGTGGCTGTTGGCGCTGCTGATCGGCTCGGCCGGCCAAACCGCGCAGGCCGGCCCCCTGGCCGACGCGTTCTTCACACCCGACCAGCAGGGGCGTTGGGCCTTCGAGCACGGCCACTATCCCGACGCTGCTCGCCATTTCAGCGACCCCTACTGGAAAGGCCTGGCGGCCTACCGCGCGGCGCAGTTCGATGTCGCGCTGGCGCAGTTCGCCCGGTTGGACACAGCGCCTGCGTATTTCTATCTGGGCAATACCTATGTGCGCCTGTCCCGGTTCGACCAGGCGATTGCCGCCTACCAGCAGGCGCTGAAACGTCAGGCGACGTTTCCCGAGGCCAGCGCCAACCTTGCCCTGGCCCAGGCCCTGTTGAAGGACCGCGACGAGCAACAGCAAGCCGGGCCGCCGGACGAGAAGGCAGACAAGATCGACTTCGACAACCCCTCCGGCAAGGGCAAGACGATCCAGCGCAGCGCCGGGCAGGCCAGCGCCGATCAAGTGTGGTTGAACAACCTCACGACCTCGCCCGCCCAATTTCTCAGGCGCAAGTTCCTTCTGCAGGAGGCCGCCAGGGAGGCCACACCATGAAGTACCTGTTGCTGGTCATGTTGTTGCCCCTGCTGGTCCACGCCACTGAGCCGCAGGTCAAGGTTCGCAGCCAACTGCTCCCGTCGGAAAAGGTGCTGGTTGGCGGCACGGTGGTCCTGCAGATCGACTTGCTGGTCGATACCTGGTTCAACGCAGCCCCTCGCTTGCCGACGCTGACGTTGGACGGGGCGGTGGTTTCCGCCCCCAGTGGTGAAGCCACGCATTTGAACGAGCAGATCGATGGCAAGGCATTCTTCGGCCTGCGCCTCAATTACCAGATCATCCCCGCGCAGGCGCGGGGGTATGACATCCCGCCCTTGGCCATCGAAGTGCAACCCGGACAGGGCAGTGGGCCGCTCACGGTCCATAGCCAGGCGTTGCACTTGGGGCGAATAGAGAAAACGGAAAAAATCGTACGCTAAGGTTTTCCGGGCAGCCTTAGCGGCCGAAACTTCCCGTCCTCCAGCCTGCGGCTCTGCCGCCAGACATAATCGCCGGTCAGATTGATGTGCTCCCACCCCAGCGGCGACAGGTATTGCAGCAGCTCACCATCCACCGACTTCCCCGCATCGCCCATCGCCTGGGTGGCGCGCTCCAAGTACACCGTGTTCCACAACACGATGGCGGCCGTCACCAGGTTGAGGCCACTGGCCCGGTAGCGCTGCTGCTCGAAGCTCCGATCCCTGATCTCGCCGAGGCGGTTGAAGAACACCGCCCTGGCCAGGGAGTTGCGGGCTTCGCCCTTGTTCAGTCCAGCATGCACGCGCCGGCGCAGCTCGACGCTTTGCAACCAATCGAGGATGAAAAGCGTGCGCTCGATCCGGCCCAGCTCGCGCAGGGCCACGGCCAGGCCGTTCTGGCGCGGATAGCTGCCGAGCTTGCGCAGCATCAGCGAGGCGGTGACCGTGCCCTGCTTGATCGAGCTGGCCAGGCGCAGGATGTCGTCCCAATGGGCGCGGACGTGCTTGATGTTCAGGGTGCCGCCAACCATTGGGCGCAATGTCGGGTAGTCCTGGACGCTATTCGGAACATACAGCTTGGTTTCTCCGAGGTCGCGGATGCGCGGTGCGAAGCGGAAGCCCAGCAGGTGCATCAGGGCGAAGACATGATCGGTGAAGCCAGCCGTGTCAGTGTAGTGCTCCTCGATCCGCAAGTCGGACTCGTGGTACAGCAGACCGTCGAGCACATAGGTAGAGTCGCGCACGCCGACATTCACCACGCGGGTGCTGAACGGTGCGTACTGGTCGGAGATGTGGGTGTAGAACAGCCGCCCCGGCTCGCTGCCGTACTTCGGGTTGACGTGGCCGGTGCTTTCGCCTCGACCACCCGCCCGGAAGCGCTGGCCATCGGAAGAAGAGGTCGTGCCGTCGCCCCAGTGAGCGGCGAAGGTATGACGGTACTGGTGGTTGACCAGCTCGGCCAGGGCCGCCGAGTAGGTTTCGTCTCGGATGTGCCAGGCTTGCAGCCAGGACAGCTTGGCGTAGGTCAGGCCGGGGCTCGACTCGGCCATCTTGGTCAGCCCGAGGTTGATTGCATCGCCCAGGATCGCTGACAGCAGCAATGTCCGGTCTTTGGCCTCGGCACCGTCCTTCAGGTGTGTGAAGTGGCGGCTGAAGCCCGTCCAGTCGTCCACGTCCATCAGCAGTTCGGTGATCTTGATGCGCGGCAGCAAATGGCTGGTCTGGTCGATCAGCGCCTGCGCGGTATTGGGCACCGCGGAATCCAGCGGGGTGATCTTCAGCCCGGACTCGGTGAGGATGGCATCGGGCAGCTCGTTGTCCTTGGCCAGGCGGGTGACGGTGGCCAGCTGCTCGTCCAGCAGCTGCAAGCGCTCTTCCAGGTACTGGTTGCTGTTCGGGTTGATCGCCAGGGGCAGAGCCTGCGCATGCTTGAGCGCGGCGAACCTCTCTGCCGGCAGCAGGTAGTCGTCGAAGTCGCGGAACTGCCGCGAGCCCTTGACCCAGATGTCACCGGAGCGCAGCGCGTTCTTCAGCTCGGACAGGGCGCAGATTTCGTAGAAGCGCCGGTCGAGGCCTTCCGGGGTTATCACTAGCGGCTTCCAGCGCGGCTTGATGAAGGCGGTGGGCGCATCGGCCGGCACCTTGCGCAGGTTGTAGGCGTTCATCTCGCTCAGGGTCTGCACGGCTGCCAGCACGCCTTGCGCAGCCGGGGCAGCGCGCAGTTCCAGCACCTCCAGCAAGGCCGGCGTGTAACGGCGCAGAGTGGCGAAGTTCTCGCCGACCAGGTGCAGATGGTCGAAGCCTTCCGGCCGGGCCAGCAGCTCGGCCTCGCTGACGCTCTCGGTGAACTCGTCCCAGGGAATCACCGCCTCAATGGCGGCATAGGGATCGCTACCGCTTTCCTTGGCTTCCAGCAGAGCCTGGCCGATCTTCGAGTACAGGCGCACCTTGTCGTTGATCGCCTTGCCCTGCTTCTGGAACTGCTGCTGATGCTTGTGCTTCGCGCTGCTGAACAGCTTGACCAGGATACGGTCGTGCAGATCGACCAACTCATCAATCACCGTCGCGGTGCTCTCCAGCACCACGGCGGCCAGGGTCGCGTAGCGTCGCTGCGGCTCGAACTTGCCGAGGTCTTTGGGCGTCATCTGCCCACCCTCGCGGGCCAGCTTGAGCAGGCGGTTCTGGTGGATGTGTCGGCCCAGGCCTTCGGGCAAGTCCACCAGCTGAAATGTCTTCAGCCGCTCGATGTGTTCGAGCATGTGGCGGGAGTTCGGTTTCAGCGGTGCCTGTCGCAGCCAGGTCAACCAGGTGATGCTGCTGCCGGCCTTGAGCTTCAACAGCTCGTCCAGCTTGGCCCGATGCGAGTCCGTGAGTGGTTCGACCAGGGCGCGGTAGACTCGGCGATTGGCCCGCGCAATGGCCTCCGAACAAGCTCGATCAATTACGCTCAACGCCGGCAGAATGCGCCGCTTCTGTCGCAGGCTCTCCAGGGCCTGACCGGCCAGCAGTAAGCCCTTGTCGGTCTGCTGGGCCAACTCGGTCAGCTCGCGCACCAGGGCGCGGAAGTCGGACAGGCCGAACGGGGCCAGTTGTAGGTAGGTGCGCAGTTCCTGGGCGTGCTCGCGGCGAGTCACGTCGCGTTCGCCGTACTTCAACCAACTCGCCGGGTCGGCCTGAACTTGCTTGGCCACCCACTGGATGACCGGCTCGGGCGGCTCGCTGTCGGTGCCCAACGCATAGCCGGGGTAGCGCAGCAGGCTGAGCTGCACCGCGAAGCCCAGGCGGTTGGCGTCGCCGCGCCGCTGGCGGATCAGCGACAGGTCGGAGTCGTTGAAGGTGTAGTAGCGGATCAGGTCATCCTGGCTTTCCGGCAACGCAAGCAAGGTGTCGCGCTCCGTAGCCGAGAGAATCGAGCGACGCGGCATGGTTCAGTCGTCCTTGCGAAGGTACTGATAGAGGGTTTCTCGGCTGATGCCGAACTCGCGGGCGAGCTGCGCCTTCGGCTCGCCCGCAGCGGCCCGCTGCCGCAGCGTGATGGCTTGCTCGTCGGAGAGGGCTTTCTTGCGGCCCCGGTAGGCACCGCGCTGCTTGGCCAGGGCGATGCCCTCGCGCTGCCGCTCGCGAATCAGGGCGCGCTCAAACTCGGCAAAGGCCCCCATGACCGACAGCATCAGGTTGGCCATCGGCGAGTCCTCGCCGGTGAACACCAGGCCTTCCTTCAAGAACTCGATGCGCACACCGCGCTGGGTCAGCTTCTGCACCAGGCGGCGCAAATCATCGAGGTTTCGTGCCAGGCGATCCATGCTGTGCACCACCACGGTGTCGCCTTCGCGAACGAAACCGAGCATGGCCTCCAGCTGGGGACGCTGGGTGTCCTTGCCCGAGGCTTTGTCGGTGAACAGCTTGCCGACCTCGACCTGTTCAAGTTGGCGTTCCGGGTTCTGGTCGAAGCTGCTGACCCGGACGTAACCGATGCGTTGTCCCTGCAAGATGCCTCCATGGGCTGGATGGGCGGCAGGGCTTGCGTTGGTTTTTGGTTCCATTGCGCCCGAAGCCTTGAATTTGTCAGGCTGAAATCTATGACCTTGGCAAGCATGTGTCAAAGAATGTGAAAGCGGACTCTATTCTGACGGCGTGATGCGCCTTGCCTGACATCCAGTTTGTCGTTTTCAGAAGACGGCTGCACTGAACGTCAGAAGCCGACTGCACTATAGCAGCGGAGGGGTTGGATCCATCAGGCAACGACGGGCTGCTGCCGGCCATCAGCGGACGCAGGGAGGACTTTCCGCAACCGGCCGTTCGATGCGGCACCGATGGCCTTCGCGCAGGGGTAGTGAATCCGCCAGGATTGACTTGCGCTGCCCTACCTCTCACTAGTGAGGGGCGGCAGCGCATCAAGCGGTGAGCGCACTCCGGCACCGCCAACTTTCAGCACATGCGTGTAAATCATCGTCGTAGAGACGTCGGAATGGCCGAGCAGATCCTGCACGGTTCGAATGTCGTAACCGCTGCGGAGCAAGGCCGTCGCGAACGAGTGGCGGAGGGTGTGCGGTGTGGCGGGCTTCGTGATGCCTGCTTGTTCTACGGGGCACTGTTGCAAATAGTCGGTGGTGATAAACTTATCATCCCCTTTTGCTGATGGAGCTGCACATGAACCCATTCAAAGGCCGGCATTTTCAGCGTGACATCATTCTGTGGGCCGTACGCTGGTACTGCAAATACGGCATCAGTTACCGTGAGCTGCAGGAGATGCTGGCTGAACGCGGAGTGAATGTCGATCACTCCACGATTTACCGCTGGGTTCAGCGTTATGCGCCTGAAATGGAAAAACGGCTGCGCTGGTACTGGCGTAACCCTTCCGATCTTTGCCCGTGGCACATGGATGAAACCTACGTGAAGGTCAATGGCCGCTGGGCGTATCTGTACCGGGCCGTCGACAGCCGGGGCCGCACTGTCGATTTTTATCTCTCCTCCCGTCGTAACAGCAAAGCTGCATACCGGTTTCTGGGTAAAATCCTCAACAACGTGAAGAAGTGGCAGATCCCGCGATTCATCAACACGGATAAAGCGCCCGCCTATGGTCGCGCGCTTGCTCTGCTCAAACGCGAAGGCCGGTGCCCGTCTGACGTTGAACACCGACAGATTAAGTACCGGAACAACGTGATTGAATGCGATCATGGCAAACTGAAACGGATAATCGGCGCCACGCTGGGATTTAAATCCATGAAGACGGCTTACGCCACCATCAAAGGTATTGAGGTGATGCGTGCACTACGCAAAGGCCAGGCCTCAGCATTTTATTATGGTGATCCCCTGGGCGAAATGCGCCTGGTAAGCAGAGTTTTTGAAATGTAAGGCCTTTGAATAAGACAAAAGGCTGCCTCATCGCTAACTTTGCAACAGTGCCCCTGCGTGCGCTGCTGCCATGTCCACTACCTGACGCCGGTGATGGTGATGGCCTCGCCGGAGCGGGAATTTCTTAACCTCGACGAATTTAGACGATCGGCGGGCGAGGGGATGTCGTGGCAAGGTCCGCCTTGCGCTGCTCCGCAAGGGCGACACCAGCGGGTTCGTCGGCGGCCACGCCTAGCGCGACCGCAACCAAGCGTCGAAAAAGTATACGCTCGTCACCCGCCGTCTCCTGTGCTGAGAGTCTCAGGCCGATCGGCCGGCAGGGCTCAATGTCAGCAAACGCGTGATGAGCGGTGGCCTTCAACAGTGATAAGGCGGCACCAGAGAAAAATCACTCAGGGTCAATGCCAGCGCTTCGTTAATACAGATGTAGGTGTTCCACAGGGTAGCCAGCAGCATCCTGCGATGCAGATCCGGAACATAATGGTGCAGGGCGCTGACTTCCGGTGCCAGCAGATATTTTGGCAGTTTGCCTTGGATCAGAGCCATCTGACGCAGGGCTAGTGCAGCCGGATAGTCAATAGCTACCGGCAGCGGTGCGGACTGTTGTAACTCAGCATAAGAAATGAGGCCGCTCATGGCGTTGACTCTCAGTCATAGTATCGTGGTATCACCGGTTGGTTCCACTCTCTGTTGCGGGCAACTTCAGCAGCACGTAGGGGACTTCCGCGTTTCCAGACTTTACGAAACACGGAAACCGAAGACCATTCATGTTGTTGCTCAGGTCGCAGACGTTTTGCAGCAGCAGTCGCTTCACGTTCGCTCGCGTATCGGTGATTCATTCTGCTAACCAGTAAGGCAACCCCGCCAGCCTAGCCGGGTCCTCAACGACAGGAGCACGATCATGCGCACCCGTGGCCAGGACCCAACGCTGCCCGAGATGCGCCGCGTGCGGCTGCTGGAGATGGCGGACGCGATGGATATGTTCTGCCAAGGGTTGGTTTGCGCATTCACAGTTCTCCGCAAGAATTGATTGGCTCCAATTCTTGGAGTGGTGAATCCGTTAGCGAGGTGCCGCCGGCTTCCATTCAGGTCGAGGTGGCCCGGCTCCATGCACCGCGACGCAACGCGGGGAGGCAGACAAGGTATAGGGCGGCGCCTACAATCCATGCCAACCCGTTCCATGTGCTCGCCGAGGCGGCATAAATCGCCGTGACGATCAGCGGTCCAATGATCGAAGTTAGGCTGGTAAGAGCCGCGAGCGATCCTTGAAGCTGTCCCTGATGGTCGTCATCTACCTGCCTGGACAGCATGGCCTGCAACGCGGGCATCCCGATGCCGCCGGAAGCGAGAAGAATCATAATGGGGAAGGCCATCCAGCCTCGCGTCGCGAACGCCAGCAAGACGTAGCCCAGCGCGTCGGCCGCCATGCCGGCGATAATGGCCTGCTTCTCGCCGAAACGTTTGGTGGCGGGACCAGTGACGAAGGCTTGAGCGAGGGCGTGCAAGATTCCGAATACCGCAAGCGACAGGCCGATCATCGTCGCGCTCCAGCGAAAGCGGTCCTCGCCGAAAATGACCCAGAGCGCTGCCGGCACCTGTCCTACGAGTTGCATGATAAAGAAGACAGTCATAAGTGCGGCGACGATAGTCATGCCCCGCGCCCACCGGAAGGAGCTGACTGGGTTGAAGGCTCTCAAGGGCATCGGTCGACGCTCTCCCTTATGCGACTCCTGCATTAGGAAGCAGCCCAGTAGTAGGTTGAGGCCGTTGAGCACCGCCGCCGCAAGGAATGGTGCATGCAAGGAGATGGCGCCCAACAGTCCCCCGGCCACGGGGCCTGCCACCATACCCACGCCGAAACAAGCGCTCATGAGCCCGAAGTGGCGAGCCCGATCTTCCCCATCGGTGATGTCGGCGATATAGGCGCCAGCAACCGCACCTGTGGCGCCGGTGATGCCGGCCACGATGCGTCCGGCGTAGAGGATCCACAGGACGGGTGTGGTCGCCATGATCGCGTAGTCGATAGTGGCTCCAAGTAGCGAAGCGAGCAGGACTGGGCGGCGGCCAAAGCGGTCGGACAGTGCTCCGAGAACGGGTGCGCATAGAAATTGCATCAACGCATATAGCGCTAGCAGCACGCCATAGTGACTGGCGATGCTGTCGGAATGGACGATATCCCGCAAGAGGCCCGGCAGTACCGGCATAACCAAGCCTATGCCTACAGCATCCAGGGTGACGGTGCCGAGGATGACGATGAGCGCATTGTTAGATTTCATACACGGTGCCTGACTGCGTTAGCAATTTAACTGTGATAAACTACCGCATTAAAGCTTATCGATGATAAGCTGTCAAACATGAGAATTCGCGAATGAACAAGCTCCAACGCGAGGCCGTGATCCGAACCGCGCTCGAACTGCTTAACGACGTGGGCATGGAAGGTCTAACGACGCGCCGACTGGCTGAGCGCCTCGGGGTGCAACAGCCAGCGCTCTACTGGCATTTCAAGAACAAGCGTGCGTTGCTCGACGCACTTGCCGAAGCCATGCTGACGATAAATCACACGCATTCGACGCCAAGGGATGACGACGACTGGCGTTCGTTCCTGAAGGGCAATGCATGCAGTTTTCGACGGGCGTTGCTCGCTTATCGCGATGGCGCGCGTATTCATGCCGGGACGCGGCCAGCCGCGCCGCAGATGGAAAAAGCCGACGCGCAGCTTCGCTTCCTTTGCGATGCTGGCTTTTCGGCAGGTGACGCGACCTATGCGTTGATGGCAATCAGCTACTTCACCGTCGGCGCTGTTCTTGAGCAGCAAGCTAGCGAGGCAGACGCCGAGGAGCGGGGCGAAGATCAGTTGACCACCTCAGCGTCTACGATGCCGGCGCGCCTACAGAGCGCGATGAAAATCGTCTACGAAGGCGGTCCGGACGCGGCATTCGAGCGAGGCCTGGCTCTCATCATCGGCGGTCTTGAAAAAATGAGGCTCACTACGAACGACATTGAGGTGCTGAAGAATGTTGACGAATGACAGGGGGCGGCAGGTGCGGAGGGCGCGGTTGCTTCGTCATATGAAGCAAAGTCACCTAGCTGAATTAATGGGTGTGGATCAGGCAACCGTGTCGCGCTGGGAGCGGGGCACCCTTGCATTGTCGGATGGGAGGTGGTCAGCGGTTCTTCAATTGCTTACCGGGCCTTCCGATTCATCGTACGACGCTGCGCTGAAGCGTCTGGTGCAATCCTCCGCCCACAAAGTCCATCTGGTAGCGACCGGACACATTGTTTGCTCGCGGCATCTCCGGCCAGGCAAAGGGAATTGCGGATTGACCTAGCCGAACTCCTTGGTAAATCGCTGCGTGTTTATGCGTCCCCGAGATAGTTGCGGCCGACTCTGCGCTTAATGGGCTCGGTTGGCATGAGGGGCGGCTGGGGTCACTCGAGGTGGATACCGGCCCGAACTGGAGCGAGGAACTTCCATACTGCCAAGGCGAATGCTGTGGGAGCGCATCATGCTCGCTGATGGTAGCCCGGCACTACTTGTTACCACCACAGCTTAATGCGAAGGGTGCTCCTGTTCTTGTGCATATTTTATGCGCTGCTGATTGTGCATCGAACTGATAACCTCAACGGGTCTGCTTTGTAGTTCACCACACCCCTGACGCGCGCGTGCCGGATAAGCAGAACTATGGTGCCGATGGATGTCAGGAACACTCGGCCTGGTTCGTAACTAGGTCGTCCTGCGCGATCCTGCGGCTAGGGCCGGAATCGTGCTCGCCAGTCAGGCGCTGATGAAGCCTATGGGCACTGTTGCAAATAGTCGGTGGTGATAAACTTATCATCCCCTTTTGCTGATGGAGCTGCACATGAACCCATTCAAAGGCCGGCATTTTCAGCGTGACATCATTCTGTGGGCCGTACGCTGGTACTGCAAATACGGCATCAGTTACCGTGAGCTGCAGGAGATGCTGGCTGAACGCGGAGTGAATGTCGATCACTCCACGATTTACCGCTGGGTTCAGCGTTATGCGCCTGAAATGGAAAAACGGCTGCGCTGGTACTGGCGTAACCCTTCCGATCTTTGCCCGTGGCACATGGATGAAACCTACGTGAAGGTCAATGGCCGCTGGGCGTATCTGTACCGGGCCGTCGACAGCCGGGGCCGCACTGTCGATTTTTATCTCTCCTCCCGTCGTAACAGCAAAGCTGCATACCGGTTTCTGGGTAAAATCCTCAACAACGTGAAGAAGTGGCAGATCCCGCGATTCATCAACACGGATAAAGCGCCCGCCTATGGTCGCGCGCTTGCTCTGCTCAAACGCGAAGGCCGGTGCCCGTCTGACGTTGAACACCGACAGATTAAGTACCGGAACAACGTGATTGAATGCGATCATGGCAAACTGAAACGGATAATCGGCGCCACGCTGGGATTTAAATCCATGAAGACGGCTTACGCCACCATCAAAGGTATTGAGGTGATGCGTGCACTACGCAAAGGCCAGGCCTCAGCATTTTATTATGGTGATCCCCTGGGCGAAATGCGCCTGGTAAGCAGAGTTTTTGAAATGTAAGGCCTTTGAATAAGACAAAAGGCTGCCTCATCGCTAACTTTGCAACAGTGCCTTCTACGGCACGTTTGAAGGCGCGCTGAAAGGTCTGGTCATACATGTGATGGCGACGCACGACACCGCTCCGTGGATCGGTCGAATGCGTGTGCTGCGCAAAAACCCAGAACCACGGCCAGGAATGCCCGGCGCGCGGATACTTCCGCTCAAGGGCGTCGGGAAGCGCAACGCCGCTGCGGCCCTCGGCCTGGTCCTTCAGCCACCATGCCCGTGCACGCGACAGCTGCTCGCGCAGGCTGGGTGCCAAGCTCTCGGGTAACATCAAGGCCCGATCCTTGGAGCCCTTGCCCTCCCGCACGATGATCGTGCCGTGATCGAAATCCAGATCCTTGACCCGCAGTTGCAAACCCTCACTGATCCGCATGCCCGTTCCATACAGAAGCTGGGCGAACAAACGATGCTCGCCTTCCAGAAAACCGAGGATGCGAACCACTTCATCCGGGGTCAGCACCACCGGCAAGCGCCGCGACGGCCGAGGTCTTCCGATCTCCTGAAGCCAGGGCAGATCCGTGCACAGCACCTTGCCGTAGAAGAACAGCAAGGCCGCCAATGCCTGACGATGCGTGGAGACCGAAACCTTGCGCTCGTTCGCCAGCCAGGACAGAAATGCCTCGACTTCGCTGCTGCCCAAGGTTGCCGGGTGACGCACACCGTGGAAACGGATGAAGGCACGAACCCAGTGGACATAAGCCTGTTCGGTTCGTAAACTGTAATGCAAGTAGCGTATGCGCTCACGCAACTGGTCCAGAACCTTGACCGAACGCAGCGGTGGTAACGGCGCAGTGGCGGTTTTCATGGCTTGTTATGACTGTTTTTTTGTACAGTCTATGCCTCGGGCATCCAAGCAGCAAGCGCGTTACGCCGTGGGTCGATGTTTGATGTTATGGAGCAGCAACGATGTTACGCAGCAGGGCAGTCGCCCTAAAACAAAGTTAGACATCATGAGGGTAGCGGTGACCATCGAAATTTCGAACCAACTATCAGAGGTGCTAAGCGTCATTGAGCGCCATCTGGAATCAACGTTGCTGGCCGTGCATTTGTACGGCTCCGCAGTGGATGGCGGCCTGAAGCCATACAGCGATATTGATTTGTTGGTTACTGTGGCCGTAAAGCTTGATGAAACGACGCGGCGAGCATTGCTCAATGACCTTATGGAGGCTTCGGCTTTCCCTGGCGAGAGCGAGACGCTCCGCGCTATAGAAGTCACCCTTGTCGTGCATGACGACATCATCCCGTGGCGTTATCCGGCTAAGCGCGAGCTGCAATTTGGAGAATGGCAGCGCAATGACATTCTTGCGGGTATCTTCGAGCCAGCCATGATCGACATTGATCTAGCTATCCTGCTTACAAAAGCAAGAGAACATAGCGTTGCCTTGGTAGGTCCGGCAGCGGAGGAATTCTTTGACCCGGTTCCTGAACAGGATCTATTCGAGGCGCTGAGGGAAACCTTGAAGCTATGGAACTCGCAGCCCGACTGGGCCGGCGATGAGCGAAATGTAGTGCTTACGTTGTCCCGCATTTGGTACAGCGCAATAACCGGCAAAATCGCGCCGAAGGATGTCGCTGCCGACTGGGCAATAAAACGCCTACCTGCCCAGTATCAGCCCGTCTTACTTGAAGCTAAGCAAGCTTATCTGGGACAAAAAGAAGATCACTTGGCCTCACGCGCAGATCACTTGGAAGAATTTATTCGCTTTGTGAAAGGCGAGATCATCAAGTCAGTTGGTAAATGATGTCTAACAATTCGTTCAAGCCGACCGCGCTACGCGCGGCGGCTTAACTCCGGCGTTAGATGCACTAAGCACATAATTGCTCACAGCCAAACTATCAGGTCAAGTCTGCTTTTATTATTTTTAAGCGTGCATAATAAGCCCTACACAAATTGGGAGATATATCATGAAAGGCTGGCTTTTTCTTGTTATCGCAATAGTTGGCGAAGTAATCGCAACATCCGCATTAAAATCTAGCGAGGGCTTTACTAAGCTTGCCCCTTCCGCCGTTGTCATAATCGGTTATGGCATCGCATTTTATTTTCTTTCTCTGGTTCTGAAATCCATCCCTGTCGGTGTTGCTTATGCAGTCTGGTCGGGACTCGGCGTCGTCATAATTACAGCCATTGCCTGGTTGCTTCATGGGCAAAAGCTTGATGCGTGGGGCTTTGTAGGTATGGGGCTCATAATTGCTGCCTTTTTGCTCGCCCGATCCCCATCGTGGAAGTCGCTGCGGAGGCCGACGCCATGGTGACGGTGTTCGGCATTCTGAATCTCACCGAGGACTCCTTCTTCGATGAGAGCCGGCGGCTAGACCCCGCCGGCGCTGTCACCGCGGCGATCGAAATGCTGCGAGTCGGATCAGACGTCGTGGATGTCGGACCGGCCGCCAGCCATCCGGACGCGAGGCCTGTATCGCCGGCCGATGAGATCAGACGTATTGCGCCGCTCTTAGACGCCCTGTCCGATCAGATGCACCGTGTTTCAATCGACAGCTTCCAACCGGAAACCCAGCGCTATGCGCTCAAGCGCGGCGTGGGCTACCTGAACGATATCCAAGGATTTCCTGACCCTGCGCTCTATCCCGATATTGCTGAGGCGGACTGCAGGCTGGTGGTTATGCACTCAGCGCAGCGGGATGGCATCGCCACCCGCACCGGTCACCTTCGACCCGAAGACGCGCTCGACGAGATTGTGCGGTTCTTCGAGGCGCGGGTTTCCGCCTTGCGACGGAGCGGGGTCGCTGCCGACCGGCTCATCCTCGATCCGGGGATGGGATTTTTCTTGAGCCCCGCACCGGAAACATCGCTGCACGTGCTGTCGAACCTTCAAAAGCTGAAGTCGGCGTTGGGGCTTCCGCTATTGGTCTCGGTGTCGCGGAAATCCTTCTTGGGCGCCACCGTTGGCCTTCCTGTAAAGGATCTGGGTCCAGCGAGCCTTGCGGCGGAACTTCACGCGATCGGCAATGGCGCTGACTACGTCCGCACCCACGCGCCTGGAGATCTGCGAAGCGCAATCACCTTCTCGGAAACCCTCGCGAAATTTCGCAGTCGCGACGCCAGAGACCGAGGGTTAGATCATGCCTAGCATTCACCTTCCGGCCGCCCGCTAGCGGACCCTGGTCAGGTTCCGCGAAGGTGGGCGCAGAGGCTCTGTTGCAAAAATCGTGAAGCTTGAGCATGCTTGGCGGAGATTGGACGGACGGAACGATGACGGATTTCAAGTGGCGCCATTTCCAGGGTGATGTGATCCTGTGGGCGGTGCGCTGGTATTGTCGCTATCCGATCAGCTATCGCGACCTTGAGGAAATGCTGGCGGAACGCGGCATTTCGGTCGACCATACGACGATCTATCGCTGGGTCCAGTGCTACGCCCCGGAGATGGAGAAGCGGCTGCGCTGGTTCTGGCGGCGTGGCTTTGATCCGAGCTGGCGCCTGGATGAAACCTACGTCAAGGTGCGGGGCAAGTGGACCTACCTGTACCGGGCAGTCGACAAGCGGGGCGACACGATCGATTTCTACCTGTCGCCGACCCGCAGCGCCAAGGCAGCGAAGCGGTTCCTGGGCAAGGCCCTGCGAGGCCTGAAGCACTGGGAAAAGCCTGCCACGCTCAATACCGACAAAGCGCCGAGCTATGGTGCAGCGATCACCGAATTGAAGCGCGAAGGAAAGCTGGACCGGGAGACGGCCCACCGGCAGGTGAAGTATCTCAATAACGTGATCGAGGCCGATCACGGAAAGCTCAAGATACTGATCAAGCCGGTGCGCGGTTTCAAATCGATCCCCACGGCCTATGCCACGATCAAGGGATTCGAAGTCATGCGAGCCCTGCGCAAAGGACAGGCTCGCCCCTGGTGCCTGCAGCCCGGCATCAGGGGCGAGGTGCGCCTTGTGGAGAGAGCTTTTGGCATTGGGCCCTCGGCGCTGACGGAGGCCATGGGCATGCTCAACCACCATTTCGCAGCAGCCGCCTGATCGGCGCAGAGCGACAGCCTACCTCTGACTGCCGCCAATCTTTGCAACAGAGCCTCCGTCGCCATGCTCACCTCGCTTTGGTGCACACGAGTATTGAGCATAGTCGAGATTGGTGCAGATCACTTCTGATATTGAACTGTCAGGAGCTGGCTGCACAACAGCCATTACGCCCAATCAACTGGTGCAGTCGTCTTCTGAAAATGACACAGTTAGGGTATAGCTCAGGCTGACATCCAAACAGGACGCCCTAGTCCGGGGGTGACTCGCAGAAATTGCCCTCTTCCTGTAGACTGTTGCGGCCATTGAGTTACTAAAGACACTCGATAAGACCTCATGCTTACCCTGCAAAACATGATCTGGCTGCCTACGCCGCCATAGCGCTTCGCCCCCCCGCATCATCTGTGACTGCTTGCTCTGCCAGCGGTCGCTTTCTGCTGTGCTTTAGGTTTTAACACCCGCCACAGCTCCTCTACATCCGACATTTGACCTCGTATCGACCAGCTGCACTTGGCCTGCGCCATGCTGTGCTGCGCGATCCATTGCCTTGGGAATTCTGATGCTCCACTCGTTAAAACAAACCTGGTTATCCAACATCCGTGGCGACATCCTCGCCGGTCTTGTGGTCGCACTGGCCCTAATCCCTGAAGCCATCGCCTTCTCGATCATTGCTGGCGTTGACCCTAAGGTCGGCCTTTACGCCTCTTTCTGTATCGCTGTGGTGATCGCCTTTGTCGGTGGCCGCCCAGGCATGATTTCGGCCGCAACGGGTGCCATGGCACTGCTGATGGTGACTCTGGTCAAGAACCATGGTCTTGAATATCTGCTGGCCGCCACGCTGCTATGTGGCGTGCTACAAATTGCTGCTGGCTACCTGAAGCTCGGATCGCTGATGCGCTTCGTCTCGCGCTCGGTGGTGACCGGTTTTGTCAATGCACTGGCGATCCTGATTTTCATGGCTCAGCTGCCCGAGCTGACTAATGTCACCTGGCACGTCTACGCCATGACAGCCGCAGGCCTCGGCATCATCTATCTGTTCCCCTATGTCCCCAAGATCGGCAAGCTCATCCCATCGCCGCTGGTGTGCATCATCGTGCTGACCGCCGTCGCCATGTCGGTTGGTCTGGATATCCGCACGGTCGGTGATATGGGTGAACTGCCGGATACGCTACCGATCTTCCTCTGGCCTGATGTGCCGCTGACATTCGAGACGCTGGCCATCATCTTTCCTTATTCGGCAGCACTGGCTGTGGTCGGTCTGTTGGAGTCGATGATGACCGCGACCATTGTCGACGACCTGACCGACACCCCGAGTGACAAGAACCGCGAGTGCAAGGGCCAGGGCGTGGCCAACATTGCTTCGGGTCTGATCGGCGGTATGGCTGGCTGCGCGATGATTGGTCAGTCGATCATTAACGTGAAATCCGGCGGTCGTTCTCGCCTGTCGTCTCTTGCCGCAGGCGTATTTCTGCTGCTGATGGTGGTTTTCCTCGGCGACTGGCTGAAGCAGATCCCAATGGCTGCGCTGGTGGCAGTGATGATCATGGTGTCCATCGGCACCTTCAGTTGGGATTCGCTGCGCAACCTGAAGAAGCATCCGTTGTCGACCAACATTGTCATGGTCGTCACCGTGGTGGTCGTGGTGGCCACCCACAACCTGGCCTTCGGCGTGTTAGCCGGCGTGCTACTGGCTGCGATGTTCTTCGCCAACAAGGTTGGCCATTACATGGCGATCAGTTCTTCGCTGGACGAAGCCGGCGAGCATCGTAGCTATAACGTCACCGGTCAGGTGTTCTTCAGCTCGGCTGACAAGTTCGTCGCAGCCTTCGACTTCAAGGAAGCCCTGAACAAGGTAACCATCGACCTGAATCGTGCACACTTCTGGGATATCACCGCTGTTGCAGCCCTGGACAAGGTAGTCATTAAGTTCCGCCGTGAAGGTACTGAAGTCGAAGTGCTGGGCTTAAACGAGGCCAGCGCCACTATCGTGGATCGCTTTGGTGTTCACGATAAACCTGACGCCATTGATCAACTCATGGGCCACTGAGAAGGAGAACAACAATGACCCACGTAATTGCCTGTATCGACGGTTCCACCTCGGCTCCAGCTGTTTGCGACTACGCGGCCTGGGCCAGTCTGAGCCTGGAAGCGCCGCTGACCTTCCTGCATGTGCTGGATCAGCGCCAGTATCCGGTTGCAGCAGATTTGAGTGGCAACATTGGCCTTGGCAGCCGCGAGCACCTGCTTGATGAGCTTGCTTCCCTGGATGAACAGCGCGGCAAGTTGGCCCTTGAACAAGGGCGAATCATGCTTGCAGCCGCGAAAGAACGGGCCGTGAATGATGGTGTGCGCGCACCGGAGTCCAAGCAGCGACATGGCGATTTACTGGAGAGCTTGCAAGAGCTGCAAAGTGAAACGCGCTTGCTGGTTATCGGTCGCCAGGGCGAGTCTAGTGGCGGTCTGAGTCAGCATGTCGGAAGCCAGCTGGAAAGCGTTATTCGTATCATGCACCGGCCAATCCTGGTCACCCCGGCCAACTTCCAAAAGCCCAAGAGCGCGATGCTGGCATTCGATGGCGGCGCTACAACCCGCAAGGGTGTGGAGATGCTGGCAGCCAGCCCGCTGCTGAAGGGGCTGCCGATCCATCTGGTCATGGTTGGGCCCGTGAACGACGAAGCGTCCGCGCAGCTGGACTGGGCGCAGAAAGTGCTGATCAACGCCGGATTTACCGTTCGCGCTGAGACTCGGAGCGGTGAAATAGAACGTACCCTGCACGCCTATCAGAAAGAGCATGGCATCGATCTGCTAGTGATGGGGGCTTATGGACACTCACGTATCCGGCAGTTCCTGGTCGGCAGCACCACTACCAGCATGCTCCGTACCACCACCAGTCCGCTGTTACTGCTGCGCTAATGAGCCTGGACGACGCCCTCGATCTTGCCCATTTCAAGACCCTACTGGAACAGCGGGCTGCCGAGCTGGATCGATTGCTGGGAGACGCTGAGTCTCGCTCGCAATCGGTAGAGCTGGATCAAAGCAAGGTGGGGCGTCTATCGAGAATGGACGCACTCCAGCAACAAGCGATGAACGATGCGATCCGCAGTCGTGCACGGCATGAACGTGTCCGTCTCCAACTGGCCCTCAAGCGCTGGCACGAGGGCGACTATGGCTGGTGTAACCAATGCGGCGAGTTGATCGCCTCGGGCCGTCTGGAGTTCGATCCGGCCACGCCGTTGTGTATCACCTGTGCCAGCCGCGCCGAGTCGGGTTGAAACCATCACGGCTCGTGGCGTCAGTCTGATTTAACGAGGCTTCTAATGTATTTGATGGCTAAAAACTGGCTGGGCCGAACACGGAAAGTAAGTGTTTGGATGTGGGCGCTTGTATGCCTTGTGTTGCTCACCGTATTCCAAGTACGTACTCATCACCTTGATGATCGTCTGTACTTTTGGATCAAGACCCACTGGCACACAGACGATTGGCAGGAGCGCTCTGTGTGGCTGCCTGGCTATCGGGTTGAGCTGGATGCTAAGGCGGTTCCCGGTGTGGACAACAACCTTTCGGGCCTGACCTTCGATCCTGACCTAAATCTGCTGTGGGCGGTTACCAATGGCCCGAACGAGCTGCTGGCCCTCAGTCGTGACGGTGACGTGGAGCGACGTTACAGCCTGGATGGCTTCCACGACGTGGAAGCGGTGTCCTATGCCGGCAACGGTCAACTGGTCATTGCCGAAGAGCGGCGGCAGAGCCTGGTTATCGTGGATATCCCCATCGACGAATACGGTAAGCTTTCTCCTGATCGACCATTGAGCCTAGACCAGTATTCAGCGCTAACCTTGGCGCTTGGCAAGGAGGACAACAAAGGCCTTGAAGGGCTCGCCTACGACCTAAAAGGTGATCGTTTGTTTGTGACCAAGGAGCGTGACCCCCGGCAATTACTGGAAGTGAGCGGCCTTCGTGCCAGCCTGGAAGGAGGCGTTTCCCTGCACGTCCGCGACATGTCCAACCTAGTAAAAGACAAGGTGTTTGCCACTGACTTGTCTTCGGTTGTATTCGATCAACAGAGCGGCCATCTGATCCTGCTCAGCGACGAGTCGAAACTGCTGATTGAAATGACCGACGAGGGCAAGGTGGTGAGTTTCCGCTCCTTGGCGAGGGGGTTTGCTGGTTTGCTGAAAGGTATACCCCAAGCCGAAGGCGTAACCATCGACGATGAAGGGTATTTGTACGTGGTCAGCGAGCCGAACTTGTTCTATCGCTTTACCCGCGAGACAGATTGACCAGTCAACAAGCTACAGTCAGGCGTGGCCGGGACGCTTGAACTGTTAGCGTACGATTTTTTCCGAATTCTGCGGGCTCCCCCACTTCGTCGCACGCCAGCCTGCCGGCAACGCCCAGCAACAACATCTGGTGGCGAGCCAGGTGCAATTCAGCCAGACGCTGGAACCCTCACACACGCCCTTGCGGGTGGGTGACAGCGTCACCCGGCACCTGCACGTGCAGGCCCTGGCGGCCCAAGCGATGTTGATCCCGCCGCCGGCGTTTGCCCAGGTCGACGGGCTCAAGCGTTACCCTCAAACGCCTGTGGTCAAGCCGTTGAGCGATGGGCGAGGCGGGGTCAGTGGTGGGCAGCGGGAGGACGCTGTGACCTACGTGGTGACACGCTCTGGTCGCTTCCAGCTGCCGGCCATCGAGCTGCACTGGTGGGAGGCCGCCACGGCACAAGCACGGACCGCCACGGTGCCCGCCCTGGCGCTGGAGGCGACGGGCGACGCCGCCTACCAAGCGCCATTTTCGATCAGCGATGACCTGCTCGCCTTGGGGCAAAAGGCTCAGATACACGTCGCTGACCACTGGCTGCTGGCACTCTCGGCCCTGGCTCTGGTCGCAGGGCTGGGCTACCTCGGACGCGGCTGGGCAGTGGCGCTGCGCAGCCGCTGGCGCAAGTGGTCGCAGCAGCGCGAGCAGGCTCGACTGGCCTCGGCCGACTACGCCTGGCGCCAGGTCGCCGGGCAGTTGTCCCAGGATCCACCCCAGCTCGGCGCCTTGTATGTCTGGCACCGTCGAGCGACGGGATGTCGTGAAATGAGAACGGCTTCCCGTCCATTACCCCTTGCTGTTTCCAAATGTTTGCTAGCTTTCTTCAGATCACGTTACGGCAGCGGCGCGTCGGACCCGCGCGCAACCGCCGAGTTTGCCCAGGTGTTGCCTGAGCTGCGCCGCGCCGTCGAGCCGCCGCATCGCACCTCGCCTGATCGACACGCCCTGAAACCACTGAACCCCTGAGACGTCCCAGGTCCTGCATTCATCAAGGAAGTCATATGCATCTGAAGACCCCCTCGCGTTCGATGCACTGGTTGCTCACCCTGGCCCTGTTGCTGCCGGTACTGGCACGCGCCGCGGATCCGTTGCCGTCATGGAACGACGGCCCATCGCGCGAGGCGATCATCGGTTTTGTCGAGGCGGTGAGCGACGAGCACAGCAAGGACTATGTAGCCCCGGCACAACGCATCGCAGTGTTCGACAACGACGGCACCCTGTGGAGCGAGCAGCCGCTTTACTTCCAGGTGCTGTTCGCCATGGCCGAGGTCAAGCGCTTGGCACCGCAGCACCCGCAGTGGAAGGACCAACAGCCGTTCAAGGCCGTGCTGGAAAACGACCAGAAAACCTTGGCCGCCAGTGGCATGAAAGGCTTTATGCAGATCGTCACGGCCACCCATACCGGCATGAGCACAGACACCTTCGCGCAGAACGCTCGGCGTTGGCTCGCCAGCAACGTTCATCCGCGCACCCACAGGCCCTACACCGAGATGGTCTTCCAGCCCATGCTGGAGCTGCTCGCCTACCTGCGTGCCAATGGCTTCAAGACCTACATCGTCTCCGGCGGCGAAGTGGCGTTCATGCGCACCTTCGCCGAGGAGGTGTATGGCATCCCGCCTGAGCAGGTCATCGGCACCACCTTCGCCAGCCGCTTCCAGGACCTCGATGGCGAGCTGAACATCCAGCGCCTCGCGCCACTGACCCACAATGACGATGGCCCAGGCAAACCCGAGAGCATCGAGGCCTATATCGGCCGACGGCCGATCCTTGCCTTCGGCAACTCCGACGGCGACCTGCAGATGCTGCAGTGGACCATGGCCGGGCCGGGCCGTCGGCTGGCGGGCCTGGTGCACCACACCGACGCGGGCCGGGAGTGGGCCTACGACCGGCAAAGCGGGGTGGGTCGGCTGGACAAAGCCCTCGATGAGGCCAGACACAAGCAGTGGCTGGTCGTGGACATGGCCAAGGAATGGAATCGGATATACCCCTTCGATCAGGAAACACACCCATAAGCCAATACACATAACCACAGCAGGCAACGAGAAAACCTGTCAGGCCGTCGGCGTCTCGATGCTCAGGTAGTCGTGGAACACGACAAGCAACCAGAACGGAGAAGCACCAATGAAGCGCACAGGACGGTGGTTATCGCGTCTCGCCCTGACGGCGAGCGCGATAGTGGGATGCTCAATGGCCTCGGCAGCGGAAAAACCGAACATCCTGGTGATTTTCGGCGATGACATCGGGCAGACCAATATCAGCGCATACGCGCACGGCGTGGTCGGCTACCAGACCCCCAACATCGACCGCATCGCCAAGGAAGGGATGATGTTCACCGACTATTACGCCGAGAACAGTTGCACGGCGGGGCGGTCGACCTTCATCACGGGCCAGTCCGCGTTGCGTACCGGCCTCTCCAAGGTCGGCATGCCCGGCGTCAAGGTCGGCTTGCAGGATCGCGACGTGACCATCGCCCAGGCGCTCAAGGCCCTGGGATACGCCACCGGCCAGTTCGGCAAGAACCACCTGGGCGACCGCGACGAGCACCTGCCGACCAACCATGGCTTCGACGAATTCTTCGGCAACCTCTACCACCTCAACGCCGAAGAAGAGCCCGAGCGCCCCTACTGGCCGAAAGACCCCAACGACCCCTTCGTCAAGGCCGCGTCCCCACGCGGGGTGATCCATTCGACGGCCGACGGCAAGATCGAAGACACCGGCGCGCTGAACAGCAAGCGCATGGAAACCATCGACGACGACACCACCCAGGCCGCCATCAACTTCATCGACAAGCAGGCCAAGGCCGACAAACCGTTCTTCGTGTGGATGAACACCACGCGCATGCACGCCTTCACCCACGTACGCGAGGCGATGAAAGGGCAGAGCGGCATGGTCGGCAACGAGTATGCCGACGGCATGCTCGAGCATGACGGCGATGTCGGCAAACTGCTCAAGGCGCTGGACGACCTCAAGCTGACCGACAACACCATCGTCGTCTACACCACCGACAACGGGCCGAACCAGTGGTCCTGGCCGGATGCGGCGACCACGCCGTTCCGCAACGAGAAGAACTCCAACTGGGAGGGCGCCTACCGGGTTCCGGCCATGGTGCGCTGGCCGGGCAAGATCAAGGCGGGCGAAGTGACGACGCAGATGTTCTCGGGGCTGGACTGGTTCCCCACCTTGCTGGCGGCTGCGGGCAGCGCGGACATCAAGGAACGCCTGCTCAAAGGGGCTGATGTGGGCGGCAAGAACTTCAAGGTGCATCTGGACGGCTATAACCAGCTGGACTTCCTGACCGGCAAGAAAGACAAGAGCGCCCGCGAGGAATTCTATTACTTCAGCGATGACGGCGACCTGGTGGCCATGCGTTACAACGACTGGAAGCTGGTGTTCTGCGAACAGCGCGCGCCGGGCGGTTTCAAGGTCTGGAGCGAGCCGTTCACCTGCCTGCGGGTGCCGAAGCTGTTCAACCTGCGCATGGACCCGTATGAGCGGGCCGATGTGGTCTCGGATCAATACTTCGATTGGCTGGCGAAGAACGACTACTTGATCTTCGAGGGCACCCGCAGAGCGGCAGCCTTCCTGCAGACCTTCGTCGACTATCCGCCAAGCCAGCGCCCGGCCAGCTTCAGCATCGACCAGATTCGGGCCGATGTGGACAAGCAGATCGAGGCCAAGATGAGCAAAGGCGCCAAGTAGGCGTCAATCGGGACCGGGTGCAGGCATAGCCTGCGTCCGCCTTCCGGCCCGCGACGATGTTTCGGCGCGGGCCTCCCTCGTACGATAAGGCGTTCCAATGCCCTCAGCCGTCCGCTCGTCTCGTTCGCACACGCCTCGCCCGGTTGCCACGCAGGCACGCGCCCAGGCGCGTCTTCAGCTGTGGATGCCGGCCTTGCTGATGTTTCTGTCCGGCGGTGCGGCGCTGGTGTACCAAGTGCTGTGGGTCAAGCAATTGTCTTTGGTGGTCGGGGTCGAGGTGTATGCCATCACCACGGCCATCAGTGCGTTTTTTGCCGGGCTGGCCTTCGGCGGCCTGGCCTTTGGGCGCTGGGCTGACCGTTTGCGCCGGCCGGTGATGCTCTATGCCGGGCTGGAGCTGCTGGTTGCGGCGCTCGGCGTTGGCGCGACGCTTTGCCTGGGGCAGGCCGCAGGCGCGTTTGCCCGGTTAGAGGCCAGCGTTGGCGCATGGGCCTGGATGCTGCCTTTTGTTCTCGTGGGCTTGCCGGCTTTTTTCATGGGCGGAACATTGCCGGTGCTGGTCAGGGCTTTGGCTCCCGACATTGGCCAGATGGGGCGTGCCGGCGGCGGGCTGTATGCAGCCAACACCGCAGGGGCTATCGCGGGAACCCTCGGCGCAGCATTCCTCCTGTTGCCTGGCCTGGGCGTGCTGGCCAGTGCCTGTGTCGCGGCGCTGCTCAATGTCCTGGCAGCCATCGTCGCGCTGCGCGTGGTGCGGTCGAGCGTCACGCCTGCGCCGCGTTCGGCCACGGCCAGCCGCGCCCATAGCGGCCCGGCACGCTTGGCCATCGCCTTGTACTGCATCGCGGGAGGTGTGGCGCTCGGCTATGAAGTGGTCTGGACTCAATCGATCGTGCAGTTCATGAGCACGCGCGCTTTCGCTTTTGCCGTGGTGCTGGCCACGTATCTGTGTGGTCTGGTGATCGGTAGCGCGCTGTATGCCCGGCACGCCGATCGGATTCGTGACCCGTGGGGGGTGTTTGGCCTGCTGATCGCCACCGCCGGACTGCTTGCGATCCTGCAGATCGCAGGCCTTGGGCAATGGTTGATCGGTGCGCAGAGCCTGGCCGAACACGGGGTGCGCAACCTTGGCGGCAGCGAGCTGGCGGGCATGTCGGCGCGTTTCGCGGTCGCAGGGCTGTGCGTGGTGTTCCTGCCAACCACGTTATTGGGGGCGGCGTTTCCCTTGGCCCTGCGTTTGACGGTCGACAGCGATCACGTGGGGCGCGATGTGGGCCTGGTGGTCGCGCTCAATACCCTGGGCGGTATCCTCGGCGTGATGCTGACAGGGTTCGTGCTGGTGCCGGCGCTTGGTCTGGTACGGAGTCTGGCCGTGCTGGCGATGCTCGCAGCCGTGGTGGGTGGAGTGGCGGTGTGGCGGGGCATAGCGGTGAGCCGCAGGATGCGCGTGGGCGTCGGCGTGATGGCGCTGGCGACTCTGGCCTGCGGGATACTCACCTCACCCCAGCACCTGGCACATCTGATGCCTGCAACCCGCAGTGGCGAGCTAGCGTTCTATCAGGAGGGGCGAGGTGGCACCGTGGCGGTGGTGCGTCAAGGCACGGGGCAACGGCAGTTCAGTCGGCTGTACATCCAGGGGGTGTCCAACACCGGGGATGCCATGCCATCGCTGCGCTACATGCGCCTGCAGGCCTTGCTGCCGCTGCTGATCCACCGGGGCGAGCCGCGTTCGGCATTGGTCATCGGCTTTGGCACCGGCATCACCGCAGGTGCAATGCTGCGCTACCGCGAGCTGCAACACCCGGTGGTGGCCGAGTTGTTGCCGGAAGTGCTCAAGGCTGCGCCTCACTTCAGTGGCACCTTCGACGCTATCAACGACCCTCGCCTGGATATCCGCTTGCGCGATGGCCGCCGCGAATTGCTGCGTAGCAGCAGTCACTACGACATGATCACCCTGGAGCCGCCACCGCCGTCGGCGGCGGGCGTAGTGAACCTGTATTCGCGGGACTTCTACCAGCTGGCCGCCAGTCGGCTGGCCGAAAACGGGCTCGTCGCCCAATGGCTGCCACTGCCGACTCAGAACGACGAAGACAGCCGTTCGCTGGTGCGCAGCTTCATCGATGTCTTTCCTTACGCATCGCTGTGGACCACCGAGTTCCACGAGATGCTGCTGATCGGCTCGTTGCAACCTCTGGAACTCGACGCGTCGCGCATCCAGGCGCGTTTCGCTCAGCCGCAGGTGGCAGGGGCCTTGGGCGAAGTCGGGATCGATTCCCCGGCAGCCCTGCTCGCGACTTGGATCACCGACCGCCAGGGCCTGGAAACCTATGCCGGCGGTGCACGCCCCGTGACCGACGACCAACCGCGTATCGAGTATGCCCCCTGGGTTAGGGCCAAGGAGATCACCCGGGTACTGCCTGCGCTCTTGGCGTTGCGGCGGGATCCCCCTTTGCTCAATGCACCGCCTTCGCTGCAGGCGCAGGTCAATGATCAATGGAAGCGTCTGAGGCGCTTCTATGATGTGAGCCTGCTGGCCTACCGGGGTGACCGACAGGGCTGGGCCAGGGAAGTGCGCGCGGTCGTCCGGGAAGACGGTGATAACCCTTATTACCGTTGGTTTATCGGCAATCCACGCTGATCCGTCGAGCAGGAGGCTTTGATGTCATTACGCAAGCGATTGCTTTGGCTCCTGGCGCCGCCTCTGGTGGTGGCGCTGGTGCTGATCTACCTCCTGGCCCATGGCTTGCTGCTGGGCCGGCTGGACCAGGAAGATGAGCAACGTTTGATTGCCCAGGCCGCGCAGATACGCGCGCTGCTCAACAACCAGTTCGAGCGTGACCACGACCGGTTGCAGAGTTTTGTGCAGGCCCTGGCGCCCGAGGCCGCAACCGGCGCAATCCTGCCGGTGCCCGACGGGACTTTGGGTCGGATGAACGTCGACTTTCTGGTACGCCTCGATGCGCAAGGCCGAGTCAGCGCCGCGCAGTGGCTACCGGTAGAAATGGCGTCATTGGTGTATCTGGATACAGCGCTGCGCCCAAGCCAGCGGACATTGCGCGACGACGTGCTGGACAGGGTCGAACGCCTGGGGCAAGCCGGTGAGGTCCTGTCCGGGCCTGGGCAACTGCTGGCCGTGCAGGGGGGGCCGATGATACTGGTCGGCGTACCGCTCGATCCGGCCCGTTCGACGAGCGCAGGCGTGCTGTATGCCGGGCACTTTCTCAATGGCACCCGCATTGCCGACTTGCAGCGCCAGCTCGACGGCGTACTCCGTTTGTTGCCTTACCAACCGGTGGACGGCGCGCAACAGATCGCCATCAGTCCGCGCCAGGTGCTCGATGACGCCCGCCAGCGCATCTTTTTGCTGTTCAACAATGGCACCGGCAAACGTCGGCCTGCGCTGGAGCTGACACGCGATCGTTACCTGTACAAAGAAGGCAAGGCGCAGATCAATCTGTTCTTCGGCGCGTCGGCACTGCTCGCGGTACTGGCCTGGTTGCTGATCTACCTAGGGCTGGAGCGGTTGGTACTGCGCAGGATCTCGCGCATGCACCAACAGTTCGTGCGTATCGGCCCGGACACAGCCGGACAGCGCTTGAGCGATCGCGGCCAGGATGAGCTGGGGTTGCTCGCGCAGGAGGCCAACCGCATGCTCGATCGTCTCGAACAAAGCGAAGCCCGCGACCGCGCCATCCTGCGGGCCATGCAAGAGGGCTACTTCGAACTCGATACCCATGGGCGACTGCAATCTGCGAACCCTGCGTTCTGCCGGTTGTTGGGGCTGGCACCGCAGAGCATCACCGGGCGCAACGCCAGTGAATGGCTGCAGGCCTGCGACGAAGCGCAACTGCGCACGCTGTTCGAGACCTGCGAGCAGGGTGAAGCCCCGGCGTTCGCAGGCCGCATACAACGCGCCGACGGCAGTGTTGGCCATTACGAAACGCACTTGTCGGTCATCCTGGACCACCAGGCGCAGGTGCAGGGCTATCGCGGCATCCTGCATGACGTCAGTGACCACGTCGAATACCAGAACCAGTTGTACGACATGGCCTATTGCGACGCCCTGACCGGGCTGGGCAACCGCAAAGCCTTCTACGAGCATCTAAAGCGCAGCCTGGCCGATGCCAAAGGTCCGGTGGCGCTGCTGTTCATCGACCTGGATCGCTTCAAGCAGGTCAATGACCGCTTTGGCCATGACGTGGGCGACGGTTTGTTGGTGCACATGGCCAACCGCTTGCGCGATGCGGTGCGCAAGCCTGATCGCGCGTATCGGCTGGGTGGGGATGAGTTCACGTTGATCCTGCCAGGGACAGGCGAACAGGATGCCGAGCGGCTGGCGCAGCGGTTGCTGCAAGTGCTGGGCGAGCCTGTGCAGCTCGATGAACAGGTGATCGACTTCGTCACCCCTAGCATCGGCATCGCGCTGTATCCGCAGCATGCGCAAGATCTCGATTCGCTGGTCAAGGCCGCTGACCAGGCGATGTACGAGGCCAAGCGTCAGCGTAATCAGGTCTATTTGTCCGAGTCCGGGCCCGTGGGGGACGCTATCGAGCCGGCGCAGGAACAGCGATCCCCGTAGCGGGTGTTGGCATGCGTGTCTCGCTGCAGAAGGGCAGGGTTGATTGTCGCTGTGGATAACGGCAAAATTCGTACGCAATTACGTGGTATGTACCACGGTATGAATCGTAGAGGCAGCGATGGCACGGGTCGGTATCAACAAGGTGGTGGTGCAGCAGGCGCGCCAAGCACTGCTTGCGCGGGGTGAACACCCCAGTATCGATGCAGTCCGTATCGAGCTAGGCAATACCGGCTCCAAGACCACCATCCATCGCTATCTCAAGGAACTGGAGGTGCAACCACCAGCCCCTTTGGATACGGCAAGCCTGAGTACACAGCTGAGCGGACTCGTGGAGCAACTGGCCGAGCAGTTGAACGACGAAGCCCAAACGCGCATCCGTGATGCCGAAGCCGACTTCGAGGCGCAGCGCGAGCAACTGCAGGCGCAGCTGCAGTTGGCGCAACAGACGCTGGCGGCAGCGCATCATCAGTTGCAGATCCAGGCGAGCGCGTTGCAGGCCGAATCCGAAAAACTGCTGACCACCCAAAGCACCCTGCAGGCCGAACAATTGCGCAGCGCCAGCCTCAACCAAGCGCTGGGCGAGGTGCAGTTGCGCCTGGCCGACAAGGACGCACAGGTGCAGCAACTGCAGGTGGAGCTGCGCCAATTGCAGCAGGGCATGCTGGTGCGCCAGGAGGAGGCCACGGGCCTTCACCGGGACAACGAGCGGTTGATCGGGGAGCATCGGCAGGCGATGGAGCAGCGCACAGCGCTGGAGGCACAACTGGAGCAACGTGATGCCCAGGTTCAGGGGCTGCGCTCGATCCTGGCCCAGGCCCAAGGCGCAAGCGACGAAATGCGCCGACAACTGCAGAACCAGACAACGCAACTGGAGCACAAGCGCGAGCTGTGCGGCGACCAGGTCCGCCAGCTGGAGCGCTTGCAAGGCCTGCTCGATGCCCGGACCGCAGCGCTGGCAGTCTGCGAAGCGCGCCTGGCGCAGGTGGATGGCGGGCCCTCAGCCGCTGGACACCAGAGCGGGTAGATGAATCAAACTTATGCGCGGCGATGGGTTCTTCCATAGACACTCGTCTGGAGACTTGCCATGAATCAATCTGACCCGCGCAAACCCGACCAAGGGCCGCATTCCTCCGAACACGCCACTCACCCGAACGACCTGGGCTTTGACCCGGACTCACCTGATCTCGAAGACCCGCAAGTCGATCCCCAAGGGCCGGCCAAGCCGCCCAGGGATGACGAAAAGAAAGCCTGAGCGCAAAGGGCCGCAATGCGGCCCCAGCGGGTTATCGGTCTATCTTCTTGGCTTGCTCGACCCCAGCGGACGACAGCTTGATCGGATAGGCGACGCTCAGTTGGTGCTCGGCGTCGACCTCGACACTGCCATCCTGGATGAGCCCTTGGTCCTGTAGGGTCTTGAGCATTCCGGCTACGGCCTTTTCGCCGCGGTAGTTGTCCAGCAGCTCCTTGCCCAACCCTTGCGGATGGGCATGGAGCAGACGGGTGAGGATCTCTGATCGCAATGCATCGTTACTCATGACGCGCCTCACGTTCGTTGCAGGTCATTTGCCATATTTGGCCTGGAGTTGCTTGGCCTGTTCCAGGTGATGCTCGAGCTTGGGCAGGGTCTCGCTGGCGAAAGACTTGAGCTCGGGCTTGTCGGAGGTGCTGGCCTCGCTCTTGAACAGCTTCACGGCTTTTTCATGGGCGTCGACCTGGTTGTTGATGTAGGACTTGTCGAAGGACTCGTCGCGCCATTCCAGGATCACTTTCTTGACCTTGTCGGTCAGCGCGGCTTCATCCGGTGTGCTCAGGTCCAGGGAACGGGCGATGTCGCCGAGCTTCTGGTTGGCTTTGGTGTGGTCGGTGACCATTTGCTGAGCGAAGGCCTTGATTTCAGGGCTTTTGCTCTTTTCCTGGGCCAGGTTGCCGGCCACGACTTCAGCGATGCCGGCCTCGGTGGCCTCATCGACGAAGTCGTTGGAACTGGCGGCCAGCACCTGCATCGACGCCATGCCGAGTGCGACGGTCAACCCGACGCGCTTGAGGAACAGATTGCTCATGTGTCACTCCTTATCCATTGGCGCGACCTCTATGTCGCGTACGGTTGAGCGCGACCTGTGGGCAAAGGTTTGATTTTTTGCGCGCTGCCAAGGCGAACGGTCATTGGTTTGAACATTGGCGCGGCACAAGGCTCAGAGATTCAAAGGTCGCATCGAGGAGCCGCCCATGAGCATCGAACGCAGCATTCCCGAGCTTGAGGCGTGGTACGCCCAGTACGACGATGCGAGCTATCGCCGCGAATCGCCGGACGCCTATCATCATGAGCTGGTCCGTACTGCCGAAGCGCTGCGTGACGACGGCGCGATCGACTGGGACGACTGGCTGGCGCTCAAGGCCCTGGCCGACCAGGCCCATGTGCGCGCCCTCGCGGAAGCCGTGCAGGCCCATGTGGACGACCCTGACGCATGAAGACGCTGAAAATAGCCACGTTCAACATCAATGGCATCCGTAGCCGACTGCCAGGGCTGCTGGCCTGGCTGGCGCGCGAGCAGCCCGACATCGCCTGCCTCCAGGAACTCAAGGCCGCGGACAAGGATTTCCCGCGCGAAGCTTTGGAAGCGGCGGGCTATGGCTGCCTGTACCACGGCCAAGCGTCGTGGAACGGTGTGGCGATCCTGGCCCGCGGTAGCGAGCCGCTCGAGGTGCGTCGGGGGTTGCCGGGCATGGACGACGACAGCCAGAGCCGCTACCTGGAGGCAGCAGTGCAGGGCGTCTTGATAGCATGCCTGTACCTGCCCAATGGCAACCCTCAGCCGGGCCCCAAGTTCGATTACAAGTTGCGCTGGTTCGAGTGCCTGATCACTCATGCCAAGACCTTACTCGACAGCGCTCACCCCACGGTGCTGGCGGGGGATTTCAACGTGGTGCCCACCGACCAGGACATCTACAACACCCGCTCCTGGCTCAAGGACGCGTTGCTCCAGCCAGAATCCCGGGCGTGCTACCAGCGCCTGCTGGAGCAAGGCTGGAGCGATGCGATCCGCCAGCTGCATCCTGATGCGCAGGTCTACACGTTCTGGGACTACTTTCGCAATCACTGGCCCCGAAACGCGGGCCTGCGCATCGATCACTTGTTGCTCAGCCCCGAACTTTCGCCACGGCTCAAGGCCGCCGGCGTGCATGCCTGGGTACGCAACGAACCCAAGGCCAGCGACCATGCGCCGGCCTGGATCGAGTTGTCCGCGCCCCCGCGTCACTGATCTATAGTCAAGGGCGGTGAGTGCTGGACACAAGGGACTGTAATGGCTGCAAGCAGGAGGCAGGACGAGGAGGGGGTGTTCGCCGTGACCGGCGAGGGCCGCGCCGTTGCCTTGTTCCGCCTGGTTCTGAGCTTCATGGCGGTGGTGATGCTGGCCTTCGTGCTGATCGAAGGCTGGCGGATCTGGCGTGACTACCGGCATGCCTTCGTCAATGCCGAAGATGCGGTGACCAACCTGGCCAGGGGCACCGCCCAGCATGCCGAAGACGCCATTCGTCAGGTCGATGCGATCACCTCCGCCCTGGCCGAGCGCATCGAGGGCGACGGCTTCGAGCACCTGGATCGGCCTCGACTGCACGCCTTGCTCAAGCAACAGAAAGCGATCATGCCGCAGCTGCATGGCTTGTTCGTTTATGGCGCCGATGGCCGCTGGATCGTCACCGATCAACCGACGATCGCGCCGCGGGCGAACAATGCCGATCGCGATTACTTCATCTATCACCGCACCCATGCCGACCGAGACGTGCGCATCGGCTCGGTGGTGCGCAGCCGCTCCACGGGCGACTTGATCATTCCCATCTCACGGCGGCTGAACAACCCCGACGGTAGCTTCGCCGGGGTCCTGCTGGGTTCGATCAAAGTGGATTGGTTCGTGCGTTACTACGGCGACTTCAAGATCGACGAGCGCGGCGCGCTGGTACTGGCCAAACGCGATGGCACCATTCTCGTGCGCCGGCCCTTCGTCGAGCAGGTCGTGGGGCGCAGCCTGGCCGACAGCGATATCTTTCGCAATCACCTGCCTTACGCCGATCAGGGTGTGGTGGAGGCGGTCGCGGTGGTCGACGGGACGCCACGCCTGTACGCCTACCGGGCCTTGGCCCATTACCCACTGGTGGTTGAAGCGGGCTTGTCGCGCGAATCGATCATCGCGCCTTGGCGCCACGACATGCTCAAGTCGATCGCGGTATTGCTGCTGTTGTTGTCGGGACTGGCGGCCTTTGGTTGGGTGGTGCTGCGCCAGTTGCGCGAGCGCATCGCCATCGAGCGCGCCTTGCACCAGGCGCATCAGACGCTCAAATCCTTGGCCTTGACCGACAGCCTGACCGGCCTTGGCAATCGTCGCCGGCTGGACGGGGTGTTCGAAGCAGAGATACGCCGGGCACGGCGCCAGGGTTATCCCTTGGCCCTGGTGATGATCGACCTGGACTACTTCAAGGCCTACAACGACCGTTACGGCCACCCGGCAGGCGACCAATGCCTGCGGCGCTTCGGCGAACTGCTTGGCCATGCACTGAAGCGCCCGGGCGACCTGGCGGTACGCTACGGCGGCGAAGAGTTCACGCTGTTGCTGCCCAACACCGACGCCCAGGGCGCGGTGGCGATCGTGCAGGAGATATTGATGCTGCTGCGCCGCCTGGTGATCGAGCATGCCGGCAGTCCGTTGGGGCAGGTATCTGCCAGTGCCGGGATCGCAGTGGGCTATCCAGGACCGGAAGACACCACGCCGGAAAGCCTGACGGCTGCCGCCGATGCCGCCCTGTACGAGGCCAAGCGTCAGGGGCGGGACCGCTACAGCCTGGCGAGCAGTGCGCTAGCCAATTGCTAGCCGCATGGCGCAACGCCCAGACAAGCCATGCGCCTGCTCATCGCGCAAGATGCCTCGCAGGCGCTCATCCAACTGCGCAGGCGTCAGGGTCGTGAAACCGAGGCGGGCGTAGAACGGCGCATTCCAGGGCACATCGGCGAAGGTGGTCAGCGTGACCGCTTGCAGACCACGGCTGCGCGCAGCGTCGATGGCCTCGCGCAAAAGGCGCCGGCCCAACCCTTTGCCCTGGGCGCGTTCATGCACCGAGAGCTCATGGATGTGCAATTCGCTTCCTGCCGTCTGCGCGCAGAGGAAGCCGATCGGCCGGTCGTCATCATCCACAGCAACCCAGCTATCGCCCCGCGCCAGAAAGGCCTGATGAGCGGCGTGATCGAGCACATCGCTGGAGGCCAACCAAGCAAGGCCTGGTAACTCGGTGAATGCCTGTGCGGCCGAACGCTCCACTTCAGGGAGCAGCGGCAGGTCGCGGGGAAGAGCAGGGCGTATGCGCATCGGGCGGTCCTTGGCCAAAGCGTCCAGTCTATTAGCCTCTAGATAAGGTGCAAGGTGGTCTCAGGGCGGAGGTGGCGCTCATCCTTTCATGGAAAAGCCCTCCGAATGGTCGAGCGGCGATGGTACCCTTGCGGCCTTCGTTGCTATCTCGGACCGTTACATGTTGTTCAATCTCGCCATCCTGTTCGGCACCCTGGTGGCCATGGAGGGCGTCGGCACGCTGGCTCACAAGTACATCATGCATGGCTGGGGCTGGTGGCTGCACCGCTCGCACCATGAGCCACACCTGGGCATGCTGGAAACCAACGACGTCTACCTGGTAGCCCTGGCGCTGATTGCGGCGGGGCTGGTGGCGTTGGGCAAGGCAGGCTACGCGCCTGTGCAATGGATCGGCGGCGGTGTGGCGGGGTATGGCGTGCTGTATGTGCTGGCCCATGATGGCTTCTTTCATCGCCACTGGCCCCGCGCGCCCAAACCGGTGAACCGCTACCTCAAGCGCCTGTACCGGGCGCATCGGTTGCACCATGCAATCGCTGGGCGCAAGGGGAGTGTGTCGTTCGGGTTCTTCTACGCGCCGCCGCTGCGTGTACTCAAGCGTCAGGTCCAAGCCCGCCGGCGTCACTAGAGTCAGGCTTTGCGGCGCAACAACACGATGAAGAACAGCCCGCCGATGGCCGCCGTGGCAATGCCGATGGGCAGATCCTGAGGCGCGATCAGCGTACGTGCGCCGATATCCACCCATACCACGAACAACGCGCCCAGCAGGGCGCAGGCAGGCAGCAGTCGGCGGTGTTCGGCCCCGACCAGTCGACGGGCGACGTGAGGCAGCATCAGTCCGACAAAACCAATGGCGCCTGAGAGCGACACCAGCACGCCGGTCAACAGGGCGCAGCCAACGAACACCTGCGCCCGCACTCGGCGCGGCTCGAAGCCAAGGCTCACGGCCGTCTGCTCACCGCTCATCAAGCCGTTCAACGCCCGTGCCAGGCTCATCAGCAGCGCGAACCCCGCCAACACGCACAGCGCCGGCAGCCAGAGCAGAGGCCACTGTGCCAGGCCCAGGCCACCCAGCATCCAGAACATCACCGAGCTCGCCGCGTGGGGATCGCCGGTGTACAGCAGCAAATTGGCCAGCGCCATGATCACGAAGGACACCGCCACCCCGGCCAACAGCAGCCTGTCGCTGTCCAGTCGACCACGCCGGCTGGCCACCGCCAGGACCAGCAACATGCTGCCCAAGGCACCGACGAAGGCCGCGAGGGGCAGGCTGAAGGGGCCGGCGAAAGTGCCGAGGAACAGCACCACCAGCACCGCCCCCAGCACCGCGCCGGAACTGACGCCCAGCAGGTGCGGATCGGCCAGCGGGTTACGGGTGACGGCTTGCAAGGCGCCGCCAACCAAGGCCAGGCCTGCCCCCACCAAGGCCCCTAGCAGGACCCGTGGGGCGCGGATCTGCCAGACAATCTGCGCCTGTCCCCGGCTCCACTCGCCCATTTCAGTGGCGCCCAATTGATGCATCAGGATGCCCCACACCTTGGCCAGCGGTACGTGGGCCGCACCAAAACCCAAGGACAACAGGCAGGAGAACAATACACCGGCCACCAACAGCGACATCAGCAGGCGATACCCCCCGGGGCTGCGCACCGGCATCAATGCGCTGCCTCGGCGAACAGCTGCGGATGCAGGGCCGAGGCCAATTGCTCGATGGCGCCTGCGTTGTCCACCGAGGGGGTGACCTGCAGGTACGACAGCACCACGAAGCGGCGCTCGCGAATGGCCTTAACCTCGCTCAAAGCGGGGTTATTGAGTAGAAAGTCGCGTTTTTGCGCCCAACTCGTCGGGCCATAGTCGACGATGACGATCACCTCCGGGTCGCGCTCTACCACGCTCTCCCAATTGACTTCGGTCCAACTGGCGCTCACATCGGCCATCACGTTGTCGGCACCGGCAGCCTCGAGCAGTGCCTGGGGCATGCCGAGCCGGCCGGAGGTGGTAGGACGGTCCTCGCCACTGTCGTAGAGAAAGACACGGGGTTTGTGCTGCACCTGGGCCAACTGCTCGTGTACCCGCGCGATGCGCTGCTTAAGCTGCCCGACGAGCTCGTCGGCACGGGGTTGAACATCGAAGATCCGCCCCAGATTTTTCAGGTCCCGGTACAGGTCCTCCAGGCTTGCGCGGCGCTGGGGCATGATCCAAGAGCAGGATTCGCTCAGCTCATACACCGGGATACCCAGCGGTGCCAAGGTTTGCGGTGTGAGCGGGCCACCTACGTTCATGCCGTAGCCCCAACCGGCGAACAGGAAATCGGCCTGGACATCGAGGAGGTTTTCCGGCGATGGGTAGCGCGGCGCAAGTTCAGGAAGGCCTACCAAGGCGTCACGCAGGGATGGGTCGAGGGTCTTCCAGCCACTGACACCGCTGTAGCCGATCATCCGCTCGCGCAGACCCAGGGCCAGCAGCATCCCCGTGAGGTTGATGTCGTGACTCACCGCTCGCTGCGGCGCCTGGTTGAAGGTGACGTCACGCTCGCAGCTGCGCACGGTGACGGGGTAGCTGTCGGCCCAGGCTGCAAAGGGCAGGGCGGTGAGCAGGGCAAGGTAAGTCAGGCGTCGCTTCATGCGGGGCTGATCCAGGTAATACGTGGGTGGGACGCCAATGGGTGGCGATCGACCAGGGCGCGAACACCAAAGACCTGCGCCAGGCGCTGCTCGGTCAGCACGTGCTCCGGCGTGCCTTGGGCGACGATGCGCCCGGCATCGATGACATAAAGGCGGTCACAGAAGGCCGCGGCCAGGTTCAGATCGTGAAAGCTTGCCAACAGGCCTAGACCAGTGCCACGCAAGTGTTCGAGCAAGGCCAGTTGGTAACGCGGGTCGAGATGATTGGTCGGCTCATCCAAGATCAACAAGCGCGGTTGCTGCACCAATGCCCGAGCCAGCAGCACACGCTGTTTCTCGCCTCCCGACAGCGGTGCAAAGCCTTGGTCGGCGCGGGTGTGCAGGCCTAGTCGCTGCAGGCAGGCGTCGATCAATGCCTGGTCGTCTTGGCTGTCGAACCAGCCTTGGTGCGGAGTTCGGCCCATGGCGACCACATCGCGCACACTGAGGCCGAAATCCTCGGGGAACTCCTGCAGCATCACCGCCACGCGCTGGGCAACCCAGCGAGGGGAGCGCTGCCAGATATCTTCGTTCTCCAGCAGCACGCGCCCGCCATCGGGCCGGGTAAAGCGATAAGCGCAGCGCAACAGGCTGGTCTTGCCGCTGCCGTTCGGGCCGATCAGGCCGACGAACTCACCCGCGTGGACGTGCAGATCGATACCGTCGAGCAGCCGCAGACCGCCGGGCGAGGGGGCCCAGTGCAAGCTTTCCAGACGTAGGGTAGGGGATGACATGCAGACCAACCGTACCGGGGTGAATGAAACCCGACAGGTGAAGGCGCGCAAGGGCATCGCGGGCAGGCTGCTGCCCCAAGACCGGCCCGCGCCCGCCCACCGCGGGTGTTGCCAAAGGAGGTGACAGGCCGGTCTCCGGGCTTGCGAGGGGCTTGAAGCATTCACCTTCCCATGCCGGCGGCACAGTGGTGTGTCGAATGCATCGCTCGCTTACCGTTGCGGGGGCAGCACCGGACTGATCGCACAAGGCGACGCACCGGCTTCCCGTTTAATCCCCGGCGCGGCGGCAGGGGACACCTGAAACTGGGGCGCATCTGAGCATTAATGGGCGGGTCAGTCAACCAAACGGGGCGGTCCTTTGCGGTCGCGTGGCTGATTGTTACGCGATGTTACCCATTGCCCCAGTTCCGCTGCCGCCTTCTGGCTGCAAAGGGCCTTTTTGAGGGAAGAAGGCAGGGCATGGTGTTTGCATTGCTCAGGCCACGAACCTCAACTGGAATAGACCATGAGTTCTCCACTGCATTGCTGCACCGTCTCGCCAGTCGCGGGCAACCTCGGCGTCCTGTCGGCTGCTGCCAGTGGCCTGGAGGGGTTCGTCACAGGTGTTGGAGGCGACATTGACCTGATACTGGGGCGCGCGGGGGTCAATCCCGAGAGCCTGCGCCAACCCACGCTGAGCCTGCCGCTCACCAATTACTGCCAGGTGCTGGAGGAGGCCGCCCGCCAGTCTCACTGCGATAACTTCGGTTTGCACTACGGCCTGCAGTTTCAGCCGCAAGCCTTGGGATTGCTCGGTTATGTCGGGTTGTTTTCCTACACGTTGGAGGAGGCTCTGCGCAACTTCGCGGCTGCGTTTCCTTACCACCAGCACGACACCTTGATACGGCTGGTCGACTGCGGCGAACGCTATCGCTTCGATTATCAAGTGCAGCACAGCGCCATTCTGGAGCGTCGACAGGACGCCGAACTGACCATGGGCATGGCGCTTAACCTGATACGCCACGTGCTGGGCAAAGACTGGGCGCCAGTCGCGGTCAGCTTCGAGCACGCTCGCCCACAGGACTGGCAGGTACATCAGCAGGCGTTCGGCGCGCCTGTCTATTTTGGGCGCGGGTGCAACTCGATGCTCGTCCCCAAGGCCGACCTCAAAGATCGGCGGATGCCAGAGCACGATGCCAACTTGCTGTTTCTGGTTCAGGACGTGCTCCAGCGTCTTGGGGCGCACGATCAGCGGCGCAACCTGTTGGATGAGGCGGACGCCCAGGTGCGCCTTGCCCTGAGCGGCGGAGAGCCGTGCCTGGAGAAGATCGCGCAGGCGCTGGAACTCAGTTCGGCCGGATTGCAGCGCCACTTGCGCGAGGCAGGCCTGAGCTTCAGCCAGCTGGTCGAAAGGGTCCGCCGGGAACTGGCGGTGCACTACCTGCGACAGCCCAAACGGCCGGTGTCTGACCTGGCGGGGTTGCTCGGGTATTCCGAGGCGAGTGCCTTCTCCCGTGCTTTTCGCCGTTGGTTTGGTGTAAGCCCGCGGCAATGGCGCAGCGAGGATCACTGAACCGAAAATTGACTTTGCATGTTGAACTCGCTCGTGCAGGGTCAAGTCTTGGTCTAGACCACGATATAAGATCAAGTTCGCAAGCTCCGGATACCTCCCGGCAGGCGCCTTGATCGAGCAGAGCAGGGGTGCCAGGCCTACGTCGCGGTAATCAACAGAGGACAACAACATGTACAAGAGTCCTGAGAACGCCCGCCATTACTGGAAATCCCTTCAACGCTGGCGCGTTCAGATATTCATCATCACGTGGCTGGCCTATGCCGCGTTCTATTTCACCCGCAAGGCCTTTTCGGTTGCCAAGCTGGGTATCGCCGAAGACCCCAGCTTTACGCTCGACAAAGCGGCCATGGCCAACCTCGACGCGCTGTATCTGGCCGCGTACGCCGTAGGCCAATTCGCCTGGGGAGTTTTCGCCGACCGTTACGGTACCCGCGTCGTCGTGCTCGGTGGGCTCGTGGTGTCGGCACTGGCCGCACTGGCCATGGGCACCTTCGCGACCTTGCCAATCTTCGCCAGTTGCATGGTGATCCAGGGGCTGGCGCAATCCACAGGCTGGTCAGGGCTGTGCAAGAACATTGGATGCTTCTTCGCCACCCGCGAGCGCGGGCGCGTGCTGGGCTACTGGAGCACCTGCTACGCCTTCGGCGGCCTGGTCGCAACGCCGTTCGCTGGATGGTGGGCGTACCAGATCTCTCATGATTGGCGCATGGCGTTCATTTCCTCGGCGGGCGTCGTGCTCGTGGTTGCCGTGCTGTTCTTCCTGTTGCAACGTAATCGCCCGCAGGATGTAGGTTTGCCTGCTGTCGAAGACGAGGACCGATCGGCCGGGCGAACCGACGCCCCCCGAGAGAATTACTGGGCGGCGCTGCGCAAGGTGTTGGCCAACCGTACGGTCTTGGTGCTTGGGGTCGCGTATTTCCTGCTCAAGCCAGCCCTCTATGCAATCCTGATGTGGGGGCCGGTGATCGTCTATGAGCGGATGCCGAGTATCGGCAAAGTGGCCTCGGCCATAGTGCCGTCCGCATTCGAAGTCGCGGGGCTGGTCGGCCCGATTCTGATCGGTATCGTCTCCGACAAGCTGTTTGGTGCTCGGCGCATGCCGGCCTGCGTGATCAGCCTGATGGCGCTGACCCTGTGGCTGATTCTGTTCGTGCCGACAATGCAAAGCGGCAACATCTACCTGGTCGTCGGCTTGCTGTTCATGATGGGCATCACGCTGTATGGCCCTGACTCGATGATCAGCGGTGCCGCCGCCATCGACTTCGGCACCAGCGAGTCCGCGGGCACAGCCACAGGCTTCGTCAACGGGTGCGGCTCTGTGGGTGCGATCCTCGGCGGGCTGCTGCCGGGCTATTTCGACACCATCACCGTGTTCTTCGTCTTCACCGGCGCAGCCTTGCTCGCCAGTTTGCTGTTGGTGCCTTTCTGGAACAGCCGCCCAGCAAGTCAAGCGCCTATCAGCGAGTACGAGACGACGCCTGGCGCTGTCGCCACATCCACGCAAAGCACTCGCTGATCCCACTGTCATTTCATCGCGCGAAGGTTGAAAAGGCCTTCGCCTCTCGACACTGCACCCTGGAGGTGGCCGATGGCCCTCGCACTGTTTGACCTGGACGACACCCTTATCGATGGCGACTGTGCCAGCTTGTGGAGCGGCCATATGGCCGCACTCGGCTGGGTCGACGGGCCGAGCTTCATCGAGCGCGACCGCGAACTCATGGCGCTCTATGCGCAAGGCAAGTTGGCCATGGAGGCGTACATGACCTTCAGCCTGTCGCCTTTGGTGGGCCGCACGATAGAGGAGGTGGCCGAAGCGGTTGACCCCTTCGTCGAAGACGTCATCACCCCGCGCATACATGAGGACGCCATTGCCTGCCTGGCGCGACATCGCGAAGAGGGTGACCGTCTGCTGATCATTTCAGCGTCGGCGCACTTTTTGGTGAGCCGTATCGCCGAGCAGTTGGGTGTAGAAGAAGTGCTGGCGATTGACCTTGAACACCAGCAGGGCGCTTATACCGGCAATACCCGCGGGACATTGACCTACCGGGAAGGCAAAGTGACGCGACTTCACAGCTGGTTGCAGGAGCAGGGTGAAGGGTTGGAAGGCGCCTACTTCTACTCGGATTCGCGCAATGACCTGCCGTTGCTTTCTCTGGTTGCCAAACCGCATACGGTCAATCCTGATCCTGTATTGCGGGCGCATGCTGATGCGACGGGATGGCCGGTTTTACAGTGGCAGTGATAGTTGCTAAAGAGCAAGATAAGGAGAGTGTTTTATATAACTAAACAAAATAGTTATTTAGTGTAGTTATTCTAACTAGTCATATAAGAGCAGGGTGGCTCACCGGTGATCGCTAACGCTCATGAGCTGGGGTAGTTCACTTGGTGAGCTACCTTCGGCGTCATCGACCATCGAGGATTACCACTCAATGACTCATTTTCCAGGCTGGATGCTTGAAAGCGCACATAGCTACCTCAAGGCGGCCGAACTTCTACATGCCCAAAACCTTCCACAGGTCGCCATTGTGAATGCAGCGCTCGGCATGGAAATCTTGCTGAAAACCTTCATTTCCGTGCCAGATCAACACCAAGGTACGTCCGGTGAAACCTACAAGCTTGACGTAGATGCACTCAAAGAGGCTCACCAGTACCTTCAGTCAGTTGGCAAAGCGAGGACTCAGCGCCGTGATGGTCACGATCTGCTGACATTGTTTCATGCTGTGCCTGCGGAGATCCGTCAAAGCTTGGCCCTGGACAGCCAAGAAGGATTGTTCGAGCGGTATCGCGATGTGTTCACCAACAGCCGATATCAGTATGAGTCAGTCAGCTGGAAATTTTCCGATCCAGTACTGATGGAGTTGCTACGGTGGACGTTGGCCAACGTGGTTGGCTACTACAAAGAGCGAGGCTCGCAGGATCCGTTCGTGCTGGGTTACATCGCTGAGGTCCAAGCTCGATCTGCTGCGCAGTGATCTAGGCCAGGGGCCTGGCTTCAAATCTGCCCACTCACGGCCCAGGTAGCTCCATACGAAGATACGCATAATGCGTATTATGTTAAATATTGTTTCTGTCACATGTGCTTACGCAGCCTTTACCCACGCATTTTGTCCCGTTGAGTGATTTCATCCCAGAATGACCGAGGTCGACGCCATGAAAAAAGACAGCTTCCAACCCATGCCTTGCCTGTAGCCCGCGTGCTAGGCTCTGTCTGAAATTCGGAGAAACCCAACTCCCGAGCCGCGAGCGCTGAGATTTTATTAGGCCGCAGTCGCGGTGGCCTCACCACCAAGATTTATATGCTCTGCGACGCCAACGGCGTGCCATTGCGCTTTCTCCTTTCTGGTGGTCAAGCCAGCGATATTAGCTACGCGCAGCCATTGCTGGACGCTGTCTGCATTCCGACGAGCAAACGTGGGCGACCTCGCAAGCGCTGCCGCTGGCTTTTGGCTGATAAGGGCTACGATGCGGAGGCGCTACGGCGTTTTTGTGACCGCTACCGCATGCAGCCGGTTTTTCCTTTGCGTGCAATGACGCGCAAACCCAAGCCCGGATTACCCCGCCTGTACGACAAGCTCGCAAAAAGTTATGGCGCGATGGTTTCGCTGGCTTGTGTCATGCGGTGTCTACGACAACTTTTTTCAGACAGAGCCTAGGTACCACGGGCCGATTATAACCCTGATACATTTTCTCACCTGAGTGTATTGCGGCCTGCTCAATCAGAGCAAATTTCGCCAGATGTCATACCCCGCATATAGCAGCATCGATCCGAAAAATACGCCTGTGATGACTGTCAGTCTTTTCAGATGACGCTGGCTGGATAAGAGCTGCGCCGCTAAATCCGCATTCTGCTCGGTCAGCAGCGCGACCAGTGCGCTTTGCTCGCCCCTGGACGCTGCCAAGAATTGTTGCACAACGCGTTGGTTTTCAGCCGCCACGGCCTCGACCTGCGTCGACAGCCGGGTCAATAAACCTGCCACGTCCGTGCCCAGGGTGCTGACTTGCGCCGCCAAGGCCGTGTTGATCCTCTTGCTGAACTCCCGGTTCAACACAATTTCTTTCAAGACCTTTTCCACCACCTCGACCTTGGCCGCTTGCTCTTCACGCCCCAGTGTTTGCAGCCCTGCCAGGAGGGTTTCCTGCGAAGCTTGCTGCTGCTCGGCGATGCGAACGCCGACGCCAATGACCGCGGCGTTGAAATCAGCGATACTTGAGCTAAGCGATGACGACAGCTGGCGCGACACTTCAGCGGCCGAACTTTCGATGTGCGGACGCAGCGCTTCGATCGACTCCGCCAGCTCCCCCTGCTGCCGGGTCGCCCCAGCGAGCGCATCGAGCAGCACGGCCTCAGTCGAGCTCACGCTAGAGGTGTGGACGGCCGTAGAGTGCTCGAGCAAGGCCTCGACTGCACGAGCGTCACTCGCGCTCTGCTCGGTGATGTGTTTCTGAAACTTGGTGAGCAACGAAGGGACGTCTTCTTCGCGGATCTTGCGCAACGCCTGCAGCAACGACTTCGTGGCTTTTTCCGCATCGTCCGCGGAGGCGCCCAAGGTGTCGTTGATCTCGGTGATAGAATCTCGTGTGTCCGCAAGGTCTCCACTCAGTGCCTTGATCGAGGCTTCGAGTGGGTTGAGAGGCTCCTTCAGGATCTTAACCATCAGCTCGGCAAGGGTCTTTTCTTTGTTGTGAATCTCTGTAGCTGTACTCATTTTTCAGGCCCGGCCATCTTGGCTTAGTCTCATCAGTTCTACCCGCTGGTTGCTCAATTGCATACAGGCCAGCAGTTGCAGTAACGCGTCACAATCATCTTGCTCGTTCATCGCCAAGCTCATCCGCTGGCTGAGTTCGGCAAGGTACTCCTCATTGAGCAAGTGAACGAAGCGTTCGCACCGCTCAAGGTCTTGTTGCGAGGTTTGGGCAATGCGCTGCAACTCGCCGTGCTTGAGGGCGATTTCGTGCTCGACTCGCTCCCGCTGCTTGATCAGAAGCATCTGCTCGTGGCGCTGCAGTTCGAGGTTGGCTTCTAGCGCCTTCATGTCGCGCTGGAACGCTTGGTCAAGCGCCGTCAATGCCCCGAGCCAATGTCTTTTCCACAGGCGGACCAATTCGTGCCGGGCTTCGCTGCCTGCGCTGTGAACCCTCCTCAAATCCTCTTGATAGTTTGATGAGAACAGATAGGTATCGAAGGTGTAGTCCGCGAGTGTGTAGCGAATGGAACTGAACGCGTCGTCGATAATATCCTCGATCACCCGCAAGCCAGGCTCATTCACGAGCCTGCGCACGCCTTCCCAATACACGCAGGACTTCGACAATCGGGGATTGCTCTTGACCTCCAGGCGCATCCCCTTGAGCAGCCTGTAATAGTCATTAACCAACGTCCTGAGCGTCTCGCAGTCATCCTTGACCACGCCCTCCTTGGGAGGATAGCTACCAGAGACAGTGAATACCGGGCTCACGGCGGCTTGCTCAATCAACTCCATGCCATCTGCCAATGTATGGGTCTGCAAGTCTTGCAAAGCAGTACTCAACTTACCCTGCTCCTTCTTGATCGCTGCAGTCCAGATGGCGATCTCGCCCAGAAGCCTCTTATTTTTGCGTTCCAGTTGCTCAATGGTCTGCTCAACCGCCTCGGTCTTCTTGTTCTGGATATACCTGACGCCCAAGTGGCTATCGAGCGTACTGCGCAGACGGCCAACAGGACTTGTGGATTGCGAGATCTGCTCCAGCAACTCGCTGCGCAGTCCGGCAATCAACGGCGCGATCCGGGCATGCAGTTCCGGCTCATTCTTTTGCATGCTCATCCAACTGGTGCCGAACTCCAATGGAAAATACAGGTGCTCACTCTGGGCCTGATCGCTCAGGCGACCGAAGAGCTCGATCTGCTGGATTAGACGGCGCCGAGACTTCGAAGCATCGAACTTGGCATCCTCGCGAGCTGCGTCCTTTATCGACTGTGCGAAGTACGAATAGGTTGTGACAATGCGAAAACGGTGCGGCATGGCCTGCCAGTCTTCGATTCCAGGCAGCGTCAGCGCCTCAGGCCGCAGGAAGCCCAGGTCATCGCCCCGGCCAACCAGCAACACCAAGTCAGCGAAGGGGAGATAAGTCTTCGCCATATGGTTCACATGCGCCTGCTCTGCCGCGTTGGCAGGGTTGTCGCCTGGCAGGTCCAGAATGCGGATGCTCGGCCACTCGGCAGCCTGGCTGGCAAAGAAAGACGATGGGATATGCACCACACAGGGCGATTCGGCAACCAGTCGTCCGCCCTCCATGTCTTCCCTGAGCCGGCCAAGCGCCCGAGTAACGTCGGCTTCGGCCTCGAACCAGCGCGTTTTCGAGCGCAGAGTCAGTCCCCAGCGGCCGTTGGCCGAGCGGCAATACTCCATGGCGGTGGCCGTCGCCGACTTGCCCGCCTCGCGCCCGCCGCGCATGACCTGTGAGACCCTCCCCAACTGGGCCGGGTCGATCCCCATCAGGTCGAGCAGCAGCGTGGTCTTACCGACCTGGGTCTTACCGAATATGACCACATAGGGCTCGGCGACTTCCTCCTTGAGTTGCAACTTTTCCTGGACGTCCTTGCTCAATGTCTTGATCAAACGCGCATAGGCACGAAACGCCCAGTCCGACTGATGTGCTTGCAGAGCGTGCCAATGGTCCATCACGGCTTGCTTGGCCATGTCAGACACCACGGTCAGCGATGAAAAGTTGCAGGCCTGAAGCCGACGAGTCCAACTCGTAGCGCAAGTCACTGGTGATCGAGGTGACATCGGCGATGGCTTTGGCAAGCCGGTCTTTGCGCATCAGCATTTCGTCCATGCGGTAGCGGGCACGCAGCCTCGTGCAGACGCGCGCGCGCGCCACGGCCATGGTCTCATCAAAGGACGTGCGAAGATTTTCAACATGGTGGTCATGAACCGTGCCGAGCATGACCCTCGCCTGGGCGCTTGCTGCTTTCTCGATGCTGCGAATCCGCGTTACCGCCACGCCAGTCAGATACGCAGCCGCGACAACTGCGGTGGCCGCCACTGCAGCGGGGTGCAGGGTGAGCGGCATCGGGAGCTTGGTCTCCGATCCTGAACTGCCTGAATCGCCCGCATCCCCTGTGTCCTCCGCATCCGCGCCAGCCGTCTGGCCGAAGAGCGCGCCTAATATGTCGGAGTCTCCATCGCTGACCACGTCTACCGCCAGCACGGTGGCGAGCGAACGAATAGCAGTCTTGCCAAGCTCGACGCCTGTCCTGAGGTTCTCGATACTCGCTGAGACAGCATTGGCGCCAGACGTGCTGTCGATGGGTACGAAGTCCTGCTTGACGCCAACGACCTCAGGCACAGCAAAGAGAAGCCGGGTGTATTCCAGCGACATAGCAGGTATTAGCTCGGCACTGGCACCCACCTGTTTGCTGACATCCTGGTTAGCCTGCCATTCCTCCCGGCGGCCATTGCCCAGAAGGATACTGATATCACTGACCGCTTCAGGGTTTAGCTTCTCGAATCGAACGGGTTGACCCGATGCGTGCACAAAGCCCATCTGGATCAGATTCTGGGATTTCGCCTGTGGCAAACGCGCACCCGAGCCCTCCCCCGCTTTCTCTACGGTCACTCGCTCAAGCTTGCTCGCCGTTAACGACGATACGCCTTGCGAGTAGTTGTGAAAAAACGCCGGCGCCGCTTCGCGCCAGGATCTCTGGACGAGATCCTGCATCTTCACCCTGGTCTGGCTGGTGGTATCGAAGGCATTCGACAACCAATTGCCGAAGCCCTCGTGATCGGCAATGAGCCGACGGTTCATTGCATCGGACGCTTTGGTAAAGGCCTCCCCAGCAAGCTTGCTCACAAGCTTATTATGCTGGCTCCGAAGCTCCGCTGCTGCCTCATCGAACCTGCCCAAAACCTCTTCCAGCACTTCAGCGCCATCAACCCCACTCGCCTTGTCGCTCGTGAAATACAGCCGTGCCTTGCTGCGGATCGCATTCAACACACGTGTCAAATCCTTGCCCACAATCTCAGAGAGATGACTCATCTGGAAGTGGCGATCCGATTCCCCGGTGAAATTGAGGTCGTCTATTGCGCGACGCAGGTGGGGCATCCACTGTTCCATGTACTCGGCATCGTCGGTGCCGCTCAGAATGATATTTCGTTCGGCCAACTCGGGCGCCACCTGGAACGTCGCCTGGGCGCTTGAGCGCAGATCGGCCTGCCGCTTGGAATCGTTGCGATGGGCCTCGGTCTTGGAGACCACGATATACGGCTTACAGCCCTTGAGCTCGTTCTCCAGCATGTCTCTGACGATCTCGAGCTGCTGCTGGTTGGCCATGCGCGTCTCGTCGGTCACGATGATGCACCCACCTGCCGCGACCATCGCTTGGCGCATCAGTTCTTGCCAGGCGCGGTTATCGCGCTCCTGCTTCTCGTATCCCGGAAGCAGCAGCCACGCCTGGTTATCGCGCTTGAAGTAGCGGCGAGGCACTTTCAGTACCGGCAGCAGATCCTCGGCATTAGGGTCGCAGATGGCTCGCTGAAACTGCGGAACATCCACCTCGAAGTCATCCAGCCTGTAGCCCTGCGACGTCGCGTCCGGAACCAGCCTGCGAACGTATCCCTGCGCGCGCTCGAGGCCCTCCACCTCAAGGATGAGTACCGGCATTTTCTCACCGCGGCCTTCATTGCTCTGCAGCCACCTCGGCCCATCGCCGCGCAGGTCGTAGATGCTCGCCATCAGCGTCGTCTTCCCTGCACCCTGAGAGCCGCCCATCACAACAATCCAGGTATTACCCAGCACCTCAGCGAGCAGCAGGCGTCGCATCACCTCAAGCAGTTTCTCGTCGACTTCCTCGTTACCAAGGTCGGTGCAGGCTCCGCGTAGACGACGCAGTGCCTTGTTCAGATCGGTCAGCAGGAGTGCAGGTGATTCCATCGCCATTGTTTCTTCCTCGGTTCATCTTTGAAGTTAGATGCCAGACCCTTGCGGCGGACATACGTCTGCCGCAAGGGTATCGGCGGACGCGCAAGAAGCTTGACTGGCAGAAGCTCCGAATCATAAAGGTGTGAACTTGTAAATTACGCAGGTCTCGCCCAGCGGATCGTTCGCATCTGGCACCAGCAAATCAGGTCAGGGAGAGCGCTATCGCAATATTCATAGAGAAAATCGACATGGACGCCCCTGAACTTCTAGCAGCAATGTCCGCATCTGCAGCGTTTAGTACCCTGGCGGGCTATACCAAGGCTTTTGATCTCTTCAAAGCCATGCGCATTACAACCAGGCGCTGAGCAAGATCCGGGAATGCCTTGAAGAGATCGATCGCGCTCTAGACCGTACCCTACTGGGACCGCGCTTGACCCTGACCCGCCAGAACGACCGCTACCAGGTGAACAACCCGACGCCCTACTACATCACGCTGATTGATGCGGCGCCCAACCTCAAGGCTGACGGCGTCACCGGTTTCAAGCCGCTGATGATCGCCCCCAAAGGCCAGCTCGACCTGGGCAATCGGCCCAGTTCCAAGTCACCGGCACCCTGCTTGAAAGCGCCTGCTACCTGGACCCCAGCTCCGCCTACCAGCACTTGTCGTTGGGCGAACTGAGCACCACTCGCCTATCGCACATGGGCGACCAAGGCACGCCCGTGGCCCTGCACCTGAGGCTGCAGGGCTGCGTGCGCAGCGACGGTGGTCGTCATGACGAGCAGCAAGGCTCGCTGGTCTGGAGCGCCATCGAGCCGGTGGCGGCAGTGACCTTCCAAGCGGTGGCCGACGCAGACACGCCCACGCTGATCAAGGTAGTCGGCGCCCAGGGTTTCGGCCTGCGCCTGCTCGATGTCCAGGGCAATGACGTGCGCCTGGGGGCTTTTCGCGCCAGCCTCAATGTGAACCTGGCCTATGACTGAGGCCCCCATCATGACTGTCGCACGTCCCGCGCTGCTGGCACTGCTGCTTGGCTGCAGCCCCTTGGCCCAGGCCGCCGAACAACTGGTGACGATCAAAGGTGTCATCTATGCGGCGATTCCCTGCGTGATCAACAGAAACGCACCCATCAGCGCCCCGTCCAATGATGTTCAGATTGCCGGTATCGATGGCCAGTACAAGACCATCTCCATCGACTACACGCTCGACTGCAGTCGCTCCGCCACCAATGAGCTGCGCATGCAAGTGCGCGGAAATTCGGCCTTCGACCGCACGATGCTGGAGATACCCGGCTATGACAACATCGGTATCGCCCTGAAGAAGGACGGCGAACGGTGGGCGCTCAACAGCTGGTCCAACTTCGATACGCGTAAAAAACCCGTGCTGCAAGCCGTGCTGGTCAAGCGCGAGGCCAGCGAAATCAAACCAGGCCCGTTCAAGGCCAGCGCAACCCTGGTGGTGGACTATCGATGAGCCTCCTGCATCGCACTTTCGCAATCCTGTCGATCGCTGCCCTGCCCTTGTCGTGCGTTGACGCGGGCAATCTGGAGTTCAGTGGGACGCTGTTGGCGCCGCCAGGTTGTACCGTCAGCGACAAAGGCGGACGTATCGACGTGCGCTTCACGCAAAACATTGCCGTCAACCGCATCGATGGCGAGCGCTATCGCCAGGCGATTCCCTATCAGATCGAATGCCCGGGGGCCGCCGATCACAACATCACCTGGCACATGCGCCTGACCCTCAAGGGGACACCCGCATCGTTCGACATCACTGCGCTGAAGACCTCGGAGAACGATCTGGGCATCAAGGTCCTGCTTGGCGGCACCGCATTGGCGCCCAACGAGCCGCGAGAGATCGATGTCAGCGCATCGACACCGCCTCTGCTGGAAGCCGTACCGGTAAAGCTGGCCGGCGCGGCGTTGCCCAGCACCGAATTTACCGCCTCGGCACTCTTGATGGCCGAGCTCTACTAGGAGGATCCATGGGCAAGTGGGCCATGACCCTGGGCGCCTGGGTTGCCGCCAGCTTCTGGTTGCCGGCGACCCCGCGCTCACCCTTTGTCCCATCCGGTTGGTGGTGAACAAAGGTCCAGGACCCTACAACTCGGTAGGTTATAACCCTGCCTTGTATTGGGAGGTCCCTATTCGTCGTGGCACCTGGCCCATCTATTACTTGATCACCGACCTGGAAAAAAAAGGTTTTCGAATCCCCTACAGTACCTCCGTTTTCGTTCCGCAGAAGGACGTTTCCGCTGACAATTGCATCACTTTCAGCTATGCGAGAATCGGTCCGGCCATTGGCGGGGCCATAGGTCGTTTCGGCCCCTGCGTCCGTGTTGCTGCGCCCGCATTGCAGTGCGATATCATCGGAGATGCCGTGATCGACCATAAAACCCTGGCCGACAACGCCGTGGACGGAGCGACCGCCTCGACCCAGCTCAACGTGCAATGCCGCGGCCCGGCCAGCGTGACCGTCTCGACCACCCGTACCGATGCCTACGGCGTCAGGCTCAAGGCTGACGGCAGCCTGTACAGCAAGGTCACGGTCAACGGCAAGGACGCCACGGCGGGCATCAATGTGCCGATTACACAAGACCTGAACACGCCCCTGACCATCACCTCGACACTGGTTAAGCGCGGGGACGTAATGCCAGGTCAGTTCATTGGGTCCACAGTGCTAACCGTATCACCGCCGTAAGAAATCCAATATAAGCAGCCCCTGGGCTCTCAATACTTTCGGCACTCAGAGAGACGCACCCTGAGACACGGCTTCGTTTTAATCGGTGCCACCAGCTAGCGTATAGGGGCGGCGCTCATCGGGCGCTTCTATAGCGTAACCCCAAATCCAGCTCGCCCCTGATCAAGGCCCCCAGTGTCTGGGCGACATCGGGTCGCTGGTCATTCAGCAAGTAAACAGGAATGCCCTCTAAAAACGTTTTGGAAGCGTCCAGGTCCTCTCCCATCAGCGCCAGTGGACATCCAATCTCCATTTGCAACAAACGCAGTCGCCTGGCCAACTGTGGGCTTATCATTCCCTGCACGACTACTACCACGGCTGCTGGCTGCAGCGCTGCGCATAACAAAGGCAGCTCTTCAAGCGGTTGGCTACAACCGAGGACCTCGATGCGCTGTTGCTCACTGCTCAACAGTCGGCCGGCGCACAGTAGCTCAAGCTCGGCTTGTCCCTGCAGACCTGCCAATAATACTGGTGGTACATCAGGCTGATTCAATTGCAGGCGCATCAACAACCGGGCGCGCAAGAAATTATCAAGAAATAACCATTGGCTGCGTTCGCCAAAGCCGTCACCCGAAGCCAGATCACGCCAGACCGGCAGCAGCACCTCACGCAATACAGTCAACTTGGGCAAAACTGTCCACAACTGGCCGTGCACGGCTTCTAGCGCCTGACCATCAAAAGCCCGCGCTGCACGCGCCAGGGCATCACGCCACTGCTGGTGCACACTGTTCTGCTCTGGGGCTGGCTCATGGTCACCGATTAGCCTTTCGCCGACTTTGCTGATCGGCAACCCATTGGCTGTCCAGCGCTGGATGTCGCGAATTCGCTGAACGTCCTTGGCCGTGTACAGGCGATGGCCGCCCTCGGTGCGTTGCGGGCGGATCAATCCGTGGCGACGTTCCCAGGCACGCAAGGTCACCGGATTGATGCCAGTCAAGCTGACTACATCACGCATGGGCAGCAGATCGGGTGGAGTGGACTCAGTCATTGCGAGCGGTCATCTGAACGGCGAATTACTCTAAACCTATACAGACCTTCAGCGGCGTGCAACCTTAGGTCATCATGCAGCGAACCGCGCCGTGGCTGTACGCACGGAAGCTACGCTGCGCTTATTGCACATGAAGATTCGGTGGACTGGCTCATGATCAACGCAAAGCTTTTGCAATTGATGGTCGAAAACTCCAACGATGGCATCGTCGTCGCCGAGCAGGAAGGCAACGACAGCATCCTCATCTATACCAATCCCGCTTTCGAGCGCCTGACCGGCTATCGTGCCGATGACATTCTTTATCAGGACTGCCGATTCCTCCAAGGCCAGGACCATGACCAGGCCGGCGTCGCCCCGATCCGCGAGGCTATTCGTGCAGGCCAGCCTTGCCGCCAGGTCCTTCGCAACTATCGCAAGGACGGCAGCCTGTTCTGGAATGAACTGTCCATCACGCCTGTGCGCAACGAAGCGGACCAGCTGACCTATTACATCGGCATCCAGCGTGACGTCTCGGCCCAGGTCTTCGCCGAGGAACGGGTCCGGGAGCTGGAAGCGGAAGTCGCCGACCTGCGCCGGCAACTGAGCGAGGCCAAGTCCTGATCGAAAAAGCTGTACAGCTATCATTTTGTGTATAGTTTTTTTGGCAGGCTTCAGCTATACCTGTACAACAAATCGCGGTTGTACAGGTTTTTCTGGAGCCAAGCATGCCAGCCTATCTGCAACAATTCGCCGAGCGCTTCGCCCAACTCGATGGCAGTCGTCTCCATGGGCTGGAAAAACTGTACGCCGACGACATCACCTTTCGTGATCCCTTGCATGAAATTCAGGGGCTTGAGGCCCTGAGGGCCTACTTCGCCCAGCTGTATGCCAACACCCACGACATCCGCTATGTCTTCTGCGGCGTTAATGAAGTGACGCCCGGCGAAGGCTACCTACGCTGGACCTTGCAGTTTCGCCACCCCCGACTGGCCCGCAACCGGCCGGTCAGCTTGCAAGGATGCAGCTACTTGCGGTGGTGTGAGCGTGTCCACTTTCACCAGGACTATTTCGATGCAGGTGCCCTGCTCTACGAGCATCTTCCGATCATGGGCAGCGCGATCCGCTGGCTCAAAGGCAGGTTGGCATGAGCCGCTGCTGGCTGACCGGAGCTAGCAGCGGGCTGGGCGCTGCGCTTGCGCAATGCCTGTTGGAGCAGGGTCATCACGTTGCCCTAGGCGGTCGTCACGAGCAACGCCTTGCCCCTTTGGTGGAGCAGTTTCCCGGGCAGGTTCTGCTGGCTGTCGGCGACGTCGCTGACCCTATCCAGATCGCTCGGATCGCAGCTCAGATCAAGGCTGCCTGGGGAGCGCTGGATTTGGTGATCCTCAATGCGGGCACGTGCGAGTACCTGGAACCTGGCCATTTCGACCCGGCCATGGTCGAGCGCGTGATGCGCACCAACTTTTTGGGCGTCAGCCAGTGCCTGGCCGCTGCCCTGCCCTTGCTTCGCGCTGGCAAACATCCTCATTTGGTGGTGGTGGGCAGCTCGGTTACCTGGCTGGCTTTGCCCCGGGCAGGCGCCTATGGAGCCTCCAAGGCCGCCGTGCGTTATTTGGTGGAGTCTCAACGCATCGACCTGGCCCACGAAGGCATCGATGTCACGTTGGTCAACCCAGGCTTCATCGACACGCCTCTGACCCGTCGTAACGACTTCCCCATGCCACAGCTGTGGTCAGCCGAACGCGCCGCACGGCACATCGTCAGGCACCTGCACCGACGTCCGCTGGAGATCAACTTCCCAGGTCTCTTCACCTGGGTGTTGCGCGTGCTGGGTCGACTCCCGCCGCGCGCTCGTCTGGCGCTGGGCCGGCGTCTGGCACGTCATGAACAGGAATGAAACTCCATGCGTATAGCGATCATTGGAAGCGGTATCGCGGGCCTGACCTGTGCCCACCTACTGTCTCGCAGACACGAAATCACGGTGTTCGAGGCCAGCGACTGGGTCGGCGGCCACACCCATACCGTCGATGTGGACTGGTGCGGCGAACGCCATGCGATAGACACCGGCTTCATCGTCTTCAACGACTGGACCTACCCGAACTTCATTCGCTTGCTCGATCAGCTCCAAGTGGCCTCACAGCCAACCGAGATGAGCTTTTCTGTCCATGATCCGCTCACCGGGCTGGAGTACAACGGTCACAATCTGAACACGTTGTTCGCTCAACGCCGTAATCTGATCAGCCCACCGTTCTGGGCGATGCTGCGCGATATCCTGCGTTTCAACCGGCAGGCACTGGACGATCTGGACGCACGGCGGATCGATACCTCCACCACCCTGGGCGCCTACCTCCAGGCTCAAGGCTATGGCCAGCGCTTCATCGAGCACTACATCGTGCCCATGGGGGCGGCGATCTGGTCGATGTCCCGGACGCAGATGCTGGGTTTCCCCCTGCAGTTCTTCGTGCGCTTCTGTCGCAACCACGGCTTGCTCTCGGTCAATCGACGTCCGCAGTGGCGGGTCGTCCAGGGTGGCTCGAGAAGTTACATCACACCTCTTTGCCGACCGTTCGCCGAGCGTATTCGCCTGAACTGCAAGGTGCATCGTGTCGGACGCGACAAGGGAGGTGTCACGCTGCTCAGTGCCGCCGGCACTGAACGGTTCGACAGTGTGGTCTTCGCCTGCCACAGCGATCAGGCACTGGCGCTGCTGGAGACCCCCAGCGTCGATGAGCTCGCTGTGCTGGGCGCCATCGGCTATGCGCAGAACGACGTGGTACTGCACACCGATCAGCGCCTGCTGCCACAACGAAAGAAGGCCTGGGCCAGTTGGAACTATCGACTGGGTGGCCCCGCGCATGCCCCAGCTGCGGTGACCTACAACATGAACATCCTGCAAGGTATCCAGGCACCGGTGACATTCTGTGTAAGCCTCAACCAGACCGCGCTCATCGACCCCGCACAGATCATCGCCCGCTTCTGCTACGCCCACCCGCAGTACAGCCTCGCAGCGTCAGAAGCCCAGACGCGCCAGGCACGACTCCAAGGCTATAAGCACAGCTATTTCTGCGGTGCTTACTGGGGCAACGGCTTTCACGAAGACGGTGTGCTCAGCGCGCTGCAGGTGGCCCGGCACTTTGGAGAAACACTGTGAACAGTGGTCTTTGCCTGGGTTGGCTCAGTCATCGTCGACTGTCCCCGCGGTACCACGCGTTCCGCTACCGCATCGGCATGTTCTATCTGGACCTGGATGAACAAGCCTGGCTGATGAGCCTATCCCGTTGGCTGGGCAGCAGACGACTGTCGCCGCTGAACTGGCGCCAGACCGACTACCTGCCAGCGCTGACCCACCAGGGGGAGCCGCTGGCCGAGGCTGCCCGCTTGCTCGTTGAACAGGCAATGGGGCACAGGCCCGAAGGCCCGGTCCATTTGCTGACCCAATTGCGCTGCTGGGGGCTGTCTTTCAATCCGGTGAGTTTCTATTTCTGCCACGACCGCCATGGACACCTGACGGCGATCCTACTGGAGGTGTGCAACACCCCATGGCATGAGCGGTTTCACTATGTCCTGCCGGTGCAAGGCCGCCTGGACAGGCCTTTCTCCATGGCCAAGGCCTTTCATGTATCGCCGTTCATGCCCCTGGACATGGACTACCGATTGAAGTTGTCCCTGAACCTCAAGTCGGTGCGCATCCACATGGAGAACTGGCAAGGCTGCCAAAAGGTGTTCGAAGCCGATTTGGCCTTGCAGCGCCAACCGCTGGATCGCAGAGCGTTGCATCGATACCTGCTGAGCTTTCCCTGGATGAGCCTGCGCACCGTCTCGGCCATCTATTGGCAAGCCCTACGCCTGTTGTTGAAGCGCACCCCCATTCATGACCACACTGCCAGCCGGGGTGACCTGGCGCTCGGCCAACCTTGCGAGGACCCTGACCATGTCGAATCCCACCCTGAGCGTTAGCAAGACCACGGTCCTGGCACCCTTGCTGGGCGCAATGGCTAGAACGGTCGTGCTCGCACAACTGGGTAAGCTCCGTCACGGCCATCTCCGGCTGCTCAGCCATGGGCGGCAATGGAGTTTCGGAGAGGCTACCAGCCCTTTGCAGGCCGAAGTGGAAGTGCTCGATGACGCGACCTGGAGCCTGATCGCCGGCAATGGTTCGATCGGCGCGGGCGAAGCCTATATCCATGGTTACTGGCGCAGCCCAGATCCTGCACGGGTGACCCGTCTGTTCGTGGCCAACCTGGCTGTGCTGGACGCCCTTGAAGGGGGCTTTGCGCGGTTAGGGCGACCGGCATTGCGGCTGCTACACCGCTTGAACCGGAACAGCAGGCGCGGAGCCCGACGCAACATCCTCGCCCACTACGACCTGGGCAACGCACTATTCGAACAATTGCTGGACCCGACCATGATGTATTCAGCCGCGCAGTTCGAACACCCCGAGCAATCCCTGGAGCAGGCCCAGTTGCACAAGCTCGAGCGCATCTGCCGGAAACTGGAGCTCTGTCCGCAGGATCACCTGTTGGAGATCGGCTGTGGCTGGGGCAGCTTGGCCATCCACGCCGCTACCCATTACGGCTGCCGTGTAACCACCACGACCTTGTCGCAAGCGCAGTACGCCTATACTCAGGCGCGTGTGCGGGCCCTTGGACTGGAACAACAGGTCACAGTCCTATGCGACGATTATCGGGACCTCAAAGGTACCTTCGACAAGCTGGTGTCCATCGAAATGATCGAAGCTGTCGGACACCGCTACCTGCCGGTATATTTCCGCCAGTGTGCCGCGTTGCTCAAGCCCGACGGATTGATGTTGTTGCAGGCGATCACCATCCGTGACCAGCGCTACGCCCTGGCTCGGCGCTCGGTTGACTTCATCCAGCGGTACATCTTTCCCGGAGGCGCCCTCCCTTCCCTGAGCGTGCTGCTGGACACCGCCAGCCGCCAGACTGCGCTCAACCTGGTACATCTGGAAGACTTTGGCCTGGACTATGCCCGAACCCTTGAACATTGGCGCGACAACCTGCGCAAAAATCGGACGCTACTGGCCGCCCAAGGTTATGACGATACATTCCAGCGCCTGTGGGAGTTCTACCTGTGTTATTGCCAGGGCGGCTTCGAGGAACGGGCCATCGGCGTAGCGCAGTTGCTATGGGCGGCGCCTCAAGCCCGTCGTGCGCCCTTGCCCGCGCTTCGATGATCAAGCGCTGCGGATTGATCGCCAATGCCCTATGGTTGCAGGCCGGCTGGTGGGGCTGCGTGCTAGGCGCCAAAGCCCCAGGGTGGTTAGTGATAGTGCCCATCGGCCTGGCCCTTCACCTGTACCTGTGTCCTGACTTCAGTGCAGAGGCCAGGGCTCTGGTGCGCACGGCGCTGACTGGCAGTGTCCTCGATGGCGTATTGGGCGTAATAGGTGTATTCAGGTTCGACGCATGGCCGCTGCCCCTATGGCTGGTGTTGCTGTGGCTGGTGCTGGCGAGCGGCTTGCGGCACAGCCTGGCATGGGCAGGCTGGCCGTTCTGGCGCGGTGCGCTGGCCGGTGCACTGGCAGGTCCTTTGGCCTATCTGGGTGGCGCCCGCCTGGCCGAGATCAGCCTGCCGCTGGGTCCTTTGGCGACAGGCCTTCTGCTAGTGCCGGTCTGGGCGCTGGCCCTACCGTTGCTGGTACGCATCGCGGCGTGGCGCTGAACGACGGCATCGCTCAGAGCAGTATCGCACCTGCTCCCAGCATCGAGCCCAACGCTTGCGCCAGTTGAACGGCCGGCCACAGACCACGCACACCTTGCTCGGCAGCAAGCGCCTGTTCACAGGCTTTCCCCAGCATCGAGCCGCACCAATAACGCCTGACCACGGCGCCACACCGCCTCGCGCCGCGCCGGCGCCATACCATCGAGGCTCCGATAGACCAGCGCCAAGCGTGGGTTATGCGCGAGTTGGGCACGATGACGGATCAGAAAGTGCCAGTACAACGCATTGAACGGGCATGCATCAGCTTCTGCTGTTTGATCGACCTTGTAACTGCAAGCCTTGCAATGATCGGACATCCGCTGGATGTAACGACCACTGGCACAGTAAGGCTTGGACCCTAGGTAGCCACCATCAGCATGCATCACCATGCCCAGGGTGTTGGGTAGTTCGACCCAGTCGAACGCGTCCAGGTACACGGCCAGGTACCACTGGCAGATAGCTGCCGGCTCGATGCCCGCGAGCAGGGCGAAGTTGCCGGTCACCATCAGGCGCTGGATATGGTGGGCATAGCCCAAGTTCAGGGTCTGTTCGATGACCTGCGCCATGCACCGCATGCGCGTGTGCCCGGTCCAGTAGAAGTCCGGTAACGGCCGGGTGTTGTTCAGATGGTTGAGTTCGGCGTACGCCGGCATGCGTAACCAATAGATGCCTCGTACATATTCACGCCAGCCGATCAACTGGCGAACGAAGCCTTCGGCAGCGTTCAATGGCACGCGCCCCTCACGCCACGCGGTGTTCACGTCTTCGCAAAGGCGACGCACATCCAGCAACCCGATATTGAGGGCTGCGCTGATGCGGGCATGGAACAGGTAGGGCTCGCCCTCGGCCATGGCGTCCTGATAATCCCCGAAGGCCGCCAGGCCATAATCCAGAAAATGACGCCACAGCTGCTGCGCCTGGTCATGGGTCACTGGGTAGTCGAACCCGTCCACGGCGCCATAATGGTCGCTGAAATGTTCGCGAACCAAGGCAACGACTGCCGACGTGATGGTGTCCTGTTCGAAGTGGGCAGGAAACGGCCCACGCAATCGTCGTGGCAATGGTTTGCGATTGTCAGCATCGAAATTCCAAGCGCCTCCGGCCGGGCTGCCGTCTGGCTCCAGGAGTAGGCCGCAACGTTTGCGCATACCACGGTAGAAATGCTCCATGCGCAGTCGAGACCGCCCTTGCGCCCAGCGCGCGAACGCTTCGCGTGAGCACAAAAAGCGGGTGTCGCGATGCCACATCAGCGGGAGGTCGGCATTCCGTAGCGCCTGTTCCAGGCGCCACTCCCCGCATTCGGTCACATGTATTTGCGTAGCACCCAACGCTTGTCGCCAACGGTGCAGTTCACCAACGATGGTCCCGCTGTTGTCAGCCGCATCGAATGCCACGTAATGCACTTGCCAGCCGCGCGTTCGCAACGCGAGCGCAAAATGGCGCATGGCACTGAAGATGAGCACGATCTTGTGGGGGTGATGCGGCACGTAGCGTGCTTCCTGCGCCACTTCAGCCATCAGGATCGCATCGTGGGCTGGATCCAGTGCCGCGAGGCTGGCCAGGTCGAATGACAGCTGATCTCCCAGCACCAGCCCCAGGCGCATCGTACCGGCTACCACTGGCTGGCCAAGGTCAGTGGCATTCGTAACGGCGCGACGGGGCCGTCACTTTGTCCGCACATTTCATCATGCACCACCTGTTGCACCATCATGCATGGCACCGGTGGCAAGTTGGCCAGAAGCTCGCGCAGTTCAGTGGTCGAGCGCAATCGAAGTGCCTGCCCGCTCGCATCGCTCAGCGTGACGGGGCCAGTTTCGGACATCGCACGCAGGACATAAAACCCTCCTTCGAGTGACAGCAGTTCAAGAGATTGGACATTACCAGCCGATACCCGCTGGGCGAGTGTGTTCAGGTTCATGGTGTGCCCTCCGGCAGACGGCGGAAGAACAGCGTGATCTGGCCGATCTCCACGCCCAGTTTGCTCATGCTCGAGCGGTTGATAAGGGTGTCGTCGTCTATCAGGTACATCCAGTCGTCCAAGTCAACCTGCCAGTGCCTTCCATCGACGGGCAGATCGAGCTGGTAACGCCATCTCAGTGCGTTGCCCGCCAATTCGCCACGGGCTTGCCCGATCACATCCCCAGCGGTTCCGCGCCAGCGGCCGGGGCCGTCCGGCGTCAACGTCCAGGTACGTTGCTGACGTGTGCCGTCGCTGTAGAGGAAGTGCTCGTCCAGGGTCAGCCGCTCACCGTCACGTCGGCTATCGATACGTACTTCAAAACGCTTGACCACCTCGCCTGAACGCTTCTGGAACATCCCCCAAGCCTGTACTGGGCGCGAGAAGAAGGCCGCCAGATCGAGGCGTGGGTGTTCAGCGGCATACCGTTCGACGCCGACGTTGCCACAACTAAGCAGCGCCAGGCAGGCCGTCAGCAATAATGCTCTGTACATGTTTAGTTTCCTCAGTTGTCAGCGACCAGGCCGAGCAGGCGCTGGCGCAATCGAGGATCCCGGGCTTGCGGATCCAGCCAGATGGCGAAGAACGCCCGGGCGAACGCCGGATCGGCAACCTCACGGCTGAGCCTCCCATTGACATAGAAACGGCAGCCCTCACCTGGCAGGTACAACCCCGTGATACGCGTTCCCGGGCGCACATTCACGAAGGCCTCTTCCATGATTCCGGACCAGGTCTCGATCTGCGGGACTGTCACACTGCCGCCACCCAGGCGACGCATTTCCTGAAGGCTGGCCTGCACCAGCGTGTCTCGGGAGAGAGAACGGTGGTAGGTCAACTCCAAGGCGAAGGGCTGACTCCAGTTCTGCACCGGTCCGACGGCCCACAGCCGAGCGCTGTACAGACGCAGACCGAACCAGGTGAATTCCCCTTCGCCAAGCCGCTGCGCGGTCGGCACCGCCGTTCGCCAGTCCGCAGAGACCGACGACATTGTGCCAAGCAGCAAGCAGAGACAGACCATCCGAACCAGGTATGCCATGACGAACCTGTGGCGCCGAATATCTATACAGAGATTAGTTTCTTGTACAGCTTAAATCAATTTATGTACAGTTCTTCAGATTCGATGGTAGACCCGCGTGTCCGCCCTGCTCCTAACAAGGGCCCTGGACCTTGAGAATGCCGCCCTCAGCGCACCGAGAAGGAAGCTTTCATGTTGTACGTAGTCATGCTCGGAGGTCGCCACCCACGCGCCAGCATCGAGGTGCATGATGTGGTGTTCGCCCAGGCGCAGAGCCTGGAGCAGACCTATCCGCAATTGCGTCAGGGCTGGTTCGGTAGCCGCGCGGGCCTGCATATCGACGCTTGGCTGGAAGTCGATGGCATCGATGGCTACCGCGTCGAGTTCAGTCACCTGGCTCCCGGGCCAGACGACCCAAGGCTATTTTTCATCAATCTTGGCGGTTACGAGCCAACGGTCTTCGGTGAAGCTCACCGCTACCTTTTAGTGGTCGCTAAGAACAAGCAACAGGCAAGACAACTGGGCAAGCAGCGCCTGCGGGCTGACTGGCTCAAGCCCCACATCGACGCGGTACTCGAAGTGGATGACTGTCTGCCGATCGACTGTGTGAATGGCCGTTACGTACACCTAGTCGAAGGTGCACACAGCGGGATCGCTCAATACAGCGACTATCTGCTGCTCTGAAGCCACCTGCCTGGCCCTGCCTCAACAAAGCGATACATAAAGACCGATCCCAGACACATTTGAGATAAGCACCTCGGACACCATGGCTACGAACTGCGGTGGCACTCTGCACGCCGCCCCACGACGGAGTTTGCCATGCACTTTCATGCTCAACCTGCTAGCCTGCGCGGCTGGCGCCTGTTCTCAGTGTTGTCTGTTGCGGTTCTGGTCATCACCGCGCTGGCGCTCATGGCCGTACCGCAACCGGTGGACGCTTTGCACAGTGCGATTCGGGTCACCGCGCGCACGTCCTTCCTACTGTTTCTCCTGACATTTCTGGCCTCTTCCCTGGCAATCTTGCTGCCCAGTGCCTTCACACGCAGCCTGCTGCGCGAGCGACGGTTTCTAGGATTGGCGTTCGCCTTTTCCCACGCGGTGCATGCAGTCCTGATCATCGTGTACGCCAAGTCGTTCCCCGACACGTTCTGGCATGGCCGCACGGCCGTTGCCAACATCCCCGGTTCGATTGGCTACTTCTTCATTTTTCTGCTGACCGTCACTTCGTTCCCTGCCGCCGTGAAGCGGCTCGGCGCACGCAACTGGAAGGCGTTGCACAGCACTGGTACCTGGGTGATCGCCGGGATATTCGTCCTGTCGTTCTACAAGCGCATTCCCATGGGGTCCTGGTATCCACTGGCGTTTGCACTGATCTTCAGCGCCATCGTCTTCAAGCTCGCCGCCAAATTGGCCGTGCGCCTGCGCCGTCGTGAGCGCGCTGAAATGAGTGCCTGACCACGTTGCTATTGAACATGTGTTCAGCTATACACTGCAGGCTGCCCCGAGCCAAGGACACTTACATGCGTGACCCACTCTTTCGCACCCGCATCACCGAACTGCTGGGCATCCGTCACCCGATTCTCTGTGGCGGGATGGGGCCAGGTGTGTCCGACGCGGCGTACGTGGCAGCCGTCGTGAATGCAGGCGGGATGGGTTTTATCGTCGCGGCGGGGTTTGCCGATCCTCGCGCGTTTCGCAACGAACTGCGCCGCTGCCGCGAGCTGACCTCGGGCAAAGGGTTCGGCGTCAACCTCTATGTTTCCAGCCAGGCCGAGGCACTGGACCGCTTGCGCGAGCAGGTGGACATCCTGGCCGAGGAAGGTGTGCTGTGCGTCGAAACCTCCGGCGCCAGCCCCGAGTGCATTCTGCCGGTGCTTCGCGCGGCGGGTATCAAGGTCCTGCACAAGGTCCCCGCGATTCGCTATGCGCGCTCGGCGGCCCGGCTCGGGGTGGATGCGCTCATCGTGGTGGGCAACGACTGCGGCGGGCACCCGGGCACTTATGGCATCAGCAGCATGGTCCAGGCGGCCCAGGCACCGATGGAAATCGACCTACCCATCGTCATCGGTGGCGGCATCGGTACAGGCCGCCAACTGGCGGCAACGCTGGCGATGGGCGCCGATGCCGTGCTTCTGGGCTCGAGCATGCTGGTCAGCGAAGAACTCTGGATTCATCGCGACTACAAAGATTTGCTGGTACGCAGCGACGGCACGCAAAGCGTCATCGTGAAAACTGCCCTCAAGCAACATCACCGGGTACTGAACAACGACAGCGCCCAGGCGGTCGCCGCCCTGGATGCGGCCGGCGCTCATGACTTCGAACGCTACCGCCCCCATGTCATGGGCACCCTGACCACGCAGGCCTACCAGACGGGCGACAGCGCACGTGGCATGCTCGATGTCGGCCCCTCGGTCGTCTTTGCCGACGCGGTCAAGCCGGTGCAGGCCATCTTCGATGAAATCCTCAACGACGCGAAGCAGGCGCTTGAGCGACTCGGACAACTGCGTCTCCCAGGCCCTCATTGACGGTCGTGCCGCACCTCCGAGCGGAAACATTCAGCAATACTAATCCGGTCAATCGGATAATCTGCCCGGGGTGCACCCAAGCCCCTTTGGTAAACTCGCCGCTTTTGCTCGCGAGCCCTGCCGCGTCCAAGAAGTCTCAACGCGATAGGATGTTTTGCCGTGTCAACCGAACAGAACCTGGTATTCAAAGCACCTGAAACCGCCCGCGTGCACGTGGCTGCCGACCGGGCCAAGGCACAGGGCGCGCGAACCGACGCACAACCGGCCTCCTACCGCCCCGATATCGACGGGCTACGCGCCGTTGCTGTCCTGCTGGTGCTGGTGTTCCATGGCGGGCTGGCGGTCTTCCCCTCTGGGTTCATCGGCGTCGATATCTTTTTCGTGATCTCTGGCTACCTCACCACCTCGATCATTTTGAGCGCGGTGGCCCGGGGGGACTTCAGCCTTGGCCAGTTCTACGTTAAACGCCTGTGGCGCCTGCAGCCGGCGATACTGGCGCTGTTGATCGTCACGCTCGCCGCGGCCAGCGTGCTGTATCTGCCCAAGGACTTCATCGACTTTCTGAAAAGCGAGAAGTACACGAGCCTGCTGCTGTCCAACCAGTACTTCTCCAAAGCCACCGACGGCTATGCCACCGCCGAGGCGGCGACCCTGCCCCTGCTGCACGCCTGGTCGCTGGCCATCGAATGGCAGTGGTACATCTTCCTCCCGCTCGGGCTGATGGCACTGACGCGCTACCTGGCGCCCCGGCAACTGAAAACCGCTGTCTTGATGCTGACCGTCGCGGCCATTGCCGTCGCGCTGTTCATCGCCAAGACATCCCCCGACAAAAGCTATTACGCATTCCTCGCGCGCATCTTCGAGCTGCTGATCGGCTCGTGCGCGGCGGTGTATGCGACCGACCGCCAACACCTGGGCCGCGTCAGTGCCTCCGTGCTAGGCCTGTGCGCCCTTGGCGTGCTCCTGTATGGCGCAACGCAATCCATACCGACCACCGCCTATCCGGGCTATCCCGCCATCGTGATCTGCCTGGCAACGGCGGTACTGGTCTCGGGCCAGATTGGGCAGGTGGGCATCACCTCCAGGCTGCTGTCGTGGTCCCCCCTGGTGTTCATCGGGACGATTTCCTACTCGCTGTACTTGTGGCACTGGCCGGTCATCGCCATCGTGGATTACCTGGGCTTTGAAAAGACCCCCGCCATCCTCGCCGACTACTTCATCGCCTCGTTTGCCTTGGGCATCACCTCGTACTATTTGATCGAAAAGCCGCTGCGCCGTACCCAACTGGGTGTTGGCAAAACGCTGATCTTGCTGCTGGTCGTTCCTGCCATCGCGTTTTCGGCACTGCATTCGGCGGGCAAATCTTCCGGTGGCTGGATGGAGCGCTTCGGCAGTGGCCCGACGCATATCCTGCCGCGCCTGAAGGCGAGCGAAATACCCCCGCGCGGACCGTGCCTGGGCGGGGCCAGTGATGGCTCCGATAGCAAATGCCTGCTGGGGCAAGCCAACGCCAGCGCCACCGCGCTGCTGATGGGCGACTCCTACTCCAACCACTTCTGGGGCTTCATGGACGTACTGGCCAAGGACGCCAACCTCTCGGTCATGGCCCAGGGCAGCCCAGGTTGCCTGGCCCTGCCGGATGTCTATCTGTATGACTGGTGGAAGTACAAGAACACGCTCTACAAGAAGTGCCATGACGCAGCCGCCGAATACCACAAGCTGATTGCTCGTAGCCATTACGACTATGTGATCATCGGCCTGACCTGGGAAACCTACGCCAATAGCAGCGCCGTGGTGTTGTCGATCGATGACGAACGTTCCCAGGCCCTGTCGCGCGAGCGCATGAAGACTGCCCTGCTCAAAAGCCTCGACGTCATCGAGCGCTCCGGGGCCACTCCCGTGCTGCTCAAGAGCAACATCGTCATGCCCGAAGGCGCCAACGACTGCCTGTACCGCAGCATCAAGCTCAGGGGGACGATCGAGGAGCACCATTGTGCGACGAGCGTCACAGCGCCCAAAGAAGACCCATGGCTTGCACAGCTGTTCGAAGCGGCCAAGCAGGCACACCCGGACGTGCTGGTGATCGACCCCAAGGATGTGCAGTGCACCGATGGCCAATGCAAGCTGTCGATCGACGGCCTGCCGATCTACCGGGACATCGGGCACATCACCGATTTCGCGTCCACGGCGATGGGCAAGATGTACTTGCAGACCAAGGGCAATCCCTTTACCGAATCCAACCCTTGATGCCCGGGCGGGCCAGCCGTTTTATCTGGCTGGTCCGCCAAGGACAGCCAAGCGCTAGGGTCTGTATGAAAAGTCTTGAGACGAAGGTCAGGCAAGGCGAAAACAGCCGAGGAACGGTCGGAGTCGCGCTCGACTTTACGGGTTGTAAATGAGCATTCCGAGGCTGTTTTCAACGCAGCATCACCGAGTATCAAGGCTTTTCGTACAGAGCCTAGAGACCCAGCTCACTCAAGCCTGGATGGTCGTCCGGGCGGCGGCCCAAAGGCCAGTGGTACTTGCGCTCCTGCTCGGTGATCGGCAGGTCATTGATACTGGCAAAGCGCCGCTGCATCAGGCCGTTCGCGCCGAACTCCCAGTTTTCGTTGCCGTAGGAGCGAAACCAGCTGCCGGAATCGTCGTGCCATTCATAGGCAAAACGCACGGCGATCCGATTATCGGCGAAGGTCCAGAGTTCCTTGATCAGGCGGTAGTCCAATTCCCTGCGCCATTTGCGCTCGAGAAACGCCTGTGCCTGGGCACGCCCTTCGATGAACTCGCTGCGGTTGCGCCAGTAGGTATCCTCCGTGTAGGCCAGCACCACTTTCGCAGGGTCGCGGGTGTTCCAGCCATCCTCGGCGCGTCGGACCTTCTCGATGGCGGTTTCCAGGGTGAACGGCGGCAAGGGCGGGCGTGATGACTCGCTCATTTCGATGACCTCCAGAGGCAGGTAGAGGCCTTAAGCTATAGCTCAAATGCGCGGCCCGTGGAGGGCCGCGTCCGGCATACCCTCGCCTACTGGCCGCAGCGCAATGGCAGGCGTTCGTAGTTCAACGCTTTGTCACGCTCGGGCAACGCATAGGATGCCTGGCATTGCTGGTCGCTCCAGCGAATCGTCAGCCGGCCCTGCGCTTGCTCGACCAAGGCCAATGCCTTGCCGCTGGGGTCGGAGATCGCCAGTTGCTTGCCCTCGGCATCTTCCAGCGCGGCACCGAACGGGATCCTGCCACCTTGGCCGTCGAACAGCTCGAACTGCACACGGCGCCCGGTCTTGCCAGCGAAACGCGCCAGCACCACGGCGCCCCGGCGTGGCACCCGTTGCTGGGTGGCATTGTCGATCTCGATATCAGCGCCCAGCTCACGGGTGTCCAAGCTGATCCAGTTGACCCGGTAAGGCTGCGCGCTGGGGACTACCGCATAGCCGTTACGGCCAGTCTCGACGCCGCTGTAGCTGCTGACCTTGGCACCGCGCACGCCCGGCACCTCCACCAAGGCAAAGGTTTCGCCCACGGTCTGGCCCAGGTTGATACCCCCAGGGTGAGCCACCACCGACCCAGAGACGTTCAGGCTCTGCGAGTCGTAGCCCTTGCCCTGGCTGTAGCCGACGCTGATATCGGCCATCGAGGTCCGCGTGCTGACGTTGGCCGAGGCCGAACGCCCGCCACCATCGCTGCTGCCCGCCTGCACCGAATAGAACGTGTCGGCGCTTTCGTTGAAGTAGCCATTGATGCCGGCCTGGGTGCTGTTGCCGTTTTTCTGCGAGCTCGTGGTGACGAATGCCCGCGGTGCCCGTGGGCGGCCACCGAGCGGGAACGACACCGACAGGCTGATCTGATTGTCGGAGCTGCCCGCGCCGCCGCTCAAATCCTGCGTACGGCTCCAGGTGAGGTTGTAGCTGGCATCACCCCAGTTATTGCCATAGCCGGCCGAAAAACTGCGCGAGCCGCCGCGGTTCCAGTAGCGCTGGTCGCTGGCGTTCAGGTACAGGCTACCCAGCTTTCGATCCGCCCCCAGGCTCTGGTTGATGGTCAGGTCTGTGCGGGTCTTGGAGTGCCCCGAACGCAGCAGCGGCCCGCTGCTCAGGTCCTCGATGTGGTTGCTCAGCGTGCGGTAGCCCTCGGTCGAATAGCGGTAGGCCGCCAGGGTGAAACTGGTGGCCGTGCCGGTGAAGGTCTTGGCATACAGGGCGCGCAGGCTGTTGCCCGTCTTGCGCTCGCCCTGAGCCTGGCTGCTGGAATGGGTGACGTCCAGCGACACCGCACCCAACGAGGTATTGCGACCCACGCCGACGGCCAGCGCCTTGTACTGATCGGTGGCCTGCACCCCGACGATGCCGGTCAGGTTGCTGTCGATGCCGTAGGCCAGGTTGGCGCTGAGCATCTGCGGTGTGGCCAGCCCTTCGCTGTTGCTGTTGTAGCGACCGGCCGAGACGCTGTAGCGCACCTGCCCTTCACGGACCATGATCGGCAAGCTGGAAAACGCCTGCTGGGTCACCCGGCGGCTGCCGTCGGCCTCGATGACGGTGATCTGCAGGTCGCCGTTGGAGCCACTGGGGTAGATGTCGCTGATCTCGAACGGGCCAGGCGGTACGTTGGTGGTGTACAGCAGGTAGTTGTCCTGGCGGATTTCCACGGTCGCGTTGGTCTGTGCCACGCCTCGGATGATCGGCGCGTAGCCGCGCTCGCTGTCAGCGCGCATGCCGTCGTCGGACTCAAGCTTCAGGCCCCGGTAGCGCACGCTGTCGAACAACTGCGCATCGGAGAAAATGTCCCCGGCGCTGAACTGCCCCTTCAGGGCCGTGACATCGTGCTGCAGGTAGCTGCGGTTGCTCTTGAAGGTATCCGGGCGGCCGGTGCCGCTGCTGAAGTTGGACTCGTTACGCAGCCGCCAGCCGCCCAGGTTGATGCCATTGCGCAGGCCCAGGTTGGTGTTGTAGCGGGTGTCGGCATCGCCTGCGTTGCGGCTGGTGCTCATCTGGTAGTTGATGAAAGCCGCTGGCACGCCGTTGTCCCACAACTGCGGATCGACGTAGCCGCGCAGGCCGCGCTGCATGGCGACCTGCGGGACGCTGGTATCCAGGCGCAGGCGACTGGCATCGAAGCTCACGGAGGCCTGGTCGATCAGCGCAGGCAGGTCCTGGCAGGACTGGTCGTTGTCCAGGCTCAGCTTGCCCTGGGCCTGCAGCTTGTCCAGGTCGATCCCCAGTTGCCGGAGCAATGCGAGGGTCAGGCACGGCTCCACACGGCCAGTGGTCGGGTTGCGTTGAAAATCGATATCTCGTCGCCCGACCAGGACCTGGTTGCTGTACAGATCGACCCGGTAGTTGCCAGGCAGCACACGGGTGCCGGCGAGCAGCAGTTGCAGGTCTACCGACGAAGCCGCGCCCTGCAGGAAAGTGGTATTGAAGGCGAGCAACTGCGGGTCGGCAACTTGCTCGGAAGCGGCACCGGCGTGCACGCAGGCGCTGTGGATGGCCAGGGACAAGGCTGCGAGCTTGAGCGGCGCGGGCGCACGGAAGCGTCCCCGGTTGTCGAACAGCAGAAACATGCGTGGAAACCTTTTTTCATCCATGGCAAACACCAGGCACGGCGCAGCCGCGCGTGCGTCGGCATGCGCCCAGGGTGCTTGGGGGTGTTACGAAGAAGCGGCGGGCTCGACGGCCTTGGCCTTGCTGGCTCCGCTCGGCATCAACGCCGCGCGATACTCGCTCTGCGCGCCGTAGTCATTGATGCTGCGAAAGGACAGACTCGCCGGCACGCCGGCCGCGACCTTGGCCACGGCAAAGGTTCGGGTCTGCCCGGGCGCGATCATCGCCGAATCAGCCGCCAGCGTTCGCTGCCCGTTGACCGTGACCGTGATGTCGGCCATCGACACGTGGTACAGGCTTGGATTGCTCACCGACAGGGCCGTGGAGGCGCCCTCGTGGGTCAATCGCCAGTCCAGTTCGGTCGGCGCCTGCAACGCATCGCCCGGCAGCCCGGCCGGTCGGAAGAACACCTTGATGCGCTGACGCACGGCCAGTTGCAGCGTGTTGGCCTGTTCGCTGGCTTGCGGAATTTCCTGGACATTGAGCCACACGACCGACTCGCGGTCCTGGGGCAGTCCTGTCCCTTCATAAAGGATGCGCAGCAATTGCTGCTGCTTGGCCACGACCCTGGCCAAGGGTGGCGTCACCGCGAACGGGACCGTGCGGTTCAGGCCGTCGTCGCTGTCGATCCACGACTGGATCAACACATCCTGGCCACCATTGCGCACGGTCACGTTGGCTTCCTTGTGGGCACCATCGAACACCACGCGCGTGGCGCTCAAGGAGATGCCGGCCACCGCCGGCGCCGCCAGGAACATGCCCAGCAGGCCCAGGCAGGCAGTGAGTCTGGGAGTCAACATCGCTATCACCCCTTTTGTCTAAGCGGACGGCGAGACCTTCAGGTCTCGCACGTACAGAACCCTGGGTGACGACTTATTCGTACTGCAGGATGAATGGCAGGGTGGCATCACCCCGGCCGGCGGTCGCGGTGCCGGCAGCACCCGTGGTCACGTAGGCGGCGGAGAAGCTCAGGGTGGCGTCGCCGCCAGCGGCGCCGGCGCCGTGCATGCCGCTCTGGATGGTGGCGGTGGTCTTGCTGCTGAGGTCGATCTTCGCCCCGGTGCTGTCGAGCAAGGCGATACCGACGTTCTTGGCAGCGCCGCTGCCTGGGGTCAGTGCCAGCACGCCCTTGCCGGTGACGATGCCGGAACCGCCAAGGATGGTCGGGTCGAAGACCATGGACACCTTGGTGCCCTGGTTGCAGTTGACGTTGAGGTTGAACTCCTTGCCGGTAACGCGACCCGAGGCCGGGGCCTCAGCGGTGCCCATGTCCTTGATCGAAATGTTGCCCATGTCCACGGAAATCACGCGATCGGCATCGGCGCCGTCAACCGAGCAGGCGTCGTTGTTGATGACGCCGCTGAAACTGATCTTGCCGCTGCCACCTTTTACAGGTGCCGGCGGCTCTTCTGCGAAGGCGCCCATGGAGGTGACGAGCGCCGAGAGTGCGAAGGCGGCGAGGGAATACTTTTTCATATCGATGCCCTAGTTTAAATGTGCTGCAGAAGACTGCCAGACCACATTAATAAACCCGGACACCTATCCCCATAAGACGATCCTGATAAGCCCCGCCGAGGGTCAATTGAACAGACGTCGCTCCAGGCAATAGGCCAATAGTGCCTGGTCATTATCGACTTCAAGTTTGCGCATGGCCGAGACTTTTTGCGCACTGATCGTCTTAGGGCTGCGGCTGAGGCTAAGGGCTATATCACCCACGGTTTTACCGGCCACGAACAAGCGCAACACTTCACGCTCTTTGAGCGACAGTGTTTCCAGGCGCTGGTCGGTATCCAGGCCAGAGTCGACCACCGACGTTTTGGGCGCCTGAGGGCTCAAGTACGGGCGTTTTCCGCGAATTGCCTTGAGCGCGCGCTCGATTTCGGTGTGCAGGTGATTCTTCTGGATCACGCCCACCACCCCCAATTCGTGCAGGCGTTCGAGAATCATCGAATTGGAAATCATCGTCAGTATCAACACTTGGACAGTGGGATAGTGCCGTTTGAGGTAGTCGATCAACTTCAAGCCGTCGCCATAAGGCGAGTCATCCGGCATGTTGTAATCGGTGATGACCAGATCGACCGGCTGCTGTTGCAATAACGCGATCAATGCGCTTGAACTTACCGCTTCTCCGACCACGCAAAAATGCGGGTCGCGCTCGACCAACTCCCGTACGCCAAACAGCACGATGGGATGATCGTCGGCAATGATGACCTTGAGTTTTTCCATATAACCTCAGGCGGGGTGAATGAACAGTCTGGGTAATGTTACTTGAGCGCGTCGGTCATTGCCGCCAGTCGTTGTATTACCCGTCGCACTTGCTGGCGCATGGACTCATCGAACGCCTGGTCGACCAGCTGGACTTCAAGCACAGTGCAGTACTGCGCCAGGCTGGCCGACTGCACCGCGCCCAGCGCGCCGGCGATGCTGTGCAATTGCCGACCCAGGGCTTGTGCATCGTCCTGCTCCAGAGCCGCCTGCAGTGTCTGGATGTCCTGGGTCATGGTCTCGATGAACAGGGTACGCATGGCCGGTGAAAGCTTCGGTGGCGCGTCTTCGTCTTGCGCCAGCGTGGTAGCGGCTGGCTGCGGCGGCGGCTCCTGCGTATCACCCTGCCAGTTCGGCCGGCACAACTTGAGCAATTGGTTGCGCAAGGTCTGCAAGCTCAGCGGCTTGACGATCCAGGCACTCATCCCCACCTCCAGGCAACGCGCTCCCTCCTCGCGCATCGCGTTGGCGGTGACGCCGATGATTGGCAGCGCAGGGTCCTGCTCACGCAATGCGGTGGCCAGCTAATAGCCATTGATGATCGGCATGTTCACATCGGTCAGCACCAGGTCGAACACGTCGGGCTGCCAAAGCTGCAAGGCTTGTTCGCCATTGCGCGCCACCACCACGCTGCAGCCCAGCGCCTCGAGCTGCTCTTTGAGGATCGCTTGGTTGATGGGATTGTCCTCGGCCACCAGGATGTGCAGGCGCAGATCGTTGGCGGTGCCCGCCAGACGATGTTCGGCAGGCTCCTCATGGCCCTGGCTGATCCGAACTACCGCCCGGGCGATGGCCTGCACATCGTGCATGCTCAAGTCCCAATCGCCGCGCCCTTCTTGCGCCGAGTCCGTACCATGGCAACAAATGCGCGGCCCCGGCCAGGCCGGCGCCGTGTCATCGGGCAACACATCGACCAGCACCGCTCGGGACTGGGCTGCGGCGGGCGTCGAGGACGCCAGATGCGCCTGTAGCCCAAGGCGGTTGAGCCAGTCGCAGTAGTGTTGGGCCAGCTCAGGGATCGGCGCCCGAACGAGTACCGGCAGCGCCGACGGCTCTCCCTCAGCAGGCACAGGCAAGGCATCCGCCACCACCGGCAAGGTAAGGCGCAGCATGAAACTGCTGCCCAGGCCAGGCTCGCTGACCACTTTCATCTGCCCGCCCATCATCTCGCTCAGCCACCCACAAATCGGCAGGCCCAGCCCTGCGCCGCCCTCGTTGGAGGCTTCGTGCACTTGGTAGAACAGCTCGAACAGCCTGGCCTGCTGCGACTCGGACAAGCCGATGCCGGTATCGGCGACCTGCCATTCGAGGTGCACCTGGCCATCGGCGCAACTGAGCACCCGCGTGCGCAGCACCACCCGACCACTGTCAGTGAACTTGATGGCATTGCTCAGCAGATTGTTGAGGATCTGCCGGATCCGGATCGGATCGCCGACCAGCCGCAGTGGCAGCCTGGCATCGGTGCAGCCATAGAGCAGCAACCCCTTGCGCTCGGCGAAGGCCGCATAGGTGCGCAGGGTATCCTCGATCATCTCCAGCGGGCAGAACGCCACGGGCTCCAGGGCCATCTGCCCGGATTCGATCTTCGAGACATCCAGTACATCGCTGATCAGCTGGAACAGCGTGGCCGAGGAGCGCTGGATGGTCTGCAGGTAGGCCTGCTGACGAGGCGCCAGCGGGGTCAAGCCGAGCAGTTCCAGGGTGCCCAGCACCCCATACAGCGGCGTGCGGATCTCATGGCTCATGGTCGCCAGGAATAGCGTCTTCGCCTCGTTGGCCGCGGCGGCCATGCGCCGGGCATCTTCCAGCGCCCGGGCATCCTCGACATGACGGGTCACATCATTGAAGGCATAAAGCCGCACATCCTGCCCCTGGTAGCGGGTGGCCACGAAACCAACCTGCAGGTGGCGCCCCTCGATCTCAAGTTCATGCTCTCCCGCCCCACCACTGTCCTGGCAACGATCCAGGGCCGCCACCAGCGCGGCAGTCCCCTGCCACTGCTTGGCACGCTGGTTTTCCAGCAGCACCTGGTGGTCGGCCTGGCGTACCACGCACAGCCCGGTGGGGGCGGTATCGATGACCACGCGACTGAACGCTTCGCTCTCGGCGATGGCGGCATGGGCCCTGTTCGCCGGCTGGATCACCTGGCGCCGGTACCAGCGGCTCGCCGCCCAACCCAGGCCGATCAGGCAGGCCAGCCCCAACCCAAGGCTCAGCAAAGACCCCAGCGCGTAGCGGAAAAAGCTCTTGAAGCCGATGGTGTAGATCGCCATCCACGCAGGTCCGTCGTGGTTGACCAGCTTGAACACCAGGCCATCGGGCTTGAGGTTGAAGCCCTCGTGCAAAGTCACCTCCGGACGCAGGATGCCCGAGAGAATCTGCCCCGAGGGCGTGACCAGGGTGAAGCGGTCGTACACCGCCCAATCCATGGTGCGCTGAAAATCATTGGCGTGGGCCAGGTCGAGCATTACCGCAGCCGTGGCGTGTGTGCCGGAGCCCTGGATCCGCAACTGTTCGGGGGGCAAATCGAAGTTGGCATAGGCCAGCACGCGCGCGGCAACCACCCCGTTGCCGGGGCTGCCGTAGGCACGCCACATGACCTCGGCGCCCTCGTTCTGGGGCATTTGGGCGCGCACGGTATCGAGCATCTGGCTCATGGGGTCCTGCTTGCCCGCATCGGTGCTGTGCTCACCGGTCGCGGGCACGGCCACGTCGAACTCACCCTGTCGGTTGAACAGGAACGCCTGAGGTGACTGGAAGTGCGAGGTGGACCAGAAGGCGCTGTAATAGGCACTCAGGTGCGCGGCCAGGGTAGAGACCTTGGCGGCCTTGTCGGGATCCTCGGCCTGGGCACTGAGCCTGAGACTGAACGGCATCGAGAATGGATTTTCCTGGCCACGGAACATGCCATCGCCCTCCCCCCGGCGAGGCTCGATCTCAGGCGCCTGGACGACGTCGCGGATCATCAGTTCGCCGCGCAGGCTACGCTGACGCAGTGAGGTCAAAAACAGCTCCTGCTCCTGGATGTTCTCCATCAGCCGGGCGAAATGAAAACGCACCGTGTCGTGGTGCTCCTCGATCAGCCGCTGGAACGACCAGTAGGTGGTGCTGACCAGCAGCACCGCCACGCCGAGCAGCACCATCATGCCTTTGCTCAGGCGCGACGAGCTGCGAGCGAGGTTTTCCAGAAGCGCGTTGGAGTGTTTCATCAAAGGGTCCGTGGTCCTGCGGGTGCGAATACGGGTGGGAATCTACCTCCGTAGCAAAGCACAAGCCTTGCGCCAAGTCTGATTAATGGCACATAGCCGGGCCATCGGCCTTCAGCAAGTGCAGAAACTGGTCCAACGACACCGCGTGGGAAATCAAAAAGCCCTGCACATGGCTGCACTCGAGCCGGCGCAGCAAGGCCAACTCCTCTGGCTTTTCCACCCCTTCGGCCACCACGTTCAGGCCCAGTCGGCGGCCCAAGGCGACAATGCTGGCCAGTGCCGAGGCCAGATTGTCGTTCTCGTGACAGCCCTGCACCAACGCGCGATCGATCTTGAGTTCGGTGAACGGCGTGGAGACCAGATTCATGTACGAGCTGTAGCCCTTGCCGAAATCGTCCTGTGAAAGGCCGAAGCCTTTGATGCGCAAACGGCAGGCGCCTGCGTAGTAGTTGCTGACTTCGTCGGGGACGGAGCATTCCATGAGCTCGAAGCAGATCTTGGCGGGGATACCGCCGTGGTGCAGCACGAACTCCAGCAGGCGGTCGGCCAGGTCGTGGCTGTTGAGCAGGTGAGTCGGCAGGTTGATCGACACCGGAATGTCATAACCCCGCGTGCGCCATCGGGCCTGGGCATCCATGCTCTGCCTGAGCATCGACCACAACAGGCGCTCCTCCAGATCGAAGGCCCGCAGCGCCGGCAGGAATGCCCCCGGCAACAGCACGCCGTGCTCGGGATGGATCCAGCGCACCAGGGCCTCGGCGGCGACGATGCGGCCATTTTGCAAGGACTTCTTGGGCTGAAACCAGGCCTGGAACGCCCGGCTATTGAGGGCTTCGAGCAGGGTCTGGCGGTCATAGTCGACGGCCTGCGGCGCGACATGGACAGGCGTGCGACGCTGCTCGCGCAAGTGCTCGACCACCCCGCGCAACGCCTCGGGGGTCACCGGCTTGGACAGCAACCCCACCACGTCCACCCCCAGGTGCTTGGCCGCAAGACTCGCCGCCATCAGCATCCGCCGTGACGCCGCGCTCATGATCGCAAGCCCCGTCCTGCCTGGCAGCGCGGCCAGGTGCTGGATGAACTGCACACCGTCCATGCCTGGCATCAGCAAATCGGTGAGGATCAGGTCGTAGTCTCGCTGCTGCAGGCGCAACAAGGCTTCGGCGCCATCCCGCGCGGTGTCCACGCGCAGCTCGCCCAGTTCGTTGAACAGGTGCTGCAGGTACATGCACTGGAACGGGTGGTCCTCGACGATGAGGATTTCAAAGGCTCTCATGGGCGTTTCCTTGGTAGGCGGCCAGACAGTGGTGCAGCGTTTGCAGCGTGAAGGGCTTGACCAGGCAGTGATTCATCCCGGCGGCCAGGCACAGCTCTTCTTCGCCGCGCAGGGCATTGGCCGTGGCGCCGATGATCGGCACGGTGCAGCCTTGCCGCCGCAAGGTCCTGGCCAGTTCGTAACCATTGACCCGAGGCATGTTGACGTCGCTCAGCACCACATCGAATGCCCCCTGGTCCCAGCAGCGCAGGGCCTGCTCGCCATCGCCGGCCAGTACCACCGTGCAACCGAGCTCTTCGAGCTGATCGCGCAAGATCAACTGATTGATGATGTTGTCCTCGGCCACCAGGACGCTCAGCCCAAGGTCCCGGATGCGCGGCCCTGCGCTACGCGTTTGGTCGTCCACCCTCCACAAGCCCTGGGCCTGGCAGATGGCCTGGTGGAGCGCGGCCAGGTGGCTGAGGTTGACGTGCCAGCAGTCGCCATCCTGGCGTGGCTCGCTGCAGCCATCGGCACTGGCCAGCACCCGCCGCCCGGGCCATTGCGGCAGCAACGGGGCGTCCAGCTTGCCGGGATGCGCTTCGAGCAACACCCCGCCAGCGCTCATCGACGCCGGCTGCCCTACCTGGGCCCGCGCACCCCAGCGGCGCAACCACCCTGCCAGGCTCTCGGCCAGCTCGCGCAGCGGCGACACCACATGGATGCGCTCGGCCAGCAGGTTGCAGGGCAAGGCCGCCTCGGCGCTGCGCAGCGATTCCTCCAGCGGCAACAGCAAGGTGAAACTGGTACCCAGGCCCAGTTCGCTGACCATGCGCATCTGGCCGTTCATCAATTGGGTTAGACGCTGGCAGATTGGCAAGCCCAGGCCAGTACCAGCCACCACATGGACGTTGCCTGCGGTCTGGTAGAACGGGTCGAAGATCAACGGGTGATCTTCCTCGGCAATACCACGCCCGGTATCGGCGACCTGCCACAGCAGGCAGGAGCGCTCCGCCTCCCGGTGCGACAACCGCACACGCAGCACGACACGACCATAATCGGTGAACTTCACGGCATTGCTCAGCAGGTTGTTGAGAATCTGCCGGATACGCGCTCTGTCCCCCAGCAACCGCAGCGGCAACTGCGGGTCCAGGCAAGCGTAGAGCTCCAGCCCCTTGCCCAGGGCTGCGGCGCTGTAGCCTTGGATCACCTCGTGCACCAGTTCCAGCGGGGAGAACTCGCTGACCTCCAGGGCCAACTGGCCGGCTTCGATCTTCGAGACATCCAGCACATCGCAAATCAGCTGCAACAAGGTGGCCGACGAGCCTTCGAGCGCTTGCAGGTAGTCCCGCTGCTGGGCATCCAGGCGTGTGCGCGACAAGAGCTCCAGCGTACCCAGCACGCCATACAACGGCGTGCGGATCTCATGGCTCATGGTGGCCAGGAACAGCGTCTTGGCTTCGTTGGCCGCATCCGCCGACTGCCGCGCGGCCTCCAACGCCGCCTCCACTTGCTTGCTGGCGGTGACGTCATTGAACACGCAGAGCAACACGTCCTCCCCTTTGTAGCGAGTGGGCACGCTGCTCAAGTGCAGGTGGCGGCCACCGGAGGTCTCGAACGTCTCGTCATGGGGCGCCTCGGGGGCGTCGAACGCCTGGCGGATCCAGCCCGGGCAGAGGATCTCGCGGTCCAGCCCCTTGCCCAGCCACTGCTGGGCCAACGGGTTTTCCAGCACCCTTTGGCCGTCGCTGCGGCGCAGCACGCACAAGGCCACCGGTGCGGCCTGGATCACGTCGCGGCTGAACGCCTCGCTTTCGATCAGCGCCTGGATTCGGTGGATGGTCGGGGTGATCAGGCGCTGTTCGAAACGGCGCATCAACAGCAGGATCAGCACGATGCTCAGCAGGCAGAACAACAACGTGCCGAGCAATTGCTTCCACAGGCCCTGCAACACGTCGACCAGGTCGATCGAGTACACCAGCTGCCAGTCCGAGGACATCAGGTTCTTGCGGATTACCAGGTGATCCGGCAGCAGGCCGTCTCCGACGAAACCGAAGAAGTTGTCGCCCCGGCGCTCCAGCAACGAACGGCTCAAGCGCGCACCCGGCATGTTGCTGAACACCAGCATGTCGTCGGCGTTGAGCATCATGAATTCGCCGGCACTTTGGTCGCTCAGCGCCGCGGACACAGCCCGGCTGTCCATCTCCAGGCCCAGCCAGCCGGAATCGGCGTCCTCCTCGTCCAGGCGCTTGAAGATGTACAGGTGCGCCGCCTGCTGATCGTGATCGGTCAGCCAGAGTTCCTGAAGCGGTGGCCCATCGAGGTCACGCAGCGTGCGCAACTGTTCGAGGATGCGGCGGGGCAACGCCGACAGCCCGGTGGACGGGCCGAACAAACGCACACCCGAATCGTCAAGGCCGCTGCCCACATACAGAAGGCTCACCTGCTGGGCCTTGAGGTAGTCGCACATGCGCCGGGTCAGCCAGATGCTCCACTGCTTCGCGGCTCCATCGCCCACCTGCAGGTGGATTTCCTCGAACGACGGCAGGTAGACCAGCGGCTCGGCCTGCCAGCCCTTGCGTACGGCCGACAGGCTAAGGCTTTCCAGCAAGGCCTCGCGGGTGGTGAAGAAGGTGTGCGCCTCGGCGATCGCGCTACTCATGTAGCCACGGCGCTGGGAAATGTCGTTGTTGAAGGTGAACAGCAGGAAGTTGTAGGCACCGCTGAGGATACCGACCGACAGCACCATCGCAAACACCCGAAGCAGTCGGCGGACGGCTTCGGGGCTCGAAAGCAAAGGGCTGATCTGCAACAGGTAGCTTTTTAATCTCATCCGCCGAATCTAAGATCCGAGCTGGCGAATGGACATCAGACGATCCTTAGATACCCCGGCGGCACTACAGGTAGCTCATGATGAACGTGACCTCGGTGTTGGCGGTACCCGGCCTGAGGGATTCGGTGGCCAGCCGGTAGAAGCTGGCTTTCAGGGGGATGAGGAAGTTGCCGCCATTGGTGTCGTAGCCCGTGAAGGTACGGGGTGTATTCAAAAGCACAGGCACGCCGTTTGCATCCTTGATCTGCAGGCCGATGCCCACGGCGGTCGAGTTCGGGTTCAGCCCGACGATACCTTTGGCGGCGTCGATCACCGGCGTGATCGCCTGCAGTTGGTAATTGACCTTGGCGATCCCCTTGGGACAGTTGTTCAGTTTTAGATTGAAGGGCACTTCGCGTGTGGTGGACCCGGCGCCGCCGAAGTCGTCCAGCTTGTAGTCATCGCCCATGGCCACGCTCACATCCGGGGTCTCGCAGGAGGCGGCTACGACATTGACTGTTCGGGTAAGCGAAAGCCCTGCGATTTGTTGGGAGCCGTATTGGATGGTGCCCAGGTCGCCCGTAGCGACGACCGCGCTCGGCGCCAAGGGGCCGCTTTTGACAATCTCCATGATCAGGTTGCCATCGAGCTTGTAGCTGCCTGCCTTGAGGGCATACAGCGAGGTGAGATAATCCGGGCCACCGCCCAGTTCTGCCTTGACCCGAAAGGACAGCCCTGAAACGCCAGTAGGAAACACCGATACCTTCGGCCCGGGTGGCGCACCTCGTCCGGAGGCCAGATTGAACCCCCAAAGCTCATCGGTAGTGCATTTGAAATTGCTATAGGGCATGACCTTGGTTTCGCTGTAGAGCACCGTCCCATCTGGCACATCCCGCGGGACCGTGATATTGGCGGGGCCTGAATAGGCAATGGAACGCTTTGGGTCTCCGGAACAGGCAGCATGGGCCGTCTCCACCACACCGAACAGGATCGCCACGATACCGAGGACACCAACGGCGAGTTTGCCAAGGGGTAAATTGCCATGATTCATGCTGACTGTACGCTCCCGTGGGCCTGTCGCTCCTCTTTGACAGCCCGTGGGCTTGAGGACGCTACGATCAAAGCCTCAAGGCTAAAGACAGGTCGGCGGTAGCCCCATCAGACGAATCCTAATGCGCTTAGCTTGCGCAAGGGCAATTCGACTGAACGACTACCCCAGGGTTAACCCTTCGACGGGATAGGAAAGCGCTCGGCACGCGCATACATTCGCCCTACCTCCTGCGCGAAAACAAGGATTACAAATGCAGCTGCAACGTCCTCCATTGCGTGGCCATCGCCTGGCCATGCTTAGCCTGGCCGGGCTTCTCAGCCTCGACGCCTTCGCCGCCGGTACGCCTACCGTGCATTTCTACAATTGGTCGGACTTTTTGGCGCCGGAAACGCCCAAGGCTTTCGAGCAGGCCACCGGCACGACGTTGGTGCAGGATGCGTTCGACAATGCCGAAGTCATGGAAACCAAGCTGATGGCCGGCCACAGCGGTTATGACGTGGTAATGGTGCCCGATGACTTGCTGCCCAACTTCATCAAGGCCGGCGTGCTCAAACCCCTTGACCCCGCTCAACTGGACAACCGCTCGCACCTGGACGAGCAGGTGCTGAGCAAGCTCGCCGTCAATGACCCAGGCAACCGCTATGCCGTGCCCTACATGTGGGGTACCACTGGCATCGGCTATGACAAGGCCAAGGTGACCAAGCTGCTGGGCAAGGACGCGCCGGTGGATTCCTGGGACCTGGTGCTGCGCAAGGAGAACATCGAAAAGCTCAGCGCCTGTGGCGTGGCCATGCTCGATGCGCCGGTGGAGATCCTGCCGATCGCCCTGCACTACCTGGGCCTGCCCGCCAACAGCCGCAACCCGGAGGATTACCGCAAGGCCGAAGAGCTGCTGCAGGGCATTCGCCCCTATGTGCGCTATTTCGATTCATCGAAGTTCACCACCGACCTGGCCAATGGCGACATCTGCGTGGTGGTGGGCTGGGGCGGTTCGGTGTACAGCGCCAAACAGGCGGCCGAGCGCGCCAACAATGGCGTGCAAGTGAGCTACAGCATCCCTCGCGAAGGCGCGCCCATGTGGATCAACAACATGGTGCTGCTCAACGACGCGCCGCACCCCGAACAGGGGCATGCCTTCATCAACTACATGATGCGTCCGGAGGTGGTGGCCAAGTCATCCGACTACGTGGGTTACCCCAACGGCAACAAGGACGCGCTGCCTCTGGTCGATCCTCGGCTGTTGAAAGACCCGGCGGTTTATCCGCCAGTCGAGGTGATGGGGACGCTGTTCACCCTGGAGACCTTGCCGCTCAAGTACGAGCGGATGCGCACGAGGACCTGGAGCAAGATCAAGAACGGGACCTGACGCACCGGCTGGGCTGGTGCCATTCCGCCACCCACGAAAAACGGGCTGCCTTGCAGCCCTTCGCGGCACAAGGCCGCCCCTACACGCTCGCCGAGCACCTGTGAAAGGTTCGGAGCCTGCGGTGGGCTGCAAGGCAGCCCCCGCCTAGGGTTCAGATCCCGTCGCGCGCCAGGTCCATCGCGAAGTAGGTCAGGATCAGGTCCGCGCCAGCGCGCTTGATCGAGCCGATGCTCTCACGCACCACACGGGCTTCGTCGATGGCACCGGCCAGGCCACCGAACTTGATCATCGCGTACTCGCCGCTGACCTGGTACGCCGCCAAAGGCAGGCGCGAGGCGGCGCGGATGTCGGCGATCACGTCCAGGTAGGCACCCGCCGGCTTGACCATCAGCACGTCCGCCCCTTCCTGCTCGTCGAGCAGCGACTCGCGCACAGCCTCACGGCGGTTCATCGGGTTCATCTGGTAGCTCTTGCGGTCGCCCTTGAGGGCGGTGCCGCCGGCTTCGCGGAACGGGCCATAGAGCGACGAGGCGAACTTGGTCGAGTAGGCCATGATCGCGGTGTCATGGAAACCTGCACCGTCCAGGGCGCTGCGAATCGCCTGGACCTGACCATCCATTGCCGCCGAGGGCGAGATGAAGTCGGCACCGGCCGCTGCGGCCACCACCGCCTGCTTGCCCAGGTTGGCCAGGGTGGCGTCATTGTCCACGCCATGATCATGCAGCACGCCGCAATGGCCGTGGCTGGTGTACTCGCAGAAGCAGGTGTCGGACATCACCACCATTTCCGGCGCGGTGTCCTTGCAGATGCGCGCCATGCGCGCCACCAGACCGTTCTCGTTCCAGGTGTCGCTGCCGGTGGCATCCAGGTTGTGCGATACACCGAAGGTCATCACCGACTTGATGCCGGCACGGGCATAGCGCTCGATTTCGCGGGCGAGCATCTTCTCGGGGATGCGGTTGACCCCCGGCATGCTGGTGATCGGCACGAAATCATCGATACCCTCTTCGACGAAGATCGGCAGGATCAGGTCGTCAAGGCGAAATTCGGTTTCCTGGAACAGTGTGCGCAGGGATTCGTTCTGCCGCAGGCGACGAGGGCGGACAGTGGGGAAGTTCGACATTGGAGCTCCAGACAGTTTTGCTTCCTGCCACCTTAAGTCGTAGGGCCGCCACTGAACAGTCTTGACGCAAAGATTATCTGTTGCGCGAGGGGCAACAAACCGGGGCAGACGGCCTGAACCGCCCTCCCCGGCGTCCACTCAGCGACAATCGGTCGCAATCATTTGGCCAGCGGGTACAGCGCGTCATCGAACTGCGAAAGCTTCGGGAACTCGAGCGGCAGGTCGTCCGACAGGTGCTCCAGGCGCTGCTGGTAATCGCGCAAAAAGCCCTGGCGCGCCTCATCGCTGATGTAGGGCACGTGCCAGGCCACGAATGGCGGCAGCACCTCCAGCCCCACGTACGCCAGGGTGCCGCGCAAGATCGGGCGCAGCATGTCCTCCAGCGGCCCGTGAATCGCGCCCTCGCCGAACATGTGCTCGCGCCCGCCGAGGGTCACGGTGACCAGGGCCTTCTTGCCCACCAGACCACCTTGGTCATAGAAGCGCTTGCCGCCATAGCACACGCCGGACACCAGCACCCGGTCGATCCAGCCCTTGAGCATGGCCGGCGCCGAGAACCAGAAGATCGGGAAGTTGAGCACCAGCAGGTCCGCCCACAGCAGTTTGTCCAGCTCGGCCTGGATGTCCGGGGCGATCGAGCCGCTCTTGACGCCCAGGCGCTGCTCCAGGGCATAGACCAGGTAATCGGGGTTTTCGCGCTTGCCGAAGTCCTCGGCACTGGCCACCGGATTCCAGCCCATGGCGTACAGGTCGCTGACCTGCACCTGATGCCCCTGGGCCTTGAAGGTTTCCACCGCCTGGTCACGCAGGGCGGCGGTGAACGATTGCGGCTCGGGATGAGCGTGGACGATCAGTACATTCATGAAGGTTGTCCTTGCACAGATAGCAGGTTGGAGTGTCCGGCGCGGCGGGCCAGCAGGCGGTCGAGCCAGTCAGGGTCCATTTCCGGTTCGGAGGAGAACAGCAGCCCGGTGTAGTCGCGGTACGGCGGCGAGAAGATGGCCTCGCGGCTGCCGTGATCGACCACCCGGCCGCGCTGCATCACCATCACTTCGTCGGCGATGGCACGTACCGTGGCCACATCGTGGGTGATGAACAGGTAAGAAACGCCCAGTTGCCGCTGGATGCGATCGAGCAGCTTGAGCACGCCTTCGGCCACCAGTTGGTCGAGGGCCGAAGTGACTTCGTCGCAGATGATCAACTCAGGCTCGGCGGCCAGGGCCCGGGCGATGCAGATGCGCTGCTTCTGCCCGCCGGAGAGCTCGCGGGGCTGGCGGTCCATGTACTTGGCCGGGTCGAGCTCGATCATCTCCAGTAGTTCCGCCACCCGCTGGCGCAGGGCTTTGCCCTTGAGGCCCAGGTAGAAGGTCAAAGGCCGGCCGATGATGTCGACGATGCGCTGGCGCGGGTTCAGGGCGGTGTCGGGGATCTGGTAGATCATCTGGATCCGCCGCAGCTGCTCCTTGCTGCGCTGGCGATAGTCCGTCGGCAGCGCCTCGCCGTCGTACAGCACCTGCCCGCTGCTGGCTGGCAACAGGCCGGTGATCAGCCGCGCGGTGGTGCTCTTGCCGCTGCCGGACTCACCGATCACCGCCAAGGTCTGGCCCCGATGCAGCGTGAGCGATACCTCGTGCAACACCGGTTGGGCGCCGTAACTGGCATTGGCCTTGCGCACCTCCAGCAACGGCCGGGCCTGGGCTGGGCTCGGCTTGGGCTGGGTATGGAAACTGCGCACCGCCCACAGCGAGCGGGTGTAGTCCTGGGTGGGGGTTTCAAGCATGGTACGGGTCTGGGCTTCTTCTACCAGGCTGCCGTGACGCAGCACCATGATGCGATCGGCGATCTGCGCCACCAGCGCCAGGTCATGGCTGATGTACAGCGCGGCGCTGCCATAGGTGCGCACGGCATCGCGGATGGCCGTGAGCACTTCGATCTGGGTGGTGACGTCCAAGGCCGTGGTCGGTTCGTCGAAGACGATCAGGTCCGGGTGACAGGCCATGGCCATGGCGGTCATCACCCGCTGCAGCTGGCCCCCGGAGACTTGATGCGGGTAGCGCTGGCCGATGCGTTCGGGGTCTGGCAGGCGCAGCACCCGGTACAGCTCCACCGCTTCGGCCTCGGCCTTGGCCCGATCGATGCCGCCGTTCTTCACGGCGGTCTCGATGTGCTGATCGATCAAACGGTGGGCCGGGTTGAACGACGCCGCCGCACTCTGCGCCACATAGGCGATGCGCAGGCCGCGCAGGCGACGCAAGGTCTCGGGCGCTGCGCCCACCAGCTCCTGGCCATCGAAGCGCACCGAGCCGCCGCTGATGCGACAGCCGTCGCGCACATAGCCCATGGCCGCCAGGCCCAGGGTCGACTTGCCCGCCCCCGACTCACCGATCAGCCCCAGCACCTCGCCTCGGGCCAAGGTCAGGTCGATGCCCTTGATCAGCGGATGCCAGGCATCGTCGTGGTGACCGTCGATGCGCAGGTCACGAATTTCCAGCAATGGTTGGCTCATGTTCAGCACTCCTTGAGGCCGCTGGCGGTGTGCAGCACCCAGTCCACGACGAAGTTCACGCTGACGGTGATCAGCGCCACGGCCAACGCCGGCAGCAGCGGGCTGACGTCACCGAAGGTGATCAGCACGGCGTTGTCACGCACCATGCTGCCCCAGTCGGCGGTCGGCGGCTGGATGCCCAGGCCCAGGAACGACAAGGCGCTGATGAACAGGAAGACAAAGCAGAAGCGCAGGCCGAACTCGGCGATCAGGGGCGCGGCGGCATTGGGCAGCACCTCGCGGCTGACCAGCCACCACAGCCCTTCCCCGCGCAGGCGCGCAGCCTCGACGAAGTCCTGCACCACCACCGTCATCGCCACCGCCCGCGCCAGACGGAACACCCGCGTGGCATCGAGCAGCGCGATCACCAACACCAACGAGGTGGCCGTGGTGCCGACCACGCTCAGGATCAGCAAGGCGAAGATCAGTTGCGGGATGGCCATGAGCACATCCACCAGGCGCGACAGGCCCTGGTCGATCCAGCCGCCCTTGATCGCCGCCACCAGGCCACAGAAGCCGCCCACGGCAAAGGCCAGGGCGGTGGTCAGAAAGGCGATCCCCAAGGTATTGCGCGCGCCGTAGACCAGGCGGCTGAACATGTCGCGCCCCAGGTTGTCGGTGCCCAACAGGAACTGCCCGCCCCAGGGCGCGAAACCCTCGCCCACCACCTCGGTCTCGCCAAACGGCGCCAGTACCGGTGCGAACAGCGCCACCAGCACGTACAGGACGATCACCAACAAACCGAACTTGGCGCTCAGCGGCGCCCGCTGCAATTGCTTGAACAGGTTCATCGGCTACCCCTTCGGATGCATCAGACGCGGATTGCTGGCAATCGACAGCACATCGGCACTGGTGTTGAGCAGAATGTAGGTGGCGGCGAAGATCAGGCTGCAGGCCTGCACCACCGGGATGTCGCGCTTGGCGACAGAGTCCACCAGCAGTTGGCCCAGCCCCGGGTAGACGAACACCACCTCGACCACCACCACGCCCACCACCAAGTACGCCAGGTTCAGCGCCACCACGTTGATGATCGGCGCCAAGGCGTTGGGCAAGGCATGACGGAAGATGATCCGCGCCGGCGAGATGCCCTTGAGGCGGGCCATCTCGATGTAAGGGCTGGCCAGCAGGTTGATCAGCGACGCGCGGGTCATACGCATCATTTGCGCGACCACCACCAGGGCCAGGGTGAGTACCGGCAACAAGGAGCGCTCCAGCACTTCGCCCAGGGAAGCATCAGGCGACAGGTTGGAGATGCTCGGCAGCCAGGCCAGCTTCACCGCGAACACCAGGATCAGGATGTAGGCGACGAAGAACTCCGGAAACGACACCGCCGTCAGCGCACTGGTATTGAGCAGCCGATCGAACCAGCTGTTGCGGTACAGCGCCGCCAGCATGCCCAGCAGCAAGGCCAAGGGCACCGAAACCAGCGCAGCCAACAGCGCCAGGCTGAAGGTGTTGCCCAGTCGCGCGCCGATCAACTCGGCGATCGGCCGCTGGTTGGCCAGCGACACGCCCAGGTCACCGTGCAGCAACTGCCAGGCCCAGTGGCCGAAGCGGCTCCAGGCCGGCATGTCCAACCCCAGTTGCGCCCGCAGCGCGGCAACGGTTTCCGGCGTGGCCGCCTGGCCGAGCATGGCCTGCGCGACATCGCCAGGCAGCATACCCACGGCCAGGAAGATGATCACCGAGACGGCCAGCAGCGACAGCAGGCCCAGGGCCAGGCGCCGCGCAAGTAATGAACCAAGACTATTCACCGTACGCTCCTCATGCAGTGACGACGAAAAGGATCAGGCCTGCCACCAGCGCTCGATCAGCCGCAGCCCATCGAGCTCGCCATAGGGCGCGGTGACCCCACCGTGGGTGATCCGACGCGAACGCGCCGCCACCGAGCTTGCGAACAGCGGCACGATGGCGCCCCCATCGTCGCGGCATAGGGCCTGCATTTCGTTGTACATCTCCTGGCGCAGCGGCGCGTTCATCTCGCCACGGGCCGCGTTGAGCAACTGGTTGAAACGTGCATTGTCCCAGTGCGTCTCGTTCCAGGCCGCGCCTTTGGCATAGCCAATGCTGAACATGCGGTCCGCGGTCAGGCTGCTGTACCAGAACGAAGTGGTGAAGGGCTGCTTCATCCACACGTTGGTGAAGAATCCATCGGCGGGTTCACGCACCACGTCGATGTCGATGCCCGCCTTGCGTGCCTGCTCCTTGAACAGCACCGAGGCGTCCACCGCGCCGGTGTAGGCGGCGTCCGAGGCCTGCAGGCGCACCTTGAGTGTGTCCAGGCCAGCCTGACGCAAGTGGAAACGGGCTTTGTCCGGGTCGTAGGCGCGCTGTTCGAGGGCGGCGTTGATGAAGCGGCTGCCGGGCTGGATCGGGTGGTCGTTGCCGATCTGGCCATAGCCATGTAGCACCGAGGTCAGCAGGGCTTGGCGGTCGATGGCGTACTTGAGCGCCAGGCGCACGTCGTTGTTCTGGAACTGCATACTGTCGCAGAGCATGGGGAAGGTGTAGTGCTGGGCGCCTTTGGTCTCTTCGATCACCAACTGCGGGTTGCGCTTGAGCAGCGCCACGGTCTTGAGGTCGACCTTGTTGATCACGTCCACTTGACCGGTGACCAGGGCGTTGACCCGCGCAGCGCCATCGGCGATGGCCAGCAGCTCGGCGCTGGCGAAATGCGCGCGGCCAGGCTTCCAGTAGTTCGGGTTGCGCTCAAGATCCATCCGCACGCCGGGTTCGAAGCGCTTCAGACGATAGCCACCCGTGCCATTGGCGGAGCGCCAGTCGGCCACGCCGTCCTTGGCCGGCATGATCACCAGGTGGTAATCGGCGACGACATAGGCGAAGTCGGCGTTGCCCGAATGCAACTCGAACACCACGGTATCGTTGCCTTGGGCGCGGACCTGGGCGACATCGCCGAGCACGGTCTTGGCTGCGGAAGTGGACTTCTCGCCCAGGTGGTGCTGGATCGAGGCGACCACGTCGTTGGCGTCCAGGGTCTTGCCGTCGTGGAAGGTCACGCCCTGGCGCAGGGTGAAGGTCCAGACCTTGGCATCGGGGCTGGATTCCCAGCGCTCGGCCAGCTCCGGAATCGCTGTGCCGTCGACGCTGATTTCGCTCAGGGTGTTGTACACCGCCGAGAAGCCGACGAAGGTGAAGGTATCGCTCCAGGAGCCTGGGTCACCCGAGTCGGTGGTGCTGCCGCCAGCCAGGCCCATGCGCAATACGCCACCGGCCTTGGGAGTGCCCTCCTCGGCCCAGCCCGACATCGGCAGGCCCAGAGAGAAGGCGCCGGCGAAGGTGGCCGCCGCCGCGCTGTACTTGAGGAAATCCCGACGCGGCAGACCGCTGTCGGGCATCGCTTGAGTGATCTTGTTCTTGTTATCGCTCATGGCATCGCCTCTGTTGAACCGCCAGGAAAGGTCTTGTTCGCCCGACGACTAGATATTTGTAATTGTCATCGTGACAAATACATTAGACTCAATGCCATGCCCCTGCCAAGTCGGATTTTCACAGGGGTGTAGACTTCGGTTTTTACCCAGGGACCTATGCCGATGAGCCAGTCGACTCGCCTGATCACCGCCTCGTACATTCTCTCGTTCGTGGCCGCCAATGCACCGCAGAAGCTGCGCACCGAGACCATCGCCAAGTGGGTCAAGGTCCACCCCGCGCGCGTGCGCAGCCTGGCCTCGCAACTGGTCAAGGCGGACATTCTCAAGTCCTGGCGTGGCGCTCACGGCGGCCTGACCCTGGCCCGCCCGGCCAGCGAAATCACCCTGCGCGAGGTGTATGACGCGGTACAGGAGAGCTCATTGATCGCCGAGAAAATCGACAACCCGTTTTCGGGGATGGAGGATCACTGCAAGGTGTTCGAGGTGTTCACCCGCCTGTTCGCCATGCTCGAGGCGAACATGCGCCTGGACCTGGGGGCGATCACGGCCGATCAGTTGTTCGTGGCGTTCGACAGCCCCGTGGAGGATGTGGCGCAGGGGTAGCCTTTCACTGCGCGCCGCCTTCTTCGCGGGTGAACCCGCTCCCACAGGTTTCACCGTTGCCCTGAAGCACAGCGCGGTTCCTGTGGGGTTTACCCGCGAATGGGCTGCACAGCAGCCCTCCGGTCTCAGAGCTGAACCGCCTTCACTTCGACGAACTCACCCAGCCCCTCCTCGCCCCACTCGCGCCCGTTCCCGGACTGCTTGTACCCGCCAAACGGCGCCCGGTAATTGAATCCGCCACCATTGACGAAACACTGCCCGGCGCGCAGCTGCCGGGCCAAGGCCAGCCCACGTTCGCGATTGCCCGCCCACACGGCGCTGGACAAGCCGAACGGCGAATCATTGGCCATCGTGATCGCCTGCTGTTCATCGGCATATGGGATCAGGCACAGCACCGGTCCGAAGATCTCTTCCTGGGCGATGCGCATGCGGTTGTCGACATCGGCGAACAGCGTTGGCGCAACGTAATACCCTCGCTCGAACCCTGGCGCGGTCTCGCCACCACACAACAGCCGCGCGCCCTCTTCCTGGCCCAGGCGGATGTAGTCGAGCACCGTGCGTCGCTGCCCTGCCGAACACATCGGCCCGAGAAAACTCCGCGGATCGCGCGGATCGCCCATGACCAGCGAACGCGTCTCGGCCACGGAGATCTCCTGGGCCTCGGCGTAGCGCTCGGCCGGCAGCAGCATGCGCGTCAGCGCAGTGCAGGTCTGCCCGGAGTTGATCATCACGTCCTGCACGCCATGGCGCACCGCCGCTTCTAGATCAGCATCGGCAGTGATCAGCAGCGGCGACTTGCCGCCCAGCTCCAGGCACACTCGCTTGACCGTCGGTGCCGCCGCCTGGGACACCCGCACGCCGGCGCCGGTGGAGCCGGTGAACGACACCATGTCCACCTGCGGATGCCGGGCCAGCGCTTCGCCGACCTTCGATCCCGGGCCACTGACCAGGTTGAACACCCCCGCCGGCAGGCCGATGGCGTCGATCATCTCCGCCAGCAAGAACGCATGCAGGGGCGTTTCCTGGCTCGGCTTGACCACCACGGTACAACCCGCCGCCAGGGCCGGTGCCAGCTTGCCGATCATCTGGTGCAGCGGGTAGTTCCAGGGGTTGATGAAGGCGCACACGCCCACCGCCTCGCGGTACACCCGCGAGTTGCCGACCTCACGCACCTCATCCATCAGCCCAGCCAGTTCGACATACTGCTCCAGCCCTTCGATCGGCCCGTCGACCTGCACCATCTGGCACCACTGCACCGGCATGCCCAGTTCGCTGGTAATCACATCGGCCATTTCCCCGGCACGGGCACGCAACTGCTCGGCCAAGGCCCGGATAAAGCCTGCGCGCACACTCGATGGAGTACGCGACCAGTCGCCGAAAGCCCGGCGCGCCGCGCTCACCGCCCGCTCCACGTCCTGCTCGTCGCCCAACGGGACGCGGCCGATGGCAACTTCGCTGGCCGGGTCGATCACCTCGGCCATGCCCTGCCCGCTCGGCACCTGCCAAGCGCCGTCGATGTAAAGCCGCGCGTACTCACGCATGGGCCTGCTCCTTCATCAGTTCGGCGGCGCAGCGAGCGATGCGTCGGCACGCCTCTTCGAGCGCTTCGGCGCCCACCACCAGGCCAAGGCGGATATGCCCGGCAGCGCTCGGGCCGAAGGCCTCGCCCGCCAACACCGATACGCCCTGGCTGTCTAGCAGGCGGTCGGCGAACGCCTGGGCGCTCAGGCCCGTCTCCCGAATATCGACCATCACGAACATGCCGCCATCAGGCTTGAGCGCCTTGATGCCCGGGCAACCGGCCAGCCGCTCGCAAACCAGGTCACGGCGCTGGCGATACGCCAGGCGCATGGCTTCCAGCTCCGGCAGTTGCTGCTCCAGCGCCGCCACCGCAGCGTCCTGGATGAAGTCGGGGGAGCCGTAGAGCATGCACAGGGCCAGGTTTTCCAAGTGGCCGGCCAGCGCGGTCGAACCCACCACCCAGCCCACCCGCCAGCCAGTCATGGCATGGGATTTGGACAGGCTGTTGAGGGTCGCGGTGCGCTCGGCCATGCCCGGCAGGCTGCCCGGGCTGACATGCTCGCCGTCATACAAAAGCTCGCTGTACACCTCATCGGAGATCAGCCACAGGTCATGGGCGATACACAGCTCGGCCAGCGCCTCCCAGGTGGCGCGCGGCAGGCTCGCGCCGGAGGGGTTGTGCGGGCTGTTGAGCGCCAGGGCGCGGGTCCGCGGGGTGATGCGCGCGGCCACGTCCTCGGGGCTCACACGGAACCCGTTCTCCGGCTTGACCGGCACCGGCACCACCGTGGCACCACAGGCGCCGAACACCGCCTCGTAGGTCACGTACATGGGCTCGGCGACGATCACCTCGTCGCCCGGATCGAGCACGCATTGGGCCACGCAGAACAGCGCGCACTGCGCACCGGCCAGCACCGTGACCTGGTCGGCGCTCACCGCCTGGCCACTGCGCTGCTGGTGACGACGGGCGATCGCCTGGCGCAAGGCCAGCTTGCCGCGCACGTCGGAGTAATGGGTGTGGCCATCGCGCAGGCTGTCGATGGCCGCCTCGACGATGGGCGCCGGCGTGTCGAAATCCGGGTCCCCCACCGACAGCAGCAGGACGTCCTTGCCCTCGGCCTGCATCGCCAGGGCGCGGTAGTGGATGTCCCAGGCGGCGGCGCCGTCGCCGGCAATGCGTTGGGTCAGCTTGGCAAAGCGCATGAGCGTCTCCTATGAAGGCTTCAGTCGACGAGGATCTTCGGGTTGGCACTGCCCCAGACCGTATACAGGTCGGCCAGCAGTGCATCGTTGATTTCTTCCATTTCGCTCTGGGTGATCTCACCGCCGGCCTGCTTGCCGAACAGCACCGCCTCGTTGCCGTTCTTGACGTCAGGGAAGTCGGTGACATCCACCATCAAGGTGTTCATCGACACCTTGCCCACCACCGGCACGCGATGGCCGTTGATCAGCACATGGCCTTTGTTGGTGAACACCCGGCGATAGCCGTCGGAATACCCGACGGTGATGTTGGCCAGGCGCGAGTCACGGGCCAGGGTGAAGGTGCGGTCATAGCCGACGGTATTGCCGGCCGGGTAGCTGTGCACGGTCGCAACGCGGGACTTGAACTGCATGGCGCGGCGGTACTCGGTGCGGGTCGGCACGGTGTCGCCGAACAGCGCACCGCCGGTGCGCACCATGTCCAGGCGGGCCTCCGGCACCTCCAGGGTGGCGAAGGAGTTGGCCGCGTGCAGGGTCAGCTTGCTGCGGTCGAGCTTGGCGTGCTTGATCAGCCAGTCGCTCTGCTCCTTGAAGGCCGCCAGGCCCTTGCGCACGTCATCTTTGTCTTCGACGGCGAAGTGGGTCATCAGCGCGACCAGCTCCAGGTTCGGCTGTTCGGCGATTTCCAGTGCTTCGCCGCGGCCCGACCAACTGGCCATTTCCACGCCGTTGCGGCTCATGCCGCTGGAGTTCAAGGCCAGGTGGATGCGCAGCGTCTTGCCGTGGCGCTGGGCGATCGCCGCCACCTGCCGGGCGAATTCGGCGCTGCCGACCAACTCGTCCATGTTGTACTGCAAGGCGTCTTCCACCTCGCTCACGCTGGCCAGGCGCACCCGCACCAGTTGGCCTTGGAAACCGCTGGCACGAACGACGCGAGCTTCCTCGTTGCTGGCCACCGCCACGCAGGGCACGTCCATGGCGATGATCGAGGGCATCACCAGGCCGATGCCGTGGCCGTAGGCGTCAGCCTTGAGTACCGCGCACAGCTTGGACTTGCCGTTGAGTTCCGTCTGCAGGGTACGGATGTTGTGTTCGATGGCGCTCTTGCTGATCTCGACCCAGGCGTTGCTGTTCTGGATGGTCATGGCGTTGACGCCGTTGTCCATCGACAACGGCGGCGCCGCATACAGCGGGGCCTGGGCGGTCGCCAGCAGGGCCAGGGAAGCTGCCAGGAGGGTGCGGTGGAATGGCATCATGCTTGTTCTCTTTTTATTGTCCTGAAGGTGCGATCAACGGGCACAGCCGTGCTTGAGTTCGATGAAGGTCACGCCCGGCGTGGCGAAACCCTTGGTCAGGTCGGTTTGCAGCTCATCCAGGCTGCGCGGCTGGCACACGGCGCAGCCAAAGGCGCGGGCCAGGCCGATGAAGTCGGGGTTGCGCGGCAGCACGCCGATCGGCTCGATATCCAGGCCGAGCATGTCGTCACGAATCTGCCCCAGGGCGTCGTTGTTCCACAGCAGCACCACCAGCGGGCGGTCGAGCTCTTCGACGGCGGTGGCCAGCTCCTGCGCGGTATAGAGGAAGCCGCCATCGCCCACCAGCACCAGGCCAGGGCGGTGATCGGTGGCGAACATACCGCCGATGCCAGCCGGCAAGCCGTAACCCAAGGTGCCGTAGCCGGTGGGGTGCAACCAGCTGCGCGGCGCCCGACTGGTGAAGGCGTAATTGCCGGTGTAGGCCAGCTGGGTCATGTCGGTGCTGACAAAGGCGTTATCTGGCAGCACAGCGGCGATGCGGTCGAGAATCGCCTGGTGGATCGCCTGCAGCGGCGCATGAGCTGCCCGGATCGCCTGGCGCAGGCCCTTGACGGCCTCGATGGCCGCGCCGGCATCACGGGAGACCTGCGGCAGGTGCTCCAGCAGGCCAGCCAAGGTCTGCCGGGCATCGCCGTGCAGCGCAATCGCACAGGGGTAGAAGTCGTTGAACTTGCGGGGGTCGATGTCCACGCGCAGCAGCTCGCCGCCCAGTGGCAGGCGCTCGCGCCAGAAATCGGTATCGGCCATCTCGGTGCCTACGGCCAGCACCACATCGGCCTCGCTGATCATCTGCCAGCCGGGCTCGACGCACAGGCTGGCACCGGCATTGAGCGGCGCCTGCGGGGCCAGCAAGCCCTTGCCGGCAACGCTGGTGAACACTGGCGCGGCCAGGCGTTCGCTCAGTTGCGCAAGCTCGGCTGCGGCGTGCAAGGCGCCCCCGCCCGCGATGATCATCGGTCGCTTGGCGTTGGCCAGCTTGATGGCGGCTTGATCCAGGCTGTCGCGATCCGGCAGGCCGCGGCCCGGGCGACGCACCACTTCATGGCTCCAGTCGCGAGCGACGGGTGCCGCCAGCACATCCAGCGGCACCGAGATGTGCACCGGGCGCGGGCGCTCGCTGTCGAACACCGCCCAGGCCCGGGCGATCAGCTCGGGCAGGTCCTCGGCGCTCAGGGCCACGGCGGAGAACGCGGTGATCGGCGCGGTCATGGCGCGCTGGTCCTGGGTCTCGTGCAGGCAGCCCCAGCCTTTGCCCAGGCTTGCGGTGTGGTTGACGCTGGAAATCACCAGCATCGGGATGGAATCGGCATAGGCCTGGCCAATGGCCGTGGCGGCATTGGTCACGCCAGGGCCGGTGATGACGAAGCACACCCCTGGCTTGCCGCTGACACGCGCATAGCCATCGGCCATGAAGCCCGCGCCCTGCTCATGGCGGGTCAGTACATGACGGATGCCGCTGCCCGGCAGGCCCCGGTACAGCTCCAGGGTGTGCACCCCAGGGATACCGAACACCGTATCGACCCCATAGTTGCCCAGCAGCCGCACCAGGGCCTGGCCGCCGGTCAAAGGACGTTCATGCATGTTGTTCTCCTTGCGCCTGGCCGAGGCGGATCAGCGCGTCGACCGCGGTGGTGCCCTGGGCACCGACCATCAATGGGTTCACGTCCAACTCCAGCAACTGGCTGGCGTTCTCGCAGGCGTAGTCGGCCACGGCGCGGATCGCCGCCACCACGGCGTCGAGGTCGGCGGCCGGACGGCCACGGAAGCCTTGCAACAAAGCGGCACTGCGCAGGCCCAGCACGGCATTGCGGATCGCGCCGTCGGTGGTGGGCAGCAGCAGATTGACGCTGTCCTTGAGCAGCTCCACCAGCACGCCACCGGCACCGATCACCAGGGCCAAGGCGAAGTCGTCTTCGCGCTTGATGCCCACGATCAGCTCGGCCAGAGGGGCCTGGGCCATGGGTTCGAGCAGCACCTGATCGAACGCCACCCCTGGTGCGTAGGCCGCGATGCGCTCGCGCATCTGCCCGAGCGCCGCCTGCAAGGCGTCGGCATCGCGCAGGTTGAGCGCCACCGCCCCGGCTTCGGTCTTGTGCGGCAATTGCGCGCTGACGGCTTTGAGCACCAGCGGGTAGCCGACGCGGGCGGCATCTTCGAGCGCCTGCTCGGGCGTGCTCAGCACGCCAGCCGGCACCGGCAGACCAAATGCCCGCAGCGCCTGCTTGGACTGCCACTCATCGAGCAGCCGCGCCTGGCCCGGCAGTGCCTGCGGGCACAGCGGCACCAAGGCTGACTCGCCCAACGCCAACAGACGCTGGCGGTTGCGCTGGTAGGCGACGATCCGCCCCCAGGCCGCCAGGCCATCCTCCACCCCCTGCAACGCGGCAATGCCACGCGCATGCAGGCGTTCACGGGCGCTGGCCGGCAACAGTTCGGGGAAGGCGGAGGTGACGAAACCGATCTTGCCATGGCGCTGCAACGCATCGCAGTAGAGCCCCAGCAGCAGGTCGCACTCCTTGCGCTCGCCGGTGAACTCCGCCGGGTAGTCCAGCACCAGCATGGCGGCGTCGGCATCGCTTCGCAGGGCGCTGTCGAGCATGCACTCCAATGCCGCGCCATCACCCCAGATCGCCGTGGTGAAGTCCAGCGGGTTGACCAGGTTGGCGTAGGCCGGCAGCACCTGGGCCAGTTCATCGACTTGCCCTTGCTCCAGCTTGGGCAGGGCCAAGTGGTTGCGCTCGGCGTAATCGGCGATCAGGCCGGCATCGCCACCGGAACAAGCCAAGGCGATCAGTCGGCCGTCCTTGGGCAGATGCCCGCAGGCAGCGGCCTTGAGGGTCTCGGCAAAGCTCACCGGGCCGCTCACGCGGATCACGCCCAGACGCTGGAACAGGCTGTCGTACAGGGCATCGGAGCCGGACAACGAACTGGTATGGCTCAGCGCAAGCTCGGCGCCGATCTGCGAGACGCCTGTTTTCAGGGCGATGATCGGGATGCCCCGCTCCAACGCCTTGTGCGCGGCACGGGCAAAGCCCGGCACGTTCTTCAGGCCTTCCAGGTGCAGGCCGATGGCGGTCACACGTGGGTCGTCGAGCAACACGTCCATCAGCTCAGCCACGCCCAACTGCGCCTGGTTGCCCACCGAGGCCATGTAGGCCACCGGCAGCGAGCGGTCGCTCATGGACAGGTTGTAGGCGAAGTTGCCGCTCTGGGTGAGGATCGCCACGCCCTTCTCCACCTGCTTGCCGCCATGGGCGACCGGCCACAGGGCGGCGCCGTGCAGGTAGTCGAGCAGGCCATAGCAGTTGGGGCCGAGCAAGGCCATGGAGCCGGCCGCCTCGAGCAGGCGCTGTTGCAGCTCGCGCCCCTGCTCGCCGCTCTCGGCAAAGCCTGAGGCGTAGCAGATGGCGCCGCCAGCGCCGAGCACGGCCAGGTCTTTGACGCATTGCAGGGTGAGGTCACGGTTGGTGGCGATGAACACCGCATCCGGCGCGCAGGGCAGCTCGGCCACGCTGGGCACGCACGGCACGCCATCGAGGCTTTCATGCTGCGGGTTCACCAGCCACATCTGGCCGGCGAAGCCGCCTTCGGCGCAGCGCTTTAGCGCCCGCGCCATGCTGCGCCCGCCGACGAAGGCCAGGTGCTGAGGCGCCAGCAGGCGCTTGAGGTTGTCACGAATCGAGTGCGACATGGGCAGTCTCCAGGCCGATCAGCGCAGCAGCGGACGCAGCAGTTCGCGGGAAATGATGTGCCGCTGGATTTCGGATGTGCCTTCCCAGATCCGCTCGATCCGCGCGTTGCGCCAGATGCGCTCGACCGGTCCTTCGTCCATCAGGCCCATGCCGCCGAAGATCTGCACCGCCTCGTCGGCCACCTTGCCCAGTACTTCACTGGCGAACAGCTTGGCCATGCCGGCCTCGCCGTCGGTCATGCTGCCTTGGTCCATCTTCCAGGCGGTGTGCAGGGTCAGCAGTTCCGCGGCGCGGATCTGGGTGGCCATGTCGGCGAGCTTGAACGACACCCCCTGGTAGCTGCCGATGGCCTGGCCGAACTGCTTGCGGTCGGCGGACCACTGCAGGGACAGGTCCAGGGCGCGCTGGGCCTGGCCCACGCAGTTGGCGGCGACCATCACCCGGCCTGCGGTGAGCCAGGCGTTGGCCACTTCCCAGCCTTTGTCCACTTCGCCCAGCACCTTGCTGGCCGGCACGCGGCAGTCGTCGAAGAACAGCTCATAGGTGTGATAGCCACGGTTGCTCACGCACTTAGGACCGCGGCGGATGGTCATGCCGGGCGTGCCACGATCCACCAGCAAAGCGGTCACGGCGTTGCGCTTGCGGCCGTTGTGCTCGTAGGTGTCGGTGACCGCGAAGACGATGGCGAAGTCGGCGTGGCCGGCGTGGCTGATGAAGTGCTTGCTGCCATTGATGACGAAGTCGTCACCGTCGCGCACGGCGCGGGTCTTGATGGCGTTGGCATCGGACCCGGCGCCCGGCTCGGTCAGGGCGAAACAGTCGATCTTCTCGCCTTGCACGCACGGCAGCAGGTAGTCGTTGATCTGCTCGTCCTTGCAGGCCATGAGGATCTTCGAGGGGCGCGCGACGAATACATGCAACGCCCAGGACACCTTGGACAGCTCACGTTCGATCAGCGCCTGGGACAGGTAGTCCAAGCCGCCGCCGCCGACTTCCTCGGGCATGTTGAAGGCATAGAACCCCGCCGCGATCGCCTTGCCGCGGATCTGCGCCGCCAGCTCCGGCGACACCGCGTCGGCGCGGTCCACCTCTTCCTCATAGGGCAGCAGCTCCTTGTTCACGAAGCTGCGTACCGCTTCCACCAACATTTCTTGTTCTTGGGTCAGTTGGAAATTCATCTGGAATCGTCCTGAAGAAGGTCGTGTAAAGGGTTATTGGCCAACGAATTCTGGTGCCCGTCTTTCAACCGAGGCACGCAGCGCCTCGGCGCCATCCTGGCTGCGTCCGCACAACAGCCCAGCGGCGAGTTCGGCCTGCAGCTGCTCGCTCAAGGTGCGCTGGGCGCCGTCGCGGATCAGGCGTTTGGTCTGGGCGTAGGCGAAGGTCGGGCCCTTGGCCAGGCGAGCGGCCAGCTCAGCGGTGACAGTGGCCAGTTGCTCATCGGCGCACACTTCGCTCACCAGCCCGGCGGCCAGGGCGCGCTCGGCGCCCCACAGCTCGTCGAGGAACAACAAACGCTTGGCTTGCTCGGTACCGATCAGCCGCGGCAAATGCCAGCTGGCTCCGGCGTCGGGGCTGTAGGCCATGCTGGTGTAGCCAGCCTTGAAGCGCGCCGAGGCGGCAGCGATGCGCAGGTCGCAGCACAGGCTAAGGTCCATCCCGGCGCCGACGGCGGTGCCGTTGATGGCGGCGATGGTGGGTTTGTCGAGGCTGTGCAGGCGCTGCATCAGGGCGTGGGCGGTCTCGGTCCAACCGTAGCTTTCCAGGGCGCCGCGGGCTTCGGCCTCGGCCCATTCGGCCAGGTCGGCGCCGGCGCAGAAGCTGCGCCCGGTGCCGGTCAACACCACGACGCGCACGGCCGGATCGGTGTTGAAGGCTTCCAGCAGTGCGTGCAGTTGCTTGAGGCTGGGGATGTCCAGCGCATTGCGTTGCTCGGGGCGGTTGAGGGTGATCCAGGCAACGCCGGCTTCGACCTTGCTCAACAGTGACGACGGGCTAGTCATGGGAGGCCTCGATATTGTTGTGGTGGTTATGAGGGGGACGACTTGAGGGAGATACTAAACAAGTGTTCAACAAGACGGCAATCGGGGTATGAGCTGCTGTAACAAATCAACAATCAACACTAACTAATTGTTTTTATTGAAAATAAATGGATGAAGAAGCGCTTTTATGCGGGAGCTGTTACAACTTCGCACAACTGAAGTTTTGCGCAGCCTGCACCAAAGCAATCGCGGGACAAGCCCGCTCCTACAGGGATTGCACAACACCCTGTAGGAGCGGGCTTGTCCCGCGATTGGGCCCGTCAGTCAAACGCCGGGCGCGCTCGGCTCGAACGCCCCTTGGCGGCGACGGTTGATCAGGAAATACGCCGCATAGCACACCGCAATGAAACCAAAGCCCCAATACAGCGACGGACGCTGGGTCTCGTCCATGGCCAGGAACACGAACAGCGAACTGCACAGGGTGATGCACAGCAGCGGCACCAGCGGATACAGCGGCGCACGGTACTTGAGGTCCTCGAGCTTGCCGCCCTCACGCAGGAAGGCTTTGCGGAAGCGGTATTGGGCCAGGGCAATGACGATCCAGGTCACGGTGCCGGACATCCCGCTCACGGCCATCAACACCATGAACAGGGTGTCGGCGGCGACGAAGCTGGTCATCAGCGAGACCAAGGCGAAGCACAGGGTGATGCTCAGCGCCCGCAGCGGCACGCCGCGCTTGCTCAGTGGCGACAGGCTCTTGGGCGCCATGCCGGTCTTGGACATGGCCCAGAGGATACGCGTGGAGGCGTACAGGCCGGAGTTGCCCACCGACAGGATGGCGGTGAGGATCACGAAGTTCATCAGGTCCGCCGCGTAAGGGATGCCGACCATGTCGAACACCTGCACGAACGGACTTTCCATCAGGCCGGCCTGCTCGTAGGGCACGATGGCCGACAGCACGGCGATGGCCAGCACATAGAAGATCAGCACGCGGAACACCACGTTGCGCACCGCACGGGGGATGCTCTTCTCCGGATGCTCGGTCTCACCTGCCGCCACGCCCATGATCTCGCAACCCTGGAAGGCGTAGACCACGGTCATCATCACCGCGAACACCGCCGACAGCCCGTGGGGGAACAGCGAATCGCCAACCAGGTTGTCGAGCATCGGTGCCGGCGCGCCGCTGTTGAGCGGGATGCCACCGAAGATCACCAACAGGCCGATGACGATAAAGCCCAGGATGGTCGCGACCTTGATGCCCGAGAACCAGTATTCGGCTTCACCGAAGGCGCGGGTGGCCAGGGCATTGAGGCCGAACAGCACGGCGACGAACAGCGCCGACCAGTACCAGATCGGCACCTCCGGGAACCAACGGGTCATCAACATGCCTGCGGCGGTGAATTCCAGGCCCACGGTGGTGGCCCAACTCATCCAGTACACCCAGCCGATCATGAACCCCGTGGCTGGGCCAATGTATTTGGTGGCATGGGCCTGGAACGAGCCGGACACCGGCATCTGCACCGACAGCTCCCCCAGGCAGACCATCACCAGGTACATCAGCAGGCCGGCGACCAGGTACGCCAGGATCGCCCCCACCGGGCCGCCTTGGTTGATGGTCACACCAGAGCCCATGAACAGACCGGTGCCGATCACCCCGCCCAACGACAGCATGAAGATGTGCCGGCTCTTGAGCGCACGGGTCAGTTGAATGCCTTTGCGTTCGGTGGTTTCAGACATGGCGCACCTCGACCTGGCAGGCGCGCTGGGCGGGCAAGAAATCAAGGAGGGCTTCAGCTTTACGGCATTTCATTATTCTTATCTCCAATAAGCCTCATGGACCGTGTGGAGCACGGTTGCCATCGATTATTGGAAACGGATGTAAGACGCCGTTGTACGGACGGATCGAAGATGTAAAAAGTCGTAACTTTTTTGTACGTCAGCCCTGGATCAGCTGTTCCAGGGCGGCGCGGGCCTGGCGGATCTGCTCGGCCAGCGGCTCGCCCAAGGCTTCGAACGCCCCAGCATCGCCCTTCAGCCCCGCATCCTCCAGGCGCCGCAGCGCCGTCGCCAGCCCAGCAAAGCCCAAGGAGTCGCAGCTGCCCGCCAGGCGATGGGCCAAATGGACCACCTCCGTGCAGTCGCCGGCCTTCAGGGCCTCGACCAATGCCGCTTCATGCTGCTCGATGGCCTGACGTAGCACGACCAGCAGGCCTTGCAGTTTCTGCTCGCCCAGCAAAGTGCGGTGGGTCTGCAACAAGGCCCAGTCCATCGACGCCGCGGGTGGCGCCGTTTGCACGGCGGGCGTCACGTCAGCCAACGCCGCGCGCAGGCTGTCGAGCTTCAAGGGCTTGGCCAGCACGCCTTGCATGCCGGCTTCCAGGTAACCGGGCACCTGCGCTGGCTGCACACCTGCGGTCAAGGCCAGGATGCGGGTCTGGCGGTTGAGCCCTGGCGTGGCACGGATCAGCCGGCACAGCTCCACCCCGTTCATGCCGGGCAGATGCACATCCAGCAGGATCAGGTCGAACTGGCGCTCGGCGCAGGCCTGAAGCGCCTGTCGGGCATCCTCGGCGAAGTCGACCTGATGGCCATCCCGAGTGAGCAGCCCATCGGCTACTTCGCGGTTCAGGGCCACGTCCTCGACCACCAGGATCTTCAGCGGTGCCAGCACCTGCTCCACCAGCACCTGTGTCTCGGGCCGCTGGCCACAGGCCAGGTCCAGTTCGAACCAGAAGCAACTGCCCTGCCCTTCGACGCTGTCCAGCCCGATGCGCCCGCCGAGTTTCTCCACCAAGTGCTTGCAGATCGCCAAGCCCAGCCCCGTACCGCCATAGCGCCTGGCCACGGCTTCGCTGGCCTGGGTGAAGCGATCGAAGATCTTCGCCTGCATCGCCGGAGCGATACCGATGCCATCATCGCTGACCATGATCCGCACCCGTTGCGGATCCGCCCCCCGCTCCAGCACCCGTACATCCAGGGTCACCTGCCCGCGTTCGGTGAACTTGATGGCGTTGGCCAACAGGTTGCTCAATACCTGTCGCAGGTACTGTTCGGCGCCATGCTGGAATTGCGCCAGTCGCTCATCGATGTGGCAGTGCAGGCGGTTGCCGTTGTCCACCGCCCTGGGCTCGAGCAGGGTCATGACCTCTTGGCACAACTGGCGCAGGGAGAAATCGACGCTTTCCGGACGGCTCTCGCCTTCTTCCAGGCGGGCGAAATAGAGCACTTCGTTGAGAATCGCCAGCAACCCCTCGCCGGCCTTGTACAACGCCTCCAGACGTTGACGGTCGCGGGGATCGAGGCTGCCACCGCGCAGCAGCTCGGCCATGCCGAGGATGCCGTTGAGCGGCGTGCGCAGCTCATGACTCATGGTCGCCAGGAACCTGGATTTGGCCAGGTTGGCGGCCTCGGCCTCATCCTTGGCCCGCGCCAGGCTGGCGGTGCGCCGCTCGACCATCGCCTGCAGTTCGTCACGTTTGTCCTGCAACGCCAGGCGGTCCAGTTCGCGGCGCTCGATGTCGCTGAGGATGGCCCGGCGCATGTCATCCAGGGCGTGGGCCACGGTGTCGATTTCGTCCGGGCGCGTGGAGCGGCGGCGTGCCAGGCGCAACGGCTCCTGCCACTGCCCCGCGCCGATGCGCCGGGCGAACTCGGCCATCACTTGCAGGTGACGGGTCACCAGGCGGTAGAACAGCCCCGACAGCGCCACCGCCAGACCGCAGAGAAACACACCCATCCAGAGCAAACTGGCCAGCCCCGTGGCGAACAGCCGCCGATGCACCGCCCCCAGGTCGATGCTCACCTCAAGCTCCCCCAGGTGCCGCGCAGGCCCCGAGGGTGGCTGGTAATCCAGGGCGAAGCGCTCGATGCGCAGCGGCCCCTTGGGCGTGGCCTCGCCGCGCAGCAGCCTGAAGTCATCGCTGATCAGCCGCACCCGCGCCACATCGGAAAAATCCACCAGCCCACGCAGTTGCACGTCCAGTTGCGCTTCGTCCAGGTCCCACAAGCTGCGCTCCAGGCTTGCCAGATAGCCGGCGCGAATCAACGCCATGCGCGCCTCGATGTCGCGCATCTCCCGGCGGTACTCGAAGTACAACTGGACGGAGCTCGCCAGCACGGTGAAGCACAGGCTGAACAGGAAGATGAACAGTAACAGGCGGCGCAGCAGGCCGTCGGTGTGCAGGCGGATCATCGCGCGTCCGCCGGCAGGTTGATCATGTCTCGGTAGGTCACTTCACTCTGCTCCAGCCAGCGCTGGATCTCGCCGGCCGCAGTCATTTGACGCAACTGGGCGTCAATGGCGTCCATGCGCTGGCTCAAAGGGGAATGCCGGGACACCGCAACGCGCAGGTAGTCCACGCTCAGCGCCGGGGGCAAGGCGCGGATGTCCTTGGCGCCGGGCAGGTGCTCGACGAACAATTCGCCGGTGCGTCGCTCCTGGACCACGAAGTCGATGCGGCCACGGATCAACTTGCCGAAGTTCTGCTGGCTGGAGGACACCCATTCGATGTTCTGGTGCCGGGCCACGAAACGGTCGAACTCAGGCCCGTAGCTTTCGCCATAGAGCAGCCCGCCCCGGTAGCCGGCCAGGTCGTCCAGGCGTTCAAAATGCACCGGCCGGCGCTGGTTGACGAACACCGCCACTTCCTCGCGCAGCACCGGCACCTTGGAAAAGCGCATGCCCTGGTCGCGCTGGTCGCTGTTGTAGGCCAGCACCACATCCACCCGGCCTGCGGCAGCATCCATCAGGCAGCGCTTCCAGTTGCCCAGCACGACGATCTCGACCTCGTAGCCCAGGCGCCCGAGCAGTTCGCGCACCACGGTCGGCGCCAGGCCTCGGACCTGGCGGCCGTCACTCCAGGAGATCGGCGGGTACACCGGGTAGTCGCAGTAGCGGATGCGCTCGCCAGCCACGCCGTGCAGGCTCACCAGCATCAGGGCCAGCGCAAGCGAGCGGCCCATGGGGGTCAGGCCGCCACGCTGGCGGTGAACAGGTAGCCGGTGCCGTGAATGGTGATGATCAGGTGCGGCTCGGCCGGGTCGTCACGCAGCTTGCGCCGCAGACGCCCGACGAGCACGTCGATGGAGCGGTCGTTGGGCACCCATTCGCGGTTGCGGATCTGGTCCATCAATTGGTCACGGGTCAGGGTATGACCACTGTTGCGCAGGAACACGCTGAGCAGCTGGAACTCGCCATGGGTCAGTAAGGTTTCCGCGCCGCGCGGGTCGATCAGGCGGCGGCGGTCGGTGTCCAGCGCCCAGTCGGCGAACTGCTTGAGCGACTGCACGCAGGCTGGCGCGGGTTGGGCGACGCGGGCATGGCGCACGCGGCGGATCAGGTTCTTGGCGCGCGAGACCAGCTCGCGTGGGTTGAGGGGTTTGATCACGTAGTCGTCGGCGCCGCACTCCAGGCCGACAATGCGGTCGATGTCGTCGTTGCGACCGGTGATCAGGATGATGCCGACCTCCGAGCGCACCCGCAATTCGCGGGTCAGGGTCAGGCCGTCTTTGCCCGGCAGGCGGATGTCCAGCAGCACCAGGTCGACATCCTGGCTGGCGAGGAAAGCGTCGGCCTGTTCGGCGGTGTCGGCGCAGTGGACGTCGTAGCCTTCCTGGGACAGGTAGGCGTGCAGCAAGTCGCGAATAATCGGATCGTCATCGACGATCAGTACCCGAGGCGTCATTGCGTGTTGTCTCTTTTTTATAGGTGTTGTTCATCGAACCCGCGGCAGCAGCGTACTCGTTACTGAACAGACGATCAACAGCCCTCGCGGATACTGAAGCGACGTCGACCACCGGCCTGAAGCCCATCGACCCAGGCCTCGCAGATCAACACGCCCTGCTCCGGCGAGAACGTCCCCGGGTTGAGCCCGGACTCCAGCCACAACCCGTCGAGCAGGGCACTGAGGCTAATGGCCGCAAGGTCCGCATCGAACCCCTCCCAGCCCTCCTCCGAAGCCAGTGACGCCAGCAGTTGGCTCAATTCATTGCGGTATTCGCCGTAAGAATGGTCATGCACCTGGTTGATCGCCTCGGCGGTCTTCACCGCACCCCAGAATGCCAGCCAGGCGTCGAGCAGCTTGGGGTCGAGCACGTCCGAGCCGAACGATGCGCGAAAGAACGCCGACAGCCGCTCGCGGGCATTGGGCGCGGCCTTGGCCATGGCCTCGCGCAACAAGCCCATGACCCGCCCGGTGACCGCCATGTAGGCGTCGGCCACCAGTTCGTCCTTGCCCGAGTAATGGTGGCTGATCAGCCCCACCGACACGCCCGCCTCGGCCGAGATCTTGCGGATCGAGGCGCCCTGAAAGCCGTGCCGTTTCAGGCACACCAAGGTCGCCTCGACCAGGTTGGCCTTGCGCAGTTCCGGCAGCATGCGGTTGTAGCGGGCTTCCTGACTCATCGGTGCTCCTGGAAAAAAACAGCGTTATCGAGTTGGCGCGCGCCTGTGGCAGCGGCGACTTTCATTCTCTGTGCGCCAGGGCGACTGGGGCTCCCACAAGGGGACTAGTCTGGCTGAACGACTGTACAACAAGCCAAGCACCGTGATAAACCCTCACGGCGGCTTGTGCCCGAACCCCGACTCCAACAACAAAAGCGGCTGCCATGAACGACCTGATCACACGCGAGCTGGACCAAGGCCTGTTGACCCTGACCTTCAACCGCCTGGACAAGCTCAACGCCCTGAACATCGCCATGTACCAACAGCTCGCCGAGCAGTTGCTGGCGGCAGACGAAGACCCGCAGGTCGAAGTCATCCTGCTCACCGGCGGCCCGCAGTGTTTCAGCGCCGGCAACGACCTGCGCGACTTTCTCGACAACCCGCCGCGCGACCGGGACAGCCCGGTATTTCACCTGATGCGCGTGGTCATGGGCGTGAGCAAGCCGCTGATCGCCGCCGTCAACGGCGCGGCCATCGGCATCGGTAGCACCTTGCTGCTGCACTGCGACCAAGTGCTGGTCAGCCGTTCGGCCAAACTGCGCATGCCCTTCGCGCCGCTGGGCGTATGCCCCGAGTTCGGCTCCAGCCTGCTGTTGCCCCGCCTGCTCGGCCATGCCCGCGCCGCTCGCCTGCTGCTGGCCAACGAGCTGCTGACCGGCGAACAAGCGGTGGACTGGGGCCTGGCGAACGAACTGCACGAAGACGGCGAGCAATGCCTGGCAGCTGCGCAGAAGCTCGCCCGGCGCCTGCAGGCGATGCCTCGCGCGTCCCTGCTCATCAGCAAGCGCCTGATCAAGGATGCCCACCGCGCCGAACTCGAGGCGACGGTCGAGCGTGAAAGCCAGCTGTTCGTCGAGCGCCTGCAAACCCCCGAAGCCAAGGCCGCCTTGCGCGCCCTGCTCAAGGACTGATCGCTCAGCCCTCGAAAGCCCGGACCAACTGGTCGATGACCAGGCGAACCCGGGCCGTGTGGCGCAGATCCTTATGGGTGACCATCCACACCTCGTAAGGCGCGCTGCGCTCGCGTGACGGCCAGATCCGCGCCAGGCCGTCGCGCTCGCCCATGTCGATGGGGATTTCGCCGATGCCTAAGCCTTCGGCGATGGCCCGGCGCACCATCATGCTGGAGTTGACCGCCGCCACCACCCGCCCCAGGTCGATCCCCTCATCGACCAACGTAGGCAATGCCCGATCCCGCCAGTACGGCTCGTACATCACCAAATCGTGCCCGGCGAAACCACTGCCCGGCACCGGTTCGCCCTGGCGCGCCAGGTAATCAGCGCTGGCGTACAGGCCCATCGGCCAGCTCGCCAGCTTGCGCAGAATCAGATCGGGGTTGTCTGGCCGCTGATTGCGAATGGCGATATCGGTCTCGCGCTGCGACAGGTTGACCAGATCCGAGGAGCCATGCAGCACCACACGGATTTCAGGGTGTGCCAGGTGCAACTGGCGCAGGGCCGGCATCACGAAATCGCAGGCCAGGGAGTCTGTGGTGGAAATGCGCACCTCCCCGGCGCCTTCGTTGTCCACGCCGCGGATGCGTCGGGTCAGCTCGAGCGCCGCGCTTTCGACGTTCTGGGCAAGCGCGAACGCCTCCTCGCCGATGGCGGTCAGTTGATAGCCCGCGGGTGTGCGCAGGAACAGGGTCGATCCCAGGTCAGCCTCCATCGCGGCAATGCGTCGGCCCACGGTGGCCTGATCGACCCGCAACACGCGCGCGGCGCGGCGCAATGTCTGTTCGCGGCCCAGGGCCAGCAGGATCCTTGCGTCATCCCAATTCATCGATGGTCTTTCCTCACAGCACATCTGCAACAGGGCGCCGCGAAATCGCCGCGCGCCCAGGGTCTGCAGGTTCCGTACCCTTGGGGCAAGTCGTCAACGCGGCGAACCTTCACCTCACAAGGGCACAGCACCCATGAACAACGTTTCCAGCATGACCGCCATCGAGATCACCCAACCCGGTGGCCCCGATGTCCTCCAACCTAGCCGTCGGGCCATTCCCGAGCCCGCCCCGCGCGAAGTCCTGATCAAGGTCCGCGCCGCCGGCGTCAATGGCCCGGACCTGCTCCAGCGCAAGGGCCTGTACGACCCACCCGCGGGCGCTTCGGACATTCCAGGCCTTGAGATCGCAGGCGACGTCGTCGCCCTCGGCAGTGAAGTCCAAGGCTTTGCCGTCGGCGATCCGGTGATCGCCCTGGTGACCGGCGGCGGCTACGCCGAATACGCCGTGGCCGACGAGCGTACCACCCTGCACCTGCCCGAGGGCCTGACGATGGTCGAAGCCGCCGCCCTGCCCGAGACGTTCATGACGGTCTGGGTCAACCTGTTCCAGCGTGGCGGGCTCAAGGCCGGCGAGTCGGTGCTGATCCACGGTGGCGTGTCCGGCATCGGCACCACCGCGACGATGCTGGCCAAGGCACTCGGCGCCTCGCGGATCTTCACCACCGTCGCCAACCCAGAACAGCAAGCGACCAGCCAGGCCCTGGGCGCCGACGTGGCAATCGACTACAACCGCCAGGACTTCGTCGAGCAGGTTCAGCGCCATACCGAGGGCCAGGGCGTGGACGTGATCGTCGACATCATCGCCGGCGACTATGTCGCGCGTAACTTCCAGGCCGCCGCCATGAACGGCCGCATCGTACAGATCGGCGTCATCAAGGGCCCGGCGCCACAGCTTGACCTGTTCCCGATGCTGGTCAAGCGCCTGACCCACATCGGCTCGACCCTGCGCGCGCGCAGCGCCGACGACAAGGCGCAGATCATCGCCGATCTGCAACGACACGTCTGGCCCCATGTGCGCAGTGGCGCGGTCAAGCCGCTGATCTTCCGCACCTTCGCCCTGGCCGACGCCGCCCAGGCCCACGCCTTGATGGAAAACCGCCAGCACATGGGCAAGGTGGTGCTGACCGTCGACGCTTGAGCCCAGGCCTCATGCTCAGCCGGCGCCGACTTCCTTGAGCAGCGCCGCAGCCGCCAGCTTGCCCAGTGCGTTGCCGGCCAGCGGGCTGTCGCCGGTCAGCAGCTTGCGGTCCTGCAGGGTGGCGCCGGAAATGTCCTGGTTGACGATCTCCACGCCCAGGGCCTTGAGCTGCTCGCCGAACTTCCAGGTCAGGTGCCCGGGCATGTAGCCGATATCCGGGGTCTTGGCATCCAGATCGTCCGGGAAGGCGCAGATGCGATAGCCGTTGTAGATGCAGCTTTCCCGCGTCTCGCCAAGCCCTGCGGCGAGCAGCGCCGCAGGGCCATGGCACAGGGAAATGACGAACTTGTCCTGCATGGCCGCCCATTGCAGGACCTGTTTCACCTCCTGGCTTTCGGGCAGACCGATCAACGCGCCATGGCCACCCGGGATGAACACGCCGATGTAGTCCGAATCCGGGCCCAATGCACGCTCGATCACCTCAGCGAGCTTGAGCGGGCGTTTGAAGGCATCGCGATAGCGCTCATACAGGCCTTTGACCTCGGCATCCTCCGAAGGCATCGCCCAGAACTCGAACTTCACCGGATTGCCGGACAACGTCGCCACATCGAAGGCAAAGCCGGCTTTATCCAGGTGATACATCGGCAGCAGGGTTTCCACCGGGTGGTTGCCGGTGGAGAACATCGTGCCGTTGTCGGTGAGCAGGTAGCGCTCGTCAGCGCCGATCATCAGCACCTTCCAGCGCCCTCCCGTGTAGGGCCGGGGGTAGTCGGCACCACTGAGGTCGGATTTGGGCGACGTGAACTGGCTCAGTGAATAAGGCGAGGGGAAAAACGCGTTGTCCTCGGCCGGATCTGGTGTGGGGCGTTTGTCATCGTGCGGGTGTGTCATGGCATCCTCCAACAGGCGTGGGGTGTCGGTGAGGGTCCCTGCCAGAAGGCCCGTCGGGCGAGCCGTTCTGATATCAATCGGGCAGTCTAGTCCAGCCAACTGGGTGCCATCGCCGCACACGACTTGCGGTGCCTCAGCAAATAAAGGCCATCTGCCACCAGTCATGCGACTGTCACCTTTCTGTCGTATTTTCCGAGCACTACCCAGGGTCGGGAACTTCAGCAGTGATTCGCCGTTTCTTATCGTCCGCAGGGTTGCTTCCCCTGTTGCTACTGACGCTCTGCGCCATCACCCTCGCTTTTCTATGGGGGCTGCACGTCACCCAGAAGGCTGCGTCGCGCCAGGATGCGCTGTCGGCCAAGGCTGCCGAGCACATGAACCTGGCCAGCATCGTCGCGCAGAACCTGCGCCAGTTGGTCGACCGCGCCCAAGCGGTGGGCCGGGTGACCCAGGACGACATGAAATCCCTGCGCCAGGGCAACCTGAGCCTGGCACGCATTCTCGCCGAAGACCCGGCGTTCAAGCGCATGAGCCTGTATGACCGCCAGGGCCGACTGCTCTCCTCCAGCCATGCCGACGAACCCCAAGCCCTGCCCCAGGACTGGCTTGACCAACTCAAGGTGCGGGTTTCCCACGATGGCTTCAAACCCTTCATGCCCCACATCGCCCCTGCCGACACGCCACCGTCCCGGCCCAGCTGGCGGCTGCCGTTCATTCTGCCGCTGACCGATGTGCGCGGGCGGGAGATCGACAGCATCCTGGTCGTGCAGCTGGACGTCGGCTATCTCGCCGTGCTGCTCCAGCACATCGACTTGGGCCGCACCGGGCTGATGCGCCTGCTCCAGGACGATGGCCAGGAGCGCCTGCGCATCGACTCCAGCGGCGTGGTGATGGCCGGCGACCGGTTGATGCCGAACCTGCCCGAAACCGGCGACGAGGCCGGGCTGCTCACCCAGTACAGCGTCGAAGGCGCCTACCAGAGCCTGTACCGTCGCGTCGCCAACCGAGGCTTCAGCGTGGTGGTGAGCCAACAGCACGATGAAATCCTCGCCTCTTCGGCGCTGACCTACGCCCGGCAGTTCTGGCTGAACCTGAGCATGACCCTGATGATTCTCGCCAGCCTCGCCTGGAGCCTGCGCCTGCTGGGCAAGCGCCAGGAGGCATTCAGCGCCCTGGAGCATGCCCAGCAGGTCAACCAGCAACTGATCGGGCGCCTGGAAGATGAGCATCGACGCAGCAGTCACGCCGCGGCCACCGATCACCTGAGCGGTTTGCACAATCGCCGGCAGTTCGTCGAAGTGGCGACCCAGGCTCTGGCCCGGCAACGGGGCAGGCGCCAGCTGATGGCGATCCTGTTCATCGACATGGACCGCTTCAAGTCGATCAACGATTCCCTAGGCCACAAGATCGGCGATCTGCTGCTGCAGGCCGTGGCCGGGCGGATCCAGCGCCTGCTGGATCCCGGCGACGAGGCCTCGCGCTTTGGCGGGGACGAGTTCGTGGTGCTACTGGCTGGCGAGCGCGATGAGGAACAGATCGACACCTGGGTGCGCGAGCTGGTCAGTAAGCTGTCGGCCACCTATGCCCTGGACGGCAAGGAGGTCAACACCAGCCCCAGCGTCGGTGTCAGCATCTGCCCGCGTGATGGCCAGGACATCGACACGCTGATCCGCTGCGCCGATGCCGCGATGTACTCGGCCAAGCAGGCCGGACGTGCTCAGTACCGCTTCTTCGACCCGTCCTTGAACGTGTCCGATATCCAGGCCTTCACCCTCGAACAAGCCTTCGGCATCGCCTTGGCCGAACGCCAATTCCTCCTTCACTACCAACCCCAGATTCGCCTCGACACCCTCAAGGTGCAGGGCTACGAAGCGCTGGTGCGCTGGAAGCATCCTGAGTTCGGCCTGCTTTACCCTGATCGCTTCATCGACATGGCCGAGCGCAGTGGTTTCATCGTCGAGCTGGGCTGGGAAGTCCTGCGCCTTGCCTGCGAAGAACTCGCCCGGTGGCGGGCACAAGGCCGAGATGCTCGGCTGGCGGTCAATGTCTCGGCCCTGCAACTGCGCCAGACGGACTTCAGCGAGCGCCTGCTGGCTGAGCTGCGTGACCATATCATCGACGCGCACCAGCTGGAGCTGGAAATCACCGAAACCACCGTGCTCGACCCCGAAGGCACCGCGTTGGAGCACCTGCACCGTCTGCGCCGCGCCGGTCTGGGTATCAGCCTGGACGACTTCGGCCGAGGCTATGCCGGCTTTGCCCATCTGCAATCGTTGCCGCTGACCAAGCTCAAGATCGACCGGGCGTTGATCGCCCCCTTGTGCAATAGCCACGACGACAGCCCGATCGTCTCGTCCACGATCATTCTGGCAAAACGTCTGGGCCTGGAGGTGATCGCCGAGGGCGTGGAGACCCGCGAACAGGTGGTATGCCTGAAGCTCGCCGGATGCGACACCGCCCAGGGCTACCACTTCAGCCGGCCACTTTCGCCAGCCCAATTGCTGGAGTACCCACCCTTCAGCGGCGCCCGGGAGAGCGCCTGTTGTCACCTCTGACGGCATCATGTGCGTCTGGGCACCCCGCGTCGCCTGCTTCGCGGCTAAAGCCGCTCCTACAATGACCGCGCATGCCCAGCAGGCTATGGCCAGCGCCGATAGATGCGATGCTGGTTTCGAGCCTTACACAAAACCTGTGGGAGCGGGTTCACCCGCGAACACCGGCAGAGCCGGTGCCAGGCACCGCGTCGCCTGCGTCGCGGGTAAACCCCACAAGGATCGCGCATGCTCAAGCACACCGCTGCCCCTTGGAAGGGCAGCGCGGCACCGCCGCGGTCAGCCCCGCGCCACCTGCCATAGTCGGGCGATGTCGCTGGCCCGCGCCTGGAGCAACTGGGCTGCCTGCGCGCACGCCTGTTCCAGGCTCATCGGCCCACTGGCCAGGGCGAAGGCCGCATCGATGCCATGGGCGTACAGCTGCTGGTAACCCTCCCCCAAGGTCCCGGCCAACACCACCACCGGCACACCATGACGCTTGGCCACCCGGGCCACGCCCATCGGGGTCTTGCCGCGCAAGGTCTGGGCATCGAAGCGCCCTTCCCCGGTGATCACCAGGTCCGCCCCCTGCACCAGTGCGTCGAGCCCTGCCAGCTCAGCCACCACCTCGACCCCAGGGCGGAACTGCGCCCCCATGAAGGCCTTGGCTGCAAAGCCCATGCCGCCTGCCGCACCACACCCAGGAAACTCACGCACATCCCCACCCAGCAATTGCGCGCACAGATCGGCAAAATGCCCCAGGGCCTGGTCCAGCGCCTGCACTTGCGCGGGGCTCGCCCCTTTCTGCGGGCCGAAGATCGCCGACGCGCCATTGGGGCCGCACAAGGGGTTGTCGACATCGGCCGCCACCTCCACCTGAACTTCCGCCAGGCGCGGGTCCAGATCACTGGCATCGATCCGGGCCAATTGACCCAAGGCCAGCCCGCCCTCCTCCAGTGCCTGGCCGTCGGCATCCAGCAGACGCAGGCCTAGCGCTCGCAGCATGCCGCTACCGCCATCGTTGGTGGCGCTGCCGCCAATGGCCAGGACGATGCGCGTGGCACCGGCGGCCAACGCCGCGGCGATCAGCTCGCCGGTGCCCCAGGTGCTGCTGCGGCAGGCATCGCGCTGGTCGGTCGGCACCAGTTGCAGGCCGCTGGCCTGGGCCATTTCGATGATCGCCGTGCGGCTGTGCACGAGCCAACCCCAGCCGGCCTCGACGCTCTGTCCCAACGGGCCGCGCACCACCTGACGACGCAACTCGCCGTGGCTGGCGGCCAGGATCGCGTCCATGGTCCCCTCGCCACCATCGGCCATGGGGCATTCGACCCGCTCGGCGTTCGGCCACACTTCAGCCAGGCCCGCACCGATGGCGCGTGCGACACCGGCAGCGTCGAGGCTGTCCTTGAACGAATCGGGGGCGATGACGACTTTCATGGGGATTCTCCTGTCCAGATACCCCGCATGCTGCCAGTTGTGGCGCAGCGCGGCCTCTGTCGAATGCACAAAAGCGTTGAGGTGTTGTTTGGGCGAATGCCTTTCGGAAGGAGCCGGTCACTGCGCCGGCAGCAGTTGCAACCCCAGGTACAGGCTGAGCATCCCTTCCAGGCGCAGCGGATCGACCTCGCTCACCTCGGCGATCCGCTCCAGGCGATACCGCAGGCTGTTGCGATGGATCCCCAGCGCATCGGCGCAGGCCTGGCTCTGCCCGTCGTGGGCGCACCAGGCGCGCAGCGTCGCCAACAGTTGCCCGCTGGCATCCTTGGCGCGAATGCGCTGCAAGGGCTCGAGCAGTTCATCCAGCGTGTCATCGTTGCGATGGCGCCAGAGCAAGGCAGGCAGGCGATAGCGAGACAGGCTCAACAGCCGCTCCTGGGGCAGGACCTCGCGCCCGTACGCCAGCAGGTCACGCACCCGCCGATAGCCACGGCGCAATTGCTCAAGGCTCTGCGCCGCATTGCCCAGCGCCAGGCGCTCGACCTGCCAGCCATGGCGTTGCAGGCGTTCGACCAGGCGCTGTTCATCCAGCGCGACGCCGGCCGGCCGGCACCACAGCAACGAATGCCGCGCCGGGCTGACGCACCAACTGTCGGGGAAGCGGCTCATCAACCAACCGGACAACGTCTCCGCGCTGGGGCCGGGTTCGAGTTCGAATAGGCACGGCACTCGGGCCAGCTGGGGCTTGAGGCCTAGCTGCTGGGCTTCATCGAGCAACCGTGGGGAATCACTGCCGCCACCGAGCAACAACGCCAGCAGGTCGTCGCAGCGCTGACGCCGCCACTGTTGCTCCACCTGCAAATGGCGCTGAGCCAGGAGCATCTCGGCGGTCATGCGCACCAATTCGCCATAAGTACGCAGCTGGTGCGGATCGCCCGTGAGCCCCAGCACGCCGATCAAGCGGTCATCGAGCATCAGCGGCAGGTTCACCCCGGGCTGCACGCCCTTGAGGCACTTGGCGGCGTCCACATCCAGCTCGACGATCCGCCCATTGGCCAGCACCAGTTGTGCGCCCTCATGGCGGGTGTTGATACGCTCCGGCTCACCGCTGCCCAGGATCAAACCCTGGCTGTCCATGACGTTGACGTTGCACGGCAGGATAGCCATCGCCCGGTCGACGATGTCCTGCGCCAGGTCGTGGTCCAGTTCGAACATTCAAGGGTCCTTGGGGTGATAGGCTTTGGTCGCCGGCACAGCAGGCCGAGCCAGAGGCTGTGCAAAAGCACAAAGACAGCCGCGCCGCGCTCACCGAGACTCGTCGTGGCGAGCGCCGGAACTGGCGACGCCGCGACAACCATAAAAAAAGAGAACCCGATCATGGCACACAGCCCCGCCCCTGACCAAGGCAAAGACATCACCCGCGATGCGCTGTACCGGCGTATCACCTTGCGGCTGATTCCCTTCATCTTCATCTGCTACCTGTTCAACTACCTCGACCGCGTCAATGTCGGCTTCGCCAAGCTGCAGATGCTCGACGCCCTGAAGTTCAGCGAGACCGTCTACGGCCTGGGTGCCGGGATCTTCTTCATTGGCTACGTGCTGTGCGGTCTGCCCAGCAACCTGGCACTCAACCGCTTCGGCCCGCGGCGCTGGATCGCGGTGATGATGATCGCCTGGGGCACACTGTCGACCTGCCTGCTGTTCGTCACCATAATACCCCGACCGAACCGAAACGCTCTACCTTCGCTGTGATATGCGGCGTGGTGCTGGGTGTTATGCCAGTAATAGACGGTTGATGGAGTCCAAGCGCCCTTGACCATGGCACTTCAGGAAAGCAATTCGATCTGTAGGCTTGTCACCCTTAAAGCTTTCCAACCCTAATCGCTCCATATCCATCCAAAACAGCACAACGGCATCCACGAATCCCGCCAGTAGGTGTTCTGATACGAATAGGCCATGTACTGAACCGCTTGCCTGATCCGGCCAGAGATGGGGCCACTTCACGAACAACTCCCTCGATGAACGCCCTTCCCCATGGCGACAAACATTCGCCATAAGATGGAGCACGGTAAGCATTTCGTAGGAGCTAAAGGATTGAAGGTCGATTCCCCTAACGTCAAGGAAAAGGGCATCCATACGCTCTCCCCACTGAGCTGACTGCAGGCGATGCGGATCAATATCGGCTATCGGCACACACTTAACACAGTTACTCAGGTACGTGCGAAGCTGCCGCTCCCACAGAGCCTGGATCGAAAGGCAGAATGCTGTGGCGGTCTTGTTTATCAGGTCGAGCTGATCCATGGCAGCGAAGCCGTAAAGCACTGGATCATCACTTGCTGCGTACTCCTGATGCTTGTTAGTTAGCGCCGCCAACGATGGCCGCACCACCAGCTCCAAGAACTCAATGGCGATCAGATCATTTCGAGCGGCATAGGCATCGGCCCAACCGTGCTTCCAGAGGAGCGGCGTAAGCATGTCCAGTGTCTCTAGCTCAGGGCTTCACAGATTAGCAGCTTGATAGCTGATGCATATGGCAATCAGCCATGCACATTCGTATCATCGCTGTACCATGACTCGGGGGTGCGGGATGAAATCAAGAATCGGGACCGCTATTGCTTTAGCAGGTGCACTGGCCGGCACTGAAGCCAATGCAGACGGAAACGCACTATTAGCTCAGTGCCAGCAAGTAGCCAGAGTGATGGATGGTGCACAAGTTGGTCCGAACACCGACATGGTTGGCGCCGGGCAGTGTTTAGGTATGGTGGAAGGGGTCAGGAATACTATTACTCTTCTTAATACCGCGCTACCCCAAGGATATAGGATTTGTTTTCCAGATAAAGGTATCACAAACGGCCAAGCTGAATCGCCCCTGGTTTTCTAGACACTCTCCAAGCTCAGGAAATAGCGTTTCTCATACTCTACTGGAGACAGCTGCATAGCACTGCTGTGTCGGCGTTTAGGGTTATAGA